>VCAX01000029.1 GCA_013607665.1 Campylobacterota bacterium | reverse complement strand
TGTCCTAAGGATGCAGATAAAATTGTGTTAGCAATCCCATGTTCGCCCATTGCACTTACAAGTATGTGTCTGAAGTAGTGCATTGTTAATTTTTCAATGCCTGTTGCTTTCCTGATTCTTTCTAGTTGTCTTTTAGGAGAATAGAGCTCCTTTTGTGTGATAGGTGATTTAAATATTAATCCTTCATGATTATCTTGAATGTCAATTAAAGCTGCTTTAATCAATGATGGTAAATCATAATGTTGGTCAATGCCTAGTTTATTATATTTTGCAAGAATCGTATATGTATTTTGTGAAAAATCTACTTCTTGCCAATGAAGAGTTCTAATTTCATTCCATCGTCTTCCATAAAGTGCAAAAAGAAAAAGTGCTCTGTAAAATGGATCTTCTTGATATAATTTTGAAATTTCTTTATAAAGTATAGTAAACTTTTCAGTTGCACTTTGGACAATTTTTTTATTCCGATGTTGTTTTGGTGCTTTGATAATTGGAATTTCTGATATAACTTTATTTTCATAAGCATAAGTAAGGATTGGTTTTAATATTTGAACTAAAACTTTTTTAATAGTTCTGGGACTGCATCCATTGACGGTTTGTTTTGAGTGTCCTTGTTTTTCCATAGATTTACGTAAAGAGTCTATATCAACTTACCTTACAAGTTTAATTTTCTTTTTACCAATCCCATTTTTGCAATATAGATTATATGTGTCTTGACGGTTTTTAGTCCAATTGGACTTTTCACAAGCTAGATCAAAATAAATTTCTGCAACACTATTGAGAGTGCTATTTTCATTAAAATTAATACCCTCGTTAATTTCTTTATTTTTTTCTTGAATTAATTGAGCTTTTGCATTCGAAATTCGTGTTCGTTTATCCCATTGCTTTTGAGTATAATCCAAAACCTTCTGTTTTGATTTTCCATTGAGTTTAAAATTTAGATAGAATTTGGTATAATCGTCATTAGATTTTAAACCTGTTTCTATTTTTTGTGTAAATTGTTTTCGGTCAACAGCCATTATGCACCTTTATAAGATTAGAGTAGGGACATACTTAGGGACATACTCTTATAAGAAGTATTATACACTGTAAAGAATAATAGAAAAAATAAACCCACTTAAAATAGGGCTATAAGAAGTGAAAGGAAGTTTAAGGAATGATACGGGATGTGCTTGCGGTACCAGCGGTCGGGCGTTCGAATCGCTCTGGGCGCACCATCTTCAAATAATATCTCCCTTTTTTAAAATCTAAAATCAATATATGTTTCAATTTTTTAGCTTATTGTTACTGTTATCATCACTACTTTTTGCCAAAATGGTACCATATCAAATCGCTTCCGACATAAAATTACATAGCGCGATAAATATAAAAATACTTGATGCCAAACGATTAGAGTTTTCTGATGTGCATGAACTCTCTGCACTTGCTTATAGGAGTGAAACACTCTATGCATTAAGTGATAATAAAGGCATTTTGTACATTTTTCAATGCAAAATAGACAACAATACAATCCAAGAACTTACATTGCGTGAGCGCTATTTTCTTCAAAACAAAAAAGGGCAACGATTCAAAAGAAAAAAGAGAGATGCAGAAGGTATGACTCTTTACAAAGAGGGGCTTTTAATCTCTTTTGAGCGAAAGAATAGAGTACTTTACTGTTCACGCAAGGGTGTGAAAATCAAAAAAATAGCGCTCAATAGTACGTTGCAAAGGAATGATAACTACCAGAGTCCAAACAAAGGTCTTGAAAGTGTGGCGTATTCAGCGGACTATGGTGTGGTAACAATTCCAGAACTGCCTTTGAAAAATACTCAAGGGAAGTATCATACACTCTATGCAAAAAAGAAGACTTGGAAATTTCAAGCCCAAGGTGCAGTAACTGATATTGCGTTTATGGATGATACGAACCTGCTTGTGCTCTTGCGTGAGTACAGTTATTTTACAAACAGGCACATAACATCTTTGTTGCGTGTGAATTTAGAACAATGTAATGAAAAGCGGATTTGTAAAAGCAGCTTGTTGGCAAAACTGGATTCTAAGAAGGGTTGGAATATCGATAATTTTGAGGGAGTTACAAAAGTTTCTAAAAATAGATTTTTGATGGTTAGTGATGATAATGACTCTGTGTTTCAAAAAACACTTTTAGTGCTTTTTGAAATTATGAATTGATCTGTTCCTTGATATTTTGAGCCAGTGTTGCACATTTTTGTATCTGCTCCTGTTTTGAAAGTGATGTACCAAGTAAAATATTGATAAATGCACTTCCAACAATGACTCCATCAGCACCTTTTACTTTCTCTTTTGCAGTTTTTTTATTGACACCAAAACCTACATAGACAGGCGTTTTTGTGTAGTGTTTAATATCGGCTAAAAAGGGTTGCAGATCTTCTGCTGTACCTGAACCGGTAATACCTGTATAGGCAACCATATAGATAAATTTCTTTGCATCACTGACAATCTCTTTGATACGTTCTTTGGAATCTGTAGGTGCTACAAAAGAGATATTTGCCATCTTGTTACTATCAAAAAGTTCTTTATAGGCAAGTGCTTCTTCATGAGGAACATCTGGGATGATAAGACCATTTACACCTAACTCTCTTGCATGAGGAATGAGCTTTTGCATGTTTTGTTGATAAAAACTATTGAAATAGCCCATCCAGAGCGTATCGACTTTTGGTGCAATGATCTCTGAGATTTCAAGTAGATTTTGGAATTTAAAACCAAGTTCAAGTGCTTTGTGGTTTGCATTTTCAATTGCAGGGCCATCTGCTACGGGATCAGAAAAAGGAACACCGAGTTCAAGTGTATCTACACCACTTTCACCTAGAGTAAGTGCTAAATCTATTGTAAAATTTTTATCAGGATATCCTGAAGTTATATAGGCTACCAAGTTTTTCATAAAAGTCTTTATTCCATATCATCGGGGATTTTTAGTAGAGAGTATTTGATTTTGCTCAGTTCATTGTCCATTTTGAAATCATCCTGCCATGTTGCGAACATATCACTGATATTTAAAAGCCAGTCCACTGTTTCTTGTGAAATAGGCGGCTTTTTTTGCGAAGTGTCTCAAGCTCATCTTCTACAAAAGCAGCAAGTTTGTTCATCGGCACAATTTCGAGATAGGCTAAGGCTGATTTAATGTTGTGAAAGACACGAAAAAGTTCATTGATACTTCTTTCATACATATTTGCTTTTGAAAGATCGACAATCATTACTTCCATACTCTCAACCATCATCGCGTAGTGGTCTAAAAACTCATCTACTATTTCAAAATCAAAGTTAGCATCTAAATCACTTCTTATACCCATCAAATACTCCAATTGTTTTCAAATTATAGCAATATTTGGTTAAAATACATCTATTAAATAAAAAGAGTTTTTAGATGCGTAAAAAATTAACTATATCTTCTATACAAAAAGCCAAAGGCCAGCGACCTTTAGTAATGATAACAGCCTATGATGCACTCTTTGCAAAACTCTTTGAAGAGAGTGCTGATATGATCTTGGTTGGAGACAGCCTCAATATGAGCTTTGCCGGAAAAAGTGATACCCTCTCAGCGACACTACAGCAGATGATTTATCATACAAATGCTGTTTGTGCCGGAGCTCCTAATAGTTTTGTCGTGTGTGATATGCCTTTTGGTACATACATTACAAAAGAAAAAGCACTGCAAAATGCTATTGAGGTTTTTCAATCGACTGCAGCGGATTGTGTCAAGATAGAAGGTGGCAGAGAGAAAGCGGATGTCATTCGTTATCTTACTGAGAATGGCATTGCAGTATGCGGTCATATAGGATTACTGCCTCAGTCTGTGAGAAGTGAGGGCGGTTACAAGGTAAAAGGGAGATCCAAAGAAGAAAAAGAAGCACTTATTGAAGATGCGAAAGCTGTTGCAGCTGCAGGTGCTTTTTGTATGGTTATCGAGGGTACGAAAGCTGATGTTGCCGAAGCAGTAGCTAAGGCTGTGACTATCCCTGTTATAGGAATAGGGGCAGGCAACGGGGTAGATGGTCAAGTACTTGTTTTTTCCGACATGTTAGGGCTTTTTGAAGAGTTCACTCCAAAATTTGTTAAGAAGTATATGGATGGTGCGACTCTGGTCAAAGAAGCAGTTGCTTTGTATGCAAAAGAAGTAGGATCAAGAGAGTTTCCTACAGAAGAATACACCTATTAATGGATGATTGCTAATGAGTGATTTATCAATGGATAGAATGGTAGATGTTGAGACCTTTTCTTTAGAGGATGCCTCTACAGAACAGACACTGCGCCCCGATGCTTGGAGTGAGTATGTTGGTCAAGAACAGATCAAAAAGAATCTCTCTGTTTTTATAGAGGCAAGTAAAAAAAGAGATGAAGCACTTGATCATGTCCTCTTTTATGGACCTCCTGGGCTTGGAAAGACTACACTTGCACTGATTATTGCCAATGAGATGAACTCAAATATCAAAGTTACAGCAGCACCAATGATAGAAAAGAGTGGTGATTTAGCGGCAATACTTACTAACTTGGAAGAGGGTGATATTCTCTTTATTGATGAGATACACAGACTCTCCCCTGCAGTTGAAGAGATACTCTACTCCTCTATGGAAGATTATAGAATTGACATTATCATAGGGAGTGGTCCGGCTGCACAGACGGTCAAGATTGATCTGCCCCGCTTTACGCTTATAGGTGCGACAACGCGGGCAGGTATGCTTTCAAACCCTTTGCGTGACAGGTTTGGCATGAGCTTTCGTATGAACTTTTATTCTCATGAGGAACTTGCCAAAATCATTATGCAGGCAGCTGAGAAACTTGAGAGAGAAATTGCAAAAGAAGCAGCGCTTGAGATCGCAAAAAGAAGCAGGGGAACACCACGTATCGCTTTACGTCTTTTGCGTCGCGTGAGAGATTTTGCAGAGGTTGCTGATGAGACGCAGATTCATCACGAGAGAACAAAATATGCACTTGATGAACTTGGTATAAACTCACATGGCTTTGATGAGATGGATCTTCGCCTTTTAAAATTGCTTGCAAGCTCCAATGGTCGTCCAATGGGGCTAAGCACCATTGCGGCAGCTCTTAGTGAAGACGAAGGGACTGTCGAAGATGTACTAGAACCTTATCTGATTGCAAACGGCTATTTGGAGCGAACGGCAAAGGGGAGAAAAGCTACACGTGCAACGTATGATGTTTTAAATATGAAGTGCGTAAATGCAGACGGGACACTCTTTTAATGAAACCACAATATTTTATTGCCATATTATTTGCAACTTCGCTCTATTGGATGTATTTACTGTATGCTCCGTTTTTGATGGTCATAACGATTGCTGCTTTGTTAGCCATCTCTACATCAACGATCCAAGACTATTTTGAACAAAAGTTCCATTCAAAACTGGCAGCCGCTTTTACCTCGAGCCTTTTACTCGCGGCACTTTTCTTCGCACCGCTGGGTTATTTTTTAGGAAATCTGACAATTTGGCTCAATCATCTACAGCCAGACACACTGCAGCGAGTTGAGCTCTATATTAATGGCTTTATTACCAATCCACCTGAATATCTCCTCTTTTTAAAGAGCTATCTTAAAGAGTATCTTGCAGATATCAATATAAATACGATTACTGCCTATGCTTTGAGTATTGCAGGGAAAATAGGGGCATTTAGTGCAGGATTTTTAAAAAATGCATTTTTAGTTGTTGTATTTTACTTTTTTGCTCTATACAATGGTGAAACCATTGTTAGCTTTTTAAAACGTGCAGTGCAGATGTCTGCCGAGGAGAGTACACTTTTGGCACGTGAGCTCTCTGCTGTAATGAGTGTCGTTTTTTATTCCATCATTACGACTGCGATGTTTGAAGGAGCGCTCTTTGGCATTGCCGTCTCTTTTATGGGGTATAATGGGCTATTGTTTGGTATTATGTATGGCTTTGCCTCTTTGATTCCAGTTGTAGGTGGAGTTTTAATGTGGCTGCCTTTTATGATTTATGAATTTGCTATAGGGAATTCAGGTAGTGCGATTTTTATTGCTTTATACTCTGTTATTGTTATCTCAATTGCAGCAGATACCTTTGTAAAACCGCTTATTATCAAATGGATTAATAAGAAACTGCTTAATGATGACGATGCAAAGATGAATGAATTAGTGATTTTCTTTGCGATTATTGCTGGTTTGACAACCTTTGGTTTCTGGGGGATGATACTCGGTCCTGCAATTACTGCATTTTTCTTAACGATTTTGAAACTTTTTGAAGCGCAGACACGGGAGTGTGAAGCGAACAATCGTAAAGATTAGTTTTTATAAAGTTCCGGTTTGTCATTTTTCCATCGTTTGTGCAGCCAAAACCAAAATTTTGGCTCTTTACGAATAAGTGCAGAGAGCCAATCAGCCTGAAGTTGTGTTGTTTGTAAAATATCGGCTGCTTCATCTTCAGTTCTTTGTACAGGGATCTCTTCATGGATAATGAGTTCATAATGCTCCTCATCATCAGTGCGGATGCTCACAGGAACGATCGCCGCTCCAAATTTTCTTGCAAGATAGGCAGGTGTTGCTGTTTGTCGCAGTGGTTTTCCTAAAAAGTTTATTACGACACCCTCACGTTTGTTTATATTTGTATCTATTAAAATACCACTTGCTTTTTTTTGTTTAATGTGTTTGATAAGCGGCTTAAGTACATTCGTTTTTTCAAGGTTACTGTTTCCAAAATGAGCTCTTGCTTCTAAAAGCCATGCTTCATATTCTCGATTTTTCATTTTTTTGTAAACCCCGGCGATAGGCTCTAAAAAATAGCCAAGACTTGCAGCGCCCAGTTCCCAAGAACAGTAGTGGGAAGCTACATAGATGATAGCCCGGTCTTGTTGGTGAATCTTTTGAACTATTTCTCTATTTTTCACAGTAGCTTTTTTTTCCAGATCAGCCGAGCTCATATGACGCATTTCCATTAAATGCAAAAAGTTATACAGTAAGTTTTTAAAGCTGTATTTTGTAATTTCTGTAATCTCTTTTTCACTCATCGTATTGTCAAAAGCGTAGTTGAGGTTTGCCCGGACGACATTACAATACTTTTTTGAAACTTTGTAGCCGATGAAAGCTAAGAGGGTAAAAAAAGATTTACGCACTTTCGCTGGCAGTGCCATGAGAATTTTTTCAAGGACAAGGAGTGATTTATAACCCATTAGTAGAGAAGCTCCTTTGCTTTTTGTATGATTGTCTCTGTCTCTATTTGTGAGATTGAAAAATCATTTTTATCAATTTTATAAATATTGACATGTGAGGGAGATTTAATGGCGATATTTTTCTCATTTTTCCCTATCATCCGCGAAGTTGTCGGTCCTAAAAGTGTGATAGAAGCAATGTTTTGTGCCCAAGCGATGTGTGTAGGCCCTGTATCTCCGCCAATTATAAGATCCATATGGGAGATAAAAGAGACAAGTTCATCCAGTGTGAGTTTGGGAGCAAGTGTGGCAAACTCGGAGTTATCACAAATCCATTTTGCCTCTTCATACTCTTGTTCATTTCCCCAGATAATGTAGCACTGCTCCTGTAATGCATTGCAAAGCTTGGCAAATTTTTCTTTTGGATACTTTTTGGATTCCCAGGAAGCTCCAATGACAAAAGCGATGTTTTTTACATCGCTTCTGAGCTCAAAATTTTTCTCTATTGTAAAAATCGGCACTTTGTTTTGCACCATTGTTTCGTTTATCTCTATGGCAAGTGCGTCTGCAACGACTTGTGTGTTGCGTGAGATGACATTGGCAGCATAATCTATATGTGAAGTTGTTTTGTAAAAAAGGCTACTAAGCGATTCTCGAGTTGAGTTTTTATCAAAACCATGGGTGTTCTTTCCTAAAATCTTTGCAACAATGGCAGACTTTATAAGCCCTTGCATATCAATAATAATGTCAAAATCTGCAATTGCTTTGAGCTTTTTATACTCCTCTTTTAAGAGTGTAAAACTCTTTTGGCGTTTAAATTTTTTTAGGTTGACTCTATGGATTTGATCAAGCCCTTCTACACTTTTTAAAATATCGCCAAATGCATCTTCGACAATCCATGTGAGTGTTGCGTGAGGATAGTTTTGCTTTATGAACTGCACGACAACGGCACTGTTTACAATATCACCAAGAGCAGAGAGTCTGACAATTGCTATCTTTTTTATATCTTTATTCATTGATGACATTATACCAAGCTTATTGTTTAAATATTTGCTATAATTCAAACATAATTTTAAAGGGGTACGTCGTTATGGTTGCACATGATATACAACTGTTTTCAGAAGGAAGAACAAAAGCGAGAGCTTATTTTTGTTATCTCTTCTCAAAAAATATACCAAACCGTCTGCCGTCTATCACACGTGAAATGATCATGCCGCGTCTGCTGAAGATAAAAGCAGAACTGGAAAATTGTGAGGGTGTTTACCTTTTAGATAAAAAAGGTGTGCAGGTCTCTCCAACATTCACGCAGCATGAACAGATAGATGATGATATTGGAAGAATCAGGGCAGATCGTGCCTATTATTACCGTGCGGTGCGAGAAGAACGCTGTACGCTGACGGACCCTTATCCTTCACTTATTACGGGAGAGTTGACTGTTACTGCTTCTGTTCCGATTTTTAATGAAAACGGAGAATTAAAATATGTAGCATGTCTTGATGTCCCTCTTGATGAAGCGATTAAAATTGCACATCCCACAACGATGAATCATCTTTTTAGCGAATTTTTTAAAGTGGCATACGGCGCTTTTGCTTTTGCGCTTATTGCTGTGGCAGTTCTGCTCTTTTTTAAAGGCATTCAGAGCTTTTTTGTATATGAGATCACGCCTGATAAGTTTAAAATAAAAGATATGTTCGAAGCGACGATTCTCTTGACTTTGGCGCTTGCAATTTTTGATCTCTCCAAGACTTTGATAGAAGAGGAGATACTCGGACGGCATAAGGAACATAATATTTCAGGACCGCATAAGACGATGGTTCGTTTTTTGGGTTCGATTATTATCGCGCTCTCTATTGAGGCTTTGATGTTGGTATTTAAGTTCGCGATTATCGATCCTGACAAACTTATATATGCGATGTATATTGTAACGGGTGTTGCATTTTTACTGGTAAGTTTGGCAGTATATATAAAATTTACAAAATTAAAGATAGATGAGTAATGATAGGAATAATTGATTATAACATGGGAAATCTGGCAAGTGTGCAGAATGCCTTTGCCAAACTGGGAAGCAAGACGGTTGTTGAGAGCGACCCGGAGAAGTTTGCAAAATATGATAAGTTGATACTTCCGGGTGTCGGTGCCTTTGGTGATGCAATGGAGCATTTAAGAGAGCGAGATATGATTGAAGCCATTAAAGCATTTGCAGCATCAAGCAAGCCAATGCTTGGAATCTGCCTTGGTATGCAGCTGCTTTTTGAGAGCTCGGAAGAGTTTGGTTCTCACGCAGGCCTTGGGCTTATAGAGGGAAAAGTGGAGCATTTTGACACTGCAAAATTTGAAGAAGTGCTCAAAGTACCGCACATGGGCTGGAACAGAATGTTTACAAAAGAACATCCTCTTTTTGAAGGCCTCGATGATGAACACTATCTTTACTTTGTTCATACTTATCATGTGCATTGTGCTCATGAAGAGGATATAGTCGGAGAGACCTATTACGGCTATAAGTTTACTTCGGCAGTGGCACACGATAATATTATGGGGATTCAGCCTCACCCGGAAAAGAGCCATAAAAACGGGCTGAAAATTTTAGAAAATTTCATTAACTTATAAGGAACAGCATTTATATGACACTATATCCCGCAATAGATTTAAAAGACGGTAAAGCAGTACGTTTGACAAAAGGGCTTATGGAGAGCGCAAAAATATACTCTGATGAGCCTTGGCAGCTTGTAAAAACATTTGAAGAGATGGGTGCGCAGTGGGTGCATCTTGTGGATCTCAACGGGGCTTTTGCCGGTGAGCCGAAAAATTTGGAGCAGATTGTCAAAATCCGAAAAAACTGTAATGTGAAACTGGAACTTGGTGGCGGTATTCGTGATGAGGTGACGATTCAAAAGATGCTTGATATCGGCATTGACAGAATTATTTTAGGCTCCATTGCAGTCAAAGATCCACAATTCGTCAAAGATATGGCGGCAAAGTATCCTATAGCTGTCGGCATTGATGCAATAGATGGCTATGTCGCAGTTGAAGGCTGGGGTGAAGTAAGTACAATGAAAGCGACAGATTTAGCGCGAGAGTTTGCCAGTGCAGGAGTGGAAGCCATTATCTGTACAGATGTCGGGCGTGACGGTACACTCTCGGGTGTGAATGTCGATTTTACCCTTGAGATCGCTCGAGCAAGCAGAGTCGCAACGATAGCAAGCGGTGGCGTGAAGGATGAAGAAGATATCAAAGCATTGATTGCAACGAATGAAGTAGAAGGTGTTATTATCGGAAAAGCTTACTATGAGGGGACACTTGACCTTCCAAAAATGTTTAAATTACTCAATTAATAGCAAAACAAACAAAATTTAGCTATTATTAGATAAATAAATTTGCAAATTATATTAAAAAGGATTTCAATTGAAATTACTTGTTGTTGATGACAGCTCGACGATGCGTCGTATTATAAAAAACACTTTAGCACGTCTTGGATACAAAGATGTTTTAGAAGGTGCCGATGGTGTTGAAGGTTGGGAGCAACTTGATGCAAATCCAGATGTAGAGATGCTCATCACTGACTGGAATATGCCGGAAATGAACGGGCTTGAACTCGTGAAAAAAGTTCGTGCTGATGATCGTTTTAAAGATTTACCAATAATTATGGTAAGAACAGAAGGTGGAAAAGCAGAAGTTATCACAGCGCTCAAAGCTGGTGTGAATAACTACATTGTTAAATCATTTACTCCTCAGGTACTCAAAGAGAAACTTGGTGCCGTAATGGGTGTTGCGGAGTAATGCAAGAGCATTATTTCGAGCTCCGTGTCAAAGTTTCTTCTCACCACTCTCTATTTTCAGATTTTTTAGCAGATACATTCCCTATCGGTTTTGAAGAGACCGAAGAAGGGTTTATTATACGCAGTGAAGAAGAACTTGACACAATTGTCTGGGGATTGGAACAGTTCCGTGAAGCTTTACAAAAAGCACTTGGTGTAACCATAGAGCTTGAAACCCAGCAGAAAAAACTGCAAAACAGTGACTGGGTTGAAGCATATAAAAAGAGTATAGAGCCTTTAAGTATAGGGAAGTTTTACATTCATCCTACATGGAGTGAACCCAGTAAAGAACTTATAAATATTGTAATAGACCCCGCACTTGCTTTTGGAACAGGACATCACCCGACAACTGCTTCTTCACTACTGGCTATTTCACGATATGTCAAAGCAGATGACAGGGTTTTGGATGTAGGTTGTGGGAGTGGAATACTCGGTATTGGAGCTATGAAACTTGCTGCTGTTGTAGATGCTTGTGATACAGATCCTGTATCGGTCGCAAATGCAAAAGCCAATGCTGCACTCAATGGCCTTGAATTCCATGCACTGTGGGAGGGCTCTTGCTCATTAACAAATAATAAATATAATATCGTAGTTGCAAATATAGTAGCGGATGTACTCACTTTTATTGCAAATGAGTTGAAAAATGCATTGGAAGATGATGGAGTACTCATTTTATCCGGAATACTTGATAAGTATGAAGAAAAAGTATTGGCTTACTATAAAGATTGCGAAATTGTAGAAAAAATAGCACAAGAGGAATGGGTCACTTTAGTACTCAAGAAAAAATAAAAGAGAGATAGATGGCAAATCAAGAAAATAATAACAATAATGATAATAATAACTTTTTCAATCAAAATCCACTGCTGACATTTGCGATTTTTTCCGTTGCGGTGATTTTACTCTTTAAGGTTATGGTCGGAGAGGGTGCAGGAACGGCAAATTCGGCTATGAGTCCGACAGCACGAGTACAGCCGGTAGACTATTCTGAGCTTAAAAAACTTGTCAAAGAAAAAGCGATTAAAAAAGTTGAAATCGGACAGACACTTATGCGTGCAATGTCTGCAGATGGCACGAAGATATACACGACTCGTATTGTCAAAGGTGACAATGAACTTGTCAAGATGCTCGATGAAGAGAAAATCGACTATACAGGTTTTTCTGAAACGAACTGGTTTACTGAGATGTTTGGATGGCTTTTTCCATTCTTGCTTATCATTGGTATCTGGATGTTTTTTGCCGGAAGAATGCAAAAGAGCATGGGCGGTGGACTGCTTGGAATGGGAAATTCAAAAAAACTCATCTCCTCTGAGAAACCAAAGACAAAGTTTGATGATGTAGCTGGTGTTGAAGAGGCCAAAGAAGAAGTGCAGGAGATTGTGGACTTTTTAAAATATCCTGGTCGTTATGTTGAGATCGGTGCGAAGATTCCAAAAGGGGTGCTTTTGGTTGGAAGTCCGGGTACCGGTAAAACACTCCTCGCAAAAGCTGTTGCTGGAGAAGCGGAAGTACCGTTTTTTTCGGTAAGCGGCTCAAGTTTTATTGAGATGTTTGTGGGTGTTGGTGCGGCGCGCGTTCGTGATCTATTCGAGCAGGCAAAAAAAGATGCTCCTTCTATCATTTTTATTGACGAGATCGATGCGATTGGGAAAAGCCGTGCTGCCGGTGGGCCGATGGGTGGAAATGATGAGCGTGAACAGACGCTCAATCAACTTCTTGCCGAGATGGACGGCTTTGGAACAGATACACCGGTTATCATCTTAGCCGCGACCAATAGACCTGAGATTTTGGATCAGGCACTCTTGCGTCCTGGTCGTTTTGACAGACAGGTGCTTGTTGATAAACCGGATTTTGAAGGGCGTATTAAAATCCTTAAAGTTCACGTCAAAGATGTTAAGATCGATGATGATGTGGATTTAGAAGAGATCGCTCGCCTTACAGCAGGACTTGCAGGGGCAGATTTGGCAAATATTGTTAATGAAGCAGCACTCTTGGCAGGACGAAAAAGTCAAAAAACAGTTAAGCAACAAGATATGTACGAAGCAGTTGAGCGTGCGTTGGCTGGGCTTGCGAAAAAATCTCGCCGTATCAATCCAAAAGAGAAGAAAATCGTTGCCTATCATGAAAGTGGACATGCGTTGCTTGCTGAGACAACTGAGGGAGCGAAAAAAGTCTCCAAGGTCTCTATTGTTCCGCGCGGCCTTGCTGCTCTTGGATATACACTCAATAAACCTGAAGAAGACAAGTTTATGATGCAACGTCATGAACTATGGGCTGAAGTCGATGTTCTTCTTGGTGGCCGTGCAGCAGAACAGGTGTTCATAGGTGAGATTTCAACAGGTGCAGGTAATGATCTTGAGCGTGCTACTGATATCATAAAATCTATGGTGCAGACCTATGGTATGACAGATATCGCAGGTTTAATGGTATTAGAGAAAACACGACAATCTTTCTTAGGCGGCGCGCAACAAGCTACACGTGAGCACAGTGATAAGATGGCAGAGGAGATGGATGCCTTCATTAAACAATCACTTGATGAGCATTATGCTGCTGTTGTCGCTCGTTTAGAGGAGTATAGAGATGCCATTGAAGATATGGTTGCGCTTCTATACAAAAAAGAGAATATTACCGGTGAAGAGGTTCGTGAGATTATCATCAACTTTGAAAAAGAAAACGGCATTGAATCCAAAGTAGTAGGTGACACAGAGAGTATTGAAGATGAACTCAAAGAAGATGCTACAATGAATAGTGAGCCTAGCGAGAGTGAGCAAAGAGATGAGAAATAATCTTTTTATCATCGCTAAAAGCGGTTGGAGCACTATTGGGTACGCTCTCCTTGCTTTTGTTATTTTTTCTCTTTTAGATCTTGATCTTTTCGCTTTTTTGGCATTTATAGCGGTTGTTGCATTTATCTACGTATTTAGAAATCCTGAAAGGGTAATGCCTTTTTACCAGTCAAATAGCCTTGTTGTCCCTTGTGATGGTGTTGCAACAGCTATCGAGCAGCTTGAAGAGTCAGACTATGCTTATAGAGTAGATATTGAATCTTCTTATTTGAATGTGGGTGTGCTGCGTCTGCCTATGCAAGCCAAACTGACATCTGTAAAGCTTGTACGGGGAAGCAGATTGGCAAAAGATACAAAACTTTTTACGCTTTTAAACGAGTATGCCAAATTGGTATTTACTGATGATGCGAATAACAGTATTAAAGTAGTCCATAGACTTAAGCAGAGCTTTACTCCTCTTACAATAGATATTATCAAAGGAGAGACGCTTATGCAGTCTGCTCGATATGGTTTTATGATAAATGGTGTAACATCACTCTATGTACCAAATAATTTTCGTCTAAATCTGCAGGTTGGACAAGAGGTACTTGCCTCTGAAACACTTGTTGGGTACTTTTCTTAACTCTTACTTCTTCGGATGCTGCTTTTGAAAAAGCAGTTTATCCGTATCTATCAAAAACTCAAAATACTGCGATTGAAACCCATCCTCTTGAATGCGTGAGAGTTGAATGACTGCGCCATCATTATTGTTTATCTCCATATATAAAAGGGCGAGTGCATAACGACTCTCATAAAAACTGCCATCTTTCATTTTTGCAAGTTCTAAGAGGGCTATAGCATTTTCATGGTGTCCTGCTGCAGTTGATGCGACCGCACCAAGAAAAAGCGTATAGGCATCACGTACTTTGAGCTCATCAATGAGATGATTGTAAAGTGTGTAGGACTCCTCAAAAGATTTGTCATAGAGTGAAACGAGTGCAAGAGAACTTTCAATATCGCGGGTGTCTTTATTTGTTGTTTCAAGCACCTCTCTCAATTGCTGTTTTAAGAAGTAAAGCCGACCGCTGATAAGATTTTCCTGAATAAATAGATAGCGTGTTATATAGGGACCGAAGTAGAGATCATCATAGCTAAACGGGTGCTTCTTGAGGTATTTAAGTACCTCTTTTGCATACTCAGAAGGTTTGAGTGCAGCAAAGTGCGTATCCATATAGATAATATTAGGAAGTATATCATTTGGTTGCATCAATAGCAGCTTATTGGCTGATTCTTTGGCTTTGTCCATTTTAGAAAGCTTTGTTGCAAGTAAAACATCAAGAGCGAGATAAAGCGGACGCTGCTTATAATCTTTATCGAGCCATTCAACAGCTGAGATATAATCGCCTTCACTCAGAGAGATGAGTGTTTTGTAGAGATCGATATCTTCACTCTTCTCTTCGAGGGCAATAGAATCTTTTAGAATAGATTTGAGTTTATAATACTTTTTGTTAATAAGTTGTGCGGTCATGATGGCATAGATACCTGAGAGATAGTTCTTTGCATCAAGATAGTATGAACGAAGGAAATGTTCATGTGCTTTTTTAAGATTGCCCATCTGTGCATAGCTGAGTCCAAGATCGTATTGTAAAATAGAGTGTTTGGGTTGAATTTTTACAAGTTTTTGTAAGGCTTCATTTGCCTCTCGAATCTCAAATGAGAGTGCTTTTTTAATCGCTTTTATGATGCCGATATTGACTGAAGAGGAGGAAGAACTTTTTTTAAGATACTCTTTTGCACTTTTTACATTGTCTATATAGATATTTGCGTTTCCTTTACGGATATAGCTGATGGTCTGGTTTGCATTAAAGACTTTGTATGGTGAGAAGTGAAAGATTTTTTGATAGATAATGTTTTTTGATTTTTGCAGTTTGTTTCCATACTCCTGTTGTGCCTTTTGCGGGTCAAAAAGAGAATCTTTGAGTTTTACTTTTATAGGGTAGTATGTATAAACTTCCTGAGGGTATTTCTCTGTTACATTTTTTATCTCTTTTGCCGCTTTTGCAATGTGCCCAGCTTTAAGGTCTATGAGTCCGAGTGCAAGTGGCGCACGCACAGGTTGTTGCTCCTTTGCTATTGCTGCTTCAAGATGACTGCTTGCAAGTGTAAAGTCCCCTATGCGGGTATAGAGAAGAGCTAAAGGAAAATCTTCAGGCTCATCATAGTTTTGCTCCATTGCTTCAATGGCATCGTAATCATTCTCATAGAGTGCATTGATTTTGGCACTGAGATGATTTTGTACTTTAGGGTACTCTTTGGATGTTGCATTTTTTAAGGAGTTGAGTGCCGCTAGATAGTTTTTGTTGTAGTAGCTGATAAGTGTGTAATAATAGGAATAAAGAGGGGAATCTATTTCATATGGCAGATATGCATAGGCAAGGTCGATATAATATTTAAAGTTCTCCTTGTCATGAAGATGGAGAGAACATACTGCAGCGTTAATAGCACTCACGCAGCGTTTTTCATCGTTTGCAATGGCTTTTTGAAAGGTTGCAAGTGCTTTTTCGTACTGGCCATCTTTAAGTTGTGCAACACCAAGGTTATAATCAGAGACAGCTTCGCTGTAAGAAGCTATTCGCTCATAAAGGGCAAGGGCTTTTTGTTTGGAGCTGTTTGCATAGAGGTAGTTTGCCTTTGCAATCATGTTTTCAAGTTTACTTGGCTCGATATGAGGCTTTTTTTTGCTTGCTTCAATCTTTTTGTCGATAAAGTTCATATCGACGCTGCTAGGCTCTTTGGATGATTTGAGTGCAAGCAGAATAATTGTTACAGCAATAATCAGTACTACAATGATGGCAATACCACCAAAAAGAATGATTTTCTTTCTTTTTGCCTCTTCTTCTTGCAGATAATCTGTGCCGGCATAGTCACTGCCGTCATCAAAGGAAGCAGCATCGCTGTCTTCAATAATAATTATCTCTTCTGGTGTATCAGCCATCAGCTACCTTGTCTGGAGTATTTTCTATCTGCTTTCAAGCAATAAAAGTACCATTAATTATAGCTATTAATTCCCATACTATGGTTAAATTTATAAAAAAAAGTGATAGAGTTTAATACTGTCTCGTTTGAGGTATCCATTTGATACATGAATCGAGGTCGTTATGAAAGAGCTTATTAGCATCTACAAAAAACATTATGCCTATATTGAGAACTCTTTGAGTGTAATGATAGAAAATATTGATCT
>VCAX01000028.1 GCA_013607665.1 Campylobacterota bacterium | reverse complement strand
TTTTTTAATTAAGTCCTTTTTTTAATAAAATCAGATGCTCCTATTTTTAATGCTTTTCTTATGATTTCCGGATCATTATTTGCTGAGACAACCATTGCGGGGATGTGGCAGAACTCATCTATATCTTTAATATCCTGTAAAAATTCCAGTCCATGTTTATCTGGCAGCTCCATATCCAAAACAATTGTGTTAATCTCTTGAGATTGTAAGATATGTAAAGCATCCTCAGCGTTAAGTGCTGTTTGGACCTTATAATTGCGAATATTAAGAATATTTTGTAATTGTTTACACATAAATACAGAGTCATCAACAACCAAAATTGTACTTTGTTTATTTTTTTGGACAGATTCTATTGCATATGTAATGGATTTTACTGAAGATGTGAAATGTTTATCTTTTACCAGATAATCAAGAATACCTTTTTTAAACAGAGTCTCTCTTACTTGTATATCGGCTTCTGCGGTAAGGATGATTATTTTAGCTTCACTTAATTTTTTAATTTCTGAAACCAGCTCTTCTCCATAGGCATCTGGCAGGTTTAAATCTAAAATGATAAAGTCGTATGATTCTTTTTCTAAAAGAGCTTGTGTCTGTTTAAAATCTACAGCCTGATCGATATCTAAGTTCGCTTCTCTGGATAAAAGAGCATAAATAACCTTATTGAAAAACTCTGAGTCTTCAACAACAAGGATTTTAAGATTTTGAGGATTTTGATTAAAATCACTTTTGCAATAAAGCACTATGCAGCCTGCTATAAATATAAAATTTTATTTTATTCTTGTTAATTTATATTCTACTTAATCTTTATTTAAGAAACCCTTAAAAATGTCGTAACTTATTTAACGAGAAATTATGTGAAGCTGCATTGCTGTAAAATAAGTTTCGCTATAATTATAAAAATCGAAAATTTATATTAAAGAGAACAATTATGCAAAATAATGTAGAACCGATGACAATTTATGGTTATGAAAAACTTCAGGCTGAGGTAAAAGATCTCAAAGAGGTAAAACGTCCGGGTGTTGTAAAGGCGATCGAAGAGGCACTTGAACATGGAGACTTAAAAGAAAATGCAGAGTATCACGCAGCAAAAGAGCAGCAAAAGAACATTGATAATCGCCTTGCAGAGCTTCAGGAGATTCTCGGAAATGCACAGATAGTCGATCCAAGTGAGCTTGCACACTCGAAAGTGAGTTTTGGCTCAACGGTTGTGATGACAGATTTGGATAGTGATGAAGAAGTGACATACACAATTGTAGGCGGTGCAGAGTCAAATCCTGATGCGGGACTCATCTCGTTTAACTCACCGCTTGCAAAACAGCTGCTTGGACGCGAAGAGGGTGATGAGGTCATTGTACAGCTTCCAGGTGGGAAAAAAGAGTTTGAGATTGATGAGGTAAAATATCAGGAGATTATTTTTGACTGTGAATAAAAAGATAAATGTCGGTGTAGTCGGTGCAACGGGTTACACAGGACTTGAACTTGTCAAGATGCTTGTGAAACATCCTGCTTTTAAACTCGTCTATATTGCAAACTCTGAAGGCGGTACAACTATTAATGAACTGCATCCCTCACTCAGTGGAGTTTGTGAAGATGAGGTCCATTGTGCAGGTGTAGATACAATGGCGGCTGCCTGTGATCTGATATTTTTGGCACTACCGCATAAAACAGCGATGGCCTATGTAAAGCCGCTTATTGCAAAGGGTGTCAAAGTTGTTGATCTCTCTGCTGATTATCGTCTGCCGCAAGATATCTATGAAGCATTTTACACGCCGCATACAGATGCACAAAATCTCTCTCACGCAGTCTATGGATTGCCGGAGCTTTTTGCCAAAGAGATACGATCGGCAAAACTTGTGGCAAATCCGGGTTGTTTTCCAACCTCTGCAATTTTAGGGCTTTTGCCGTTTATGGACAAAAGAGTGCCGCATACTCCCGTGATTGTCGATGCAAAAACAGGTGTAAGCGGTGCCGGAAAGAAATTGAGTAACACAACACACTTTGTCAATGTCAATGACAATCTTTTTGCCTACAACCCTTTACTGCATCGCCATGCACCCGAGATTGCAGATAAACTGGGCATTGCTTTTGATGAGGTCAACTTTGTGCCGCATCTCGTTCCTATAACGCGTGGTATGATCAGCTCTATCTACATTCAGGTGCAAGAGGGCTTTGATGTTGAGAAACGCTTGCGTGAATATTATAAAGATGCACCTTTTGTTCGTGTGAGCAAAAAACCTGTAACAATGAAAGATGTAGCGGGAACAAACTTTTGTGACATCTATGTTAAACAAAAAGGCTCGCTGCTCTTTATCGCTTCTGCGATTGACAACTTAATGCGTGGCGCATCATCGCAAGCAGTAGTCAATGCCAACCTTATGATGGGCCTTGATGAGAAGATGGGCATTCCTGATATAGCGTATGTTCCATAGTATAGAGCTGCGTGAGGGTGCCTACATCATCTCTGATGCACACTATTCACCTGAGAGACCAGAACTTCTCGCACTTATAAAAGCGATCCACTCAAAGAAACTGCAACCTTCACAGCTTATTTTAATGGGTGATATCTTTGATGCACTTTTTGGACTTATTGAGTACACTTATGAGAGCAATCAAGAGATGATAACGCTCCTTGAAGCAATCGCACAAGAAATAGAAGTGATATACTTGGAAGGCAATCATGACTTTAATCTCAAAGTGGTTTTTCAAAACATAAAAATTATTCCACTCTCAAAGCAGCCCCTGCTGTGCACATATAAAGAGAAAAAAGTCTATTTGGCGCACGGTGACTTTGATGCACCGTTTGGTTATCAGCTCTATACTGCACTTATTCGCAACCCTTTTGTCCTTTTTATTCTCAAATATATCGACATTGTGCTCAATCATCGTATTATAAATGGTATTGAGGCGCATCTTGAGAAAAAAGATGACTGCAAAGAGCTTACTTGGTTTGAAGATTTCATACAAAAACGTTTTGATAAGCGCTATGTATGTGACTATTTTATAGAAGGGCATTTTCACCAAAATAAAAGTGTACAATTAAGTAGTTTTACTTATATTAACTTAGCTGCTTTTGCTTGCAATCAAAGATATTTTATTGTAAAATCGATGCAAGATAAAGAATTACTAGAAGAACATCAATTCTCCATGGAGAGGTAAAATATGGATGACAACTCCCTAAAAGTCGGTTCCAATGAGATGGAGCTCGTAGATTTTCGCATCTTAAAACAAGAGGATGACGGAAAAGTATATGAAGGTATTTACGGTATCAACGTATCAAAAGTGCGTGAGATTATTCGTGTACCTTTTTTGACAGAACTGCCAGGCACACCAGAGTTTATCGAAGGTATATTCGATCTGCGTGAAGTGGTCATACCGGTTGTGAACCTTGCAAAGTGGATGGGAATCAAAGAACCTGAGAATGCAAGAGAGAATGCTCGTGTCATCATTACAGAGTTTAACAATGTTCTCATAGGTTTTATTGTGCATGAGGCAAAACGAATTAGAAGAATCTCTTGGAGTGAAATAGAGCCGGCAAGTTTTATGAACAGTTCAAGTGGCTTAGATGTAAACAAAATTACAGACGTGACAAAGATAGAGGGGGACAATGTTCTTCTTATCCTTGACCTGGAGAGTGTTGTTCAGGATCTTGGTCTTTATGAGCCTGAAACAGACACAGAACCTGAAAAGATAGAGAGCTTTTCAGGACTTGCAATGGTGCTTGATGACAGTGCAACAGCTCGTAAGATTGTTAAAGATGCACTTCAGAAGATGGGCTTTAATGTTGTGGAAGCTATGGATGGTGAAGAGGGACTTCGCAAACTTGAAGAGCTCTATAATACCTATGGTGAAGATTTGGCAGAGAGACTAAAAATTATAATTTCAGACGTTGAAATGCCGAAAATGGATGGCTTTCACTTTGCTGCAAAGGCTAAAGATGATGCAAGATTTAATACTATTCCAATTGTTTTTAACTCCTCAATCAGTGATCACTTTAGTGAAGACAGAGGTTTAGAAGCAGGTGGAGAGGCTTACTTGGTAAAATTCCAAGCAAGTTCATTTTATGATGAAGTGTCACGCGTAGTACGTGCGCATATGAAGTAGGGAGTGTAAAATATGGATGAATTTCAAGAGATACTGCAAGATTTTTTAGTTGAATCGTTTGAGTTGGTTGAAAAACTGGATGAAGATCTAGTAGAGTTAGAGTCAAATCCGGATGATTTGGATCTGTTAAACGGAATATTTCGTGTTGCGCATACCGTAAAAGGTGCTTCATCATTTTTAAATTTTGATGTGCTTACACACCTGACACACCATATGGAAGATGTCCTAAATCGTGCAAGACATGGAGAGCTCAGTATTACTCCGGATGTTATGGATGTTATTTTAGAGTCAGTAGACTTAATGAAAGCACTCTTAGAGAAAATTCGTGATACAAGTAGTGATGACGGTATCGATGTATCGGCTTGTGTGGCACGACTTGACAAAATCACCGGGGGGACTGGTGAAGTAGAATCTCCTGTTAGTGAAAAGGGTGCTACCGAGGAGATAGTCGAAGCAGAAGATGCAAAAGCAGCTGCACCGGCAAGAAAAGCACCTGCTACGGTCGAGCAGACGATTCGTATCGATGTTAAACGACTTGATCACTTGATGAATCTCATTGGAGAACTCGTTCTTGCAAAAAACAGACTTATAAAGATCAATGATGATGTTGAAGAGTGTTATGAGGGTGAAGAGTTCTTAGAAGAACTTAATCAGGTTGTTTCAATTGTTTCTCTCGTAACGACTGACTTACAGATAGCCGTTATGAAAACAAGAATGCTGCCTATTGGAAAAGTGTTCAATAAGTTTCCACGTATGATCCGTGACCTCTTGCGTGAGCTCAATAAAAAGATAGAACTTGTGATTTCAGGGGAAGATACAGAGCTTGACAAATCAATTGTCGAAGAGATTGGTGATCCGCTTGTGCATATTATCCGTAATTCCTGTGATCATGGGATTGAATCTCCCCAAGAGCGTATTGCAAAAGGCAAACCCGAGACGGGTACAATTGCCCTTAAAGCATACAATGAAGGCAATCAAATTGTCATTCAGATCGATGATGACGGAAAAGGGCTCGATCCAGAGATGCTCAAGAACAAGTCGCTTGAAAAAGGCATCATAACAGAAAAAGAAGCCGATACGATGAGTGATAAAGAGGCATTTGCTCTGATATTTAAACCGGGCTTTTCTACTGCAGTACAGGTGACGAATGTGTCAGGTCGCGGTGTTGGTATGGATGTTGTAAAAACCAACATTGAAAAGCTTAACGGCATCATTGATATTGACTCCGAAGTAGAGAAAGGGACCTCTATTAAATTGAAAATCCCACTCACACTTGCGATTATTCAAGCGCTGCTTGTTGGTGTGCAAGAAGAGCATTATGCGATTCTGCTTGCTTCTGTTTTAGAGACTGTACGAATTTCTAAAGATGAGATATATACTGTTGAAGGCAAAAATGTTATGCGCCTACGTGACGATGTTCTCTCTCTTGTACATATTGGGAATATTTTTGAAGTTGAACGTATACTTGATTCGAGTGAACATGCTTATGTTGTTGTGCTTGGTCTGGGTACAAGTAAACTCGGTCTTATTGTCGATACTTTGGTTGGGCAAGAAGAGATCGTCATTAAGTCACTTGGAGATTATCTCAAAGGTATTGAAGGTATTGCCGGAGCGACAATTAGAGGAGATGGTGGCGTGACGCTTATCGTTGATGTTGTTGCTCTGATGGATATCGCAAAAAATGTCAAAGCAACATCGATAAGTGAAAGTGAAGGCAGCGGTGCGGCAAATGAGAAAAACAGCGCAAGTGATTATGTTGTGATGATTGTAGATGACTCTAAGACTGACAGAACGATTATGCGAAAAGCGTTAGAACCGATGGGCGTAACACTTGTAGAAGCTGCTGATGGACAAGAAGCGCTCAATATCTTAAAATCGGGTGATTATAACTTCGATGCTATGCTTATTGATATTGAAATGCCGCGCATGGATGGATATACATTGGCTAATGAGATCAAAAAGTATAACAGATATAAAAATCTTCCGCTTATTGCCGTCACATCAAGAACAAGTAAATCAGACCGTATGCGTGGTGTCGA
This sequence comes from Campylobacterota bacterium, assembly GCA_013607665.1. Lineage (GTDB taxonomy): Bacteria > Campylobacterota > Campylobacteria > Campylobacterales > Sulfurimonadaceae > Sulfurimonas. Next base: position 12,209 of record VCAX01000028.1, on the reverse strand, counting down.
GTCTGGAATGGTTGAGTATATTACAAAACCATATTCGGCAGATTATTTGGCAAGTGTTGTACAGAGAAATGTTAACTTTAAATCGGAGTTTTTATAATGAGTGATAAATTAAAAGATATTATTAACAAACAGGGTGAACAGCAAGACAGTGTTGTAGAGCAGCTCGATGATGTAGTGCAACTTGTCGGATTTATGATAGGTGATGAAGAGTATGCAGTGCCTATTCTCTCGATTCAAGAGATTATTAAACCTTTTACGTGGACAAGAGTACCGCAAGTACCACCTTATGTTCTTGGTGTTTTTAATCTGCGTGGTGCGGTGATTCCACTTATTGATTTACGTTTGAAATTTGGACTCTCTGTAAAAAAACACGGAGAAGATACCCGTTTTATAGTGATGCGTCATGGTGATGATGTCGCAGGTTTTGTCATTGACAGACTCACAATGGCGATTCGCATTAAAAAAGAAAATATCGGACCGGCACCTGACACGGTAAATGGGGATGACACGATTATCGATGGTGTCGGAAAGCAGGCTGACAAGATCATTACTATTTTAAAGGTCAACAAGCTGCTAGAGAGAGATTTCTAAACCTTTAGAATGTATAAAAAACCTCTTATAGATCTCCAAAATGACAAGCTCTCAATCACTTTCAGTGGAGAGCTTACCCTCTACACTATTGCTCAGTTACAAAAAGAGCTTGCAACAGTTAAAACATATATATTTAAAGAACTCCATTTGAATTTTGAGCAAATTCTTTATTTGGATACTGCAGGTGCGATCTTCATTTATGACTTAGAAAAGCATTTTAAGCAAAAAGCGATCGTTGTGCATCTATTCTTAAAAGATGATATTCAAAAATCAACACTTGCTCTTGTTTATAAAAATATGCGAAATACAGGAGAGTTCAAACCAAAAGAAGAAGGTTTTATTCAAAGTGTCGGGCATATTGCCTATGAGTACTATATTGGGTTTATCAGCTTTTTACAGTTCTTTGGCCAGCTTTTTTCTACGAATATTCACTATTTGACATCTTGGAAATCTATTCGTTTTAAAGAGATAGCTTTTGAGATAAATGAGAGTGCTATAAAGGCACTTGGCATTATTGCACTGACAAGTTTTTTAATCGGTCTTGTTGTCGCGTATCAATCAGCATATCAGCTCAAGATCTACGGTGCAAATATTTTCATTGTTGACATGCTGGGACTCTCTATATTTCGAGAGCTCGCTCCACTTATTACGGCTATTGTCATTGCAGGGCGCAGTGGTTCTGCTTTTGCTGCACAGATTGGTGCCATGAAGATTACACAGGAGTTAGATGCCATGAAAACGATGGGCTTTGAGCCTTTTGCATTTTTGGTCTTACCCCGTATTATCGCGCTTGTTATTGCTATGCCGATTCTTATCTTTGCAGCGGATATGATGGCAATGCTGGGGGGAATGATAGTGGCCAATATCGATCTGCACATCACAACCCAACTCTTTATAGACAGATTTACCGAGGTTATTGCAGCAAAACATTTTTATGTGGGAATTGTCAAAGGGCCATTTTTTGCCTTTTTAATAGCATCCATCGGGATATACAGAGGTTTGATGGTAAAAGATGATACACAAAGCATAGGGTTCAATACAACAAAAAGTGTTGTGGAGTCCATTTTCGCCGTTATCGTGTGTGATGCAGTCTTCTCTATACTCTTTACAAATTTGGGAATATAATGAAAAAATTGATAAAAGTAGAGAATGTCAGCACTGTTTTTGGTGACAAAGTCGTGCATGATGGCTTAAATCTTTCTATTCATGAAGGTGAGATATATGGGTTGCTGGGGCCTAGTGGTTGTGGAAAGACAACTTTGCTGCGTGAGATGGTGCTGCTGCAAAAATTTGACAGTGGTTCTATTGAGATACTGGGTAAGAAACTTGAAAATATCTCGCAAAAAGATGCGCAGGCCTTACGGCATCAATGGGGGGTGCTTTTTCAATTCGGTGCACTTTTTTCTTCTTTGACACTCAGAGAAAATGTAGCGCTGCCACTCGTTGAGTACACACAGCTCTCTAACAAAATGATAGATGAGATCGTAAAGTTTAAAATCAATCTTGTCGGTCTCAAACCTGAAGACGCCAATCTCTACCCTTCTGAAATAAGTGGTGGTATGCGTAAAAAAGCTGGGCTTGCCCGTGCTTTGGTAATGGACCCTAAGCTACTTTTTTTAGATGAACCTACAAGTGGGCTCGATCCGATTTCTGCGCGTGAGTTTGACAACTTAATACTCAAACTTCGTTCCATGCTTGGCCTTACTATTGTTATGGTAAGTCATGATCTGCAGTCCATATACAATACTTTAGATAAAGTTGCTATAATAGACAATAAAAAAATAGTTTACGAGGGAACATTGGAAGGGATAAAGAATGCAAAAAGTGATTTTATCCAGAATTTTTTTGGGGATATGAATGAATAATAAAGTAAATTATACACTTATCGGTATCTCTGTTTTACTTGGACTTACGGTAATGTTTGGTTTTGCATACTGGATGCTCAAACCCTCAAGTGATGAAGAGACACAAAAGTATCTTATCTATTTTGATGAGTCTGTTTTTGGTTTGAATCTTGATGCACCGGTAAAATATAGAGGTATCAGTGTTGGAAAAGTCGTGCGCCTACGAATAAATCCAAAAAATACAGAGCAGGTAGAGGTGACAGTAGATATTTTAAAAAGTACCCCTATCAAAGAGAATACTGTTGCAAAACTAACGGCACAGGGCATTACGGGACTTACTTATATTAACCTCACGCAAGGAGCAAATGATGCTCCGCCGCTTAAAGCAAAAGAGGGAGAGAAGTATCCTGTCATTAAAACAGTTCCCTCCTTTTTTGAACATTTTGAGCGTTCACTCGGTGATGTCTCATCGCAGCTCTCGGCAACACTTTTTAAGACAAAAAAACTTTTAAACGATGCGAATCAAAAACAGATATCTTTACTGCTGGAGCGTACTGCTAATGTTATGAATAAACTTGACAGACTTCTTGATGAGCGAACACTGCAGCATTTTCATAACAGCATGCGTAATCTTGAGAGTATTAGTGCCAAAGTCGATACTGCGATTCCAAAAATTGATATTTTCATAGATAAAAGCATTCAGTGGGAAAATAAGATCAATACTTCCTTTGAATCTATTAAAGGAACTTACCTTCATATGAATGATACAATGAAAAATATGGCACAAAGTTTTTCAAAAACTGAGCGAGAATTTACTATTATGGGTCATAATGTAAACAACACTATGCTTGAGAGTCAAAATGTGATGATAGATTTGCAAAACACTCTACAGGAATTTGAACATAATCCTTCGAATATCTTGTATAAAAAAACAGAGCAAAAAACCGCTCCGGGAGAGAGATAGATGAAAATAGTACTGAGCACCTTTGTATTACTCTTTTTAGCAGCCTGTTCTACAACGTATCCTGCTGTTACGCAATATAGAATCGAGACACAGAGTCTACAACAGGGCGCAAATGTAAGTAATTGCAAAAAGCATTCACTCAAGGTTGCTCAAGTTTTTGTTCGCAGTTCTTTGATGAGCAAGAAGATGAAATATGTTGTCGGAAGATACGAAGAGGGTGCATATAATCAATCTGAGTGGGCAGAAGAGCCAAATAGAGCACTTACCAATGCGATTGTTAAGAGCCTACGTGATGCAGACCTCTTTGAGACAGTGACAAGCTATAAATCTACAAGCACTGCAGAGTATGCCTTGGAGAGCAGTGTTGCAGAGTTTACGCAACATTTTAGCAAAGATGAAAAAAGCTCTTTTGTAAAGCTTGATATAACGTTTATGCTCGTTGCCAATGTAAATGGTAAAGTGCTTGCAAGTAAACGTATTGTAAAAGAGATGCCAACAAAAAGTGCCGATTCCAAAGGTGGTGTGGCTGCATTGAATGCTCTATTGCAAGAGAGCCTGCGTGAGATGCAGGCATGGATAGTAGAGAGTTGCAAATGATACAGGAATCTGAATATAAAAAGAGACGAGAGCGATTTGCAAAAAAACTCAAATCCAACTCTGTAGCCATTTTATTTAGTGCCGAGCCAAAGAGCCGTTCTAACGATACGGAGTACCCCTATCGTCAAGATAGTAATTTTTACTATATGAGTGGTTTCAAAGAGGACAAAGCAGCACTGTTTTTTGTAAAAGAGAAGAAAAAGACAAAGACATATCTTCTTGTACACAAAAAAGATGCCAATGAAGAGCTCTGGAATGGAAAACGACTTGGTGTTAGCGCGGCTAAAGAGCGTTTTTATGTTGATGATGTCTTTGAGTACACACAGTTGAGTCAAAAGCTCAAAGAGCTCTTAGCAGGCAAGAGCCGGCTCTATTATGATTTTGCGCTTAATTACTCCAAAGTAAAACTTCTTAAACGCTATGCCAAAGAGATAGAGACATTTAAAAATGCTGCAACAAAGATTCAAAAGATGCGTCTTATAAAATCAGATGCAGAGATCGCTCTTATAAAAAAAGCAGTTGGCATCACGCAAGTGGCACATCACAGAGCAATGAAAAAAGCAAGCTTATGCAAATATGAGTATGAACTGCAGGCAGAGATTGAGTACATTTTCAAAAAAAACGGGGCTTATAGTGATGCTTATACATCCATTGTAGCAGCCGGAAATAATGCAAACACACTCCATTATATCACCAATAGTGCAAAAATCCATAACGATGACCTTATCCTCATTGATGCAGGCTGTGAGTATGATTACTATGCAAGTGATATTACAAGAACGATTCCTGCAAGTGGGAAACTCACGCAGAGGCAAAAAGAAATTTACAACTTGGTACTGCGTGTAAACAAAGAGATTATCTCACTTATCAGGCCGGGAGTTTTACGATCTGATTTGCAAAAAAAATCAGAAAAACTGCTTTGCAAAGGTTTGGTGCAACTGGGCATTTTAAAAGGGAGAGTGAAAAAGCTTCTTAAAAATAAAGCACATAAAAAGTACTATCCGCATGGAATAGGGCATTGGATGGGACTTGATGTACATGATTCATGTCCTTATAAAGATAAAAAAGAGAATGAAATTCCACTGCAAAAAGGAATGGTCTTAACTATTGAGCCGGGAATTTACATCGATCGTGATGATAAAAGCGTAGCTAAAAAATACAGAGGTATCGGGATTCGCATAGAAGATGATATTTTGCTTACAAAAAAAGGGTGTGAAAATCTCTCTGCAGGCATAAAAAAAGAGCTAAAGGATATAGAATCCTTCGCTCATAGATAAAATTATTTTGTTTTTTCAGAGAAAACTTTTGTCTTAAAGTCTTTGAGTTTCCCTTTGATCTCATCAAAGAGTTTCTCTGCTTTGTTTTTCCCTTTGATCTCTTTTCTTGCATGTTTAATGACTTTATGCAGTGATTTATAGGTATTGCTTGAGTGGCTGACGTATCCAAGTGCTTCGGCAACATCGAGTTGTTCTTCTGTTGCTGCTAAGTATTTAAGCGCTTCTTCTTTCTTACCATTTTTAGAGAGTGATGCAGAGACATTGATAAGGTCTGTCGCTTTTAAAAGCGGCAAAGGAATCACTGTCGTTGTTTTGTCAAATGTACTCAGTGCGATTTGCAGGATATCTTTTGCTTTGTCAATTTTGTTTTCATGAATATATTTTGCAGCAAATCTTAAAGCATCGGGATATGTTGCGAGTGGCAGACTGACTACAGTCACATCAATCTCACTTTGAAGTGTGTTTAAAAGCTGACGAGCAACTTGCACTTTTTTATGATCAAGCAAGTCTTCTACTGTATCTACAGCTTTTTTCACATCCTCTTTGCCTCCGACAAATTCGACCATCGTAACTTGTGAGTCAATTGGTAAGAATTTTGGAGCATCCTTTGCCGCGAGAATTACTTCAAGTTTCCCAAGTGCTTTTTCGATGTTTTTTTGGGCAGCACTCTTGTCATTTTTAGAGAGTGCAACGAGTGCTTTGTTTGTAAACTCTAGAGAGTTGACAGCTTCCATAATAAGCTTCTTTTGGCTTGCCAGTGCATCTTGTGAACCTTTGTTCACTGCTGCTTTATTTACCTCTTTGACGCTTTTAATAGCTGTGTTTGCGTACAATGAAGTACTAAGTAGTAAAGAAGCAAGTAGTGTTGATAATGCTAATTTTTTCATGATATATCTCCTTAAAATATTATTTTGTATATCTGAGGAGTATTGTAATACTGAAAAGTTACACCTTATGTGACAAAAGTAGCATAACAAAGAATATTATTCGTAAGCATAGCTCCAGCCGGTGAGACTCTTCTCTTTTGCCTCATAAAACTCATCTGAATCTGCAAGAAAGTCCATAACATGCATAGGAACATGGGGAATACTTCTTTGATCTTCCGGTTTTACAAGCAACATTGGCATAGGAGTATCTTGTGCAGAGCTTACGGCAAAACCTACAGGCATGATTTGCGAAAGAAGTTCGGCAGGCTCTTTTATTTTATGTTCGGCTCTAAATTTATTTAAAATTGCTTTTTGTATATCTTCTGGAATCGCATCGGCGGTATTTAAAAATATTGTGAAATGTATGGGTGTTGCTTTAAAATGTTCTGGCGCGGGTGCAGCCATGATGATATACTCTACATTTTGAAGATGTTTTTGTATCTCTTGTTGCGTGAGATATTTTTCAGTTTTTATAGATTGCGCTTGCATGTTTTATTCCTGTGTCATTTAATTTTTGTTGTAATTTTATCATAATTACTGGTACACAAAATGCTTTTATTGAAGTAAATATAGGGAGTCATATGCAGTTTATTGAAGCATTGAAGCTCAGAAGCAAGCTTCTCTTTCTTTTTTTACTCATTACAATTGGACTGATAAGTGTCGGTGCTATGGGAACAACTTATGTCAATGCAATGAAAAAAAATATAGATTCGCTCTATTTTGGCTCACTTGTTCCTGTCACAGAACTCAATGAAATCCTGCAAAAATATCATAATGGCCTTGCCAATACTGTTTATAAAGCCTCACGCTATGAGATGAGCTCCTCTGAAATCATTTTTAATCTTGAAGATTCACTGCAGGATATTCAAAAAAAAAATGGAAAAGTTATATGTCGCACTTTAAAAGTGAAGATGAGATGGAGTATGTGGAATATACAAATATGGAAATAAAAGCGACAAAACCGCTACTTCACGCAAATTCTTTATGCTGTGAAAAATGGAAAAGATCTACAAAATATATCTATTAACACACTTGAAGATAAAGTGGCATATATCCATAGAGTACTGCAAAAATTGATCAATTATGAAGTCAATGTTGCAAACTATGAAAGAAAGAAGTTTTTACATACTTACAATCAGATGTTACTGCAAATCGGTATTGTACTCTCTTCAATTATTATTGGCATTTTGGCTATCTTGTTCTATGTCTTTAAAAGCATTCAAAAAGATCATACACAGCTTGAAATTGCTGCAAAGAAATTAAAAATTGCCAATAAAAAGCTTGAAAATGTATCCTATACAGATTCACTGACAGGGCTTCATAACAGACGCTATTTTAACTTTATATATGAAAGAGAGCTCAAGAGGGCAAAACGCAATAAAAGCTATATTACATTTATGATGCTCGATATTGACTACTTTAAACAGTATAACGATACTTATGGTCATGTAGAGGGAGATTTTGCACTCAAATCCGTTGCTAAGGTTTTAAAAGATACACTCAAGCGTCCAAGTGATTATGTCTTTCGACTTGGTGGTGAAGAGTTTGGCGTACTGCTGAGTGATACAGATGAATCGAGTTCTGCTAAACTTGCTCGTGAGATATGTGATGCAGTCAGAGGGCGCGAGCTTAGACATGAGAACTCCAAAGCAGGAGAATTTGTGACTATCTCAATTGGAGTGGTCTGTTGTGTTGCTGATGATGCTTTAGATGATGAGATATTGATCTCACGGGCAGATGAGATGCTCTATGAAGCAAAAGAGAGTGGACGCGACAGATACATTATCACTTCTAATGTCTCCGTAGCAACGACAAAGCCTATTGTAGAAGAGAAAATAGCGTAACTGGCTACACTTAATGGCCATTTTTAAAACGGAATCCCTCTTGGCTTAGAAGCTCACGCAGCTTTGTTTTTGGTTCACCCTGAAACTCCATAAAGCCTTCTTTAAAACTACCGCCGCAACCAAGTTGTTTTTTGAGTTTTTTAAGCAGGGTAGTGGCACTCTCTTTACTTAAATGAAAAGGGCCGACAAGTGTGACAACTTTGCCACGGCGTTTCTCTTTGGCAAAGTGGAGTGTATGTTTTTTCGGTTCTAAGATTTCTGAAGCTATTTGTGTTTTACGAGGACTCTGCAGCTCTGCCCAGCCATCATCAAAATCTGCTCCGATGAAAAGGTCGAGTTTCTTGCCTCGGCTCATGCAGTAACTTTTTGCGCTAAAACGCTCATGGCAGGTTTTTCGTACTCTTTGTTGGCCAGTGCCGCTTCAATATCTTCAAGGTTGTATCTGTTATGGTTGTAGACAACGACTAGTACTTCATCTCCATTTTGCAAGAAAGTCTTTTCACCATACTCCGTGTAGCGAGTCGCTCCAATGCTTATGATGAGTTTTTTAGGATTATTGCACATTTTTATATAATCTTTTATATCTTCAAGCGGACCAAAATCCTCTTGCGTATTTATCTGTTTTACTATCCACTCTGTAAGTTTCTCATGAAAGTAGCTATATCCTGTGAGTTCTACATTCTCACCATAGGCAAATAAGGTATCATCACGGCGCAGATAACTACAGATAGAGTAGCTGTCCATTGTCCCATCTTTTTCAAAAACATCCAAAGGAATGAGGTTCGCCGAGAGTCCTTTTGAATTCTCTCCCCAGTTTTTCTTGTCACTTATCTTCTGTGCACCTGCAACACGAATGGAAGCATCGTTATATGCGCCAAACTCTTTTGGTAGAATATGCACAAGCTTATCATCGACATATGTTAGTTCACAAACAAGAGCTACTTCCGGCTCAGCTTGGACATTGGCATCTTCTTTGAGAAGTTGAAGTGTATTACTTGAGAGTGGGTAGCGAAAAAGCATCTCACGTGGACGCTCTGCATCTGTCTTTTTTTTACATGGGAGGTAAAAAGGGAAAATTCCCTTTGGTGCCGCTTCATCCTCTGTGATAACATTTTTAAAATCTTCAAGCTCTCCTGCCTGTGCTAAGTGTAGTGCAAAATTACCGGCAATCCCTAAGCCTAAATATTCTTTATAATCACGCATGATTAGATTTTTCCCTCTTCTTTCGCTTGTGCGAACTCTTCATAAGAGCCTTGGAAGTCAACATAGGTATGGTCAGGGCGGATTTCTATAATGCGTGTTGCAAAGGCATCAAGCAGCTCTCTATCGTGAGAGACACAGATGACATTGCCTTTAAACTCATGGAGTGCTTCACCCAGTGCAACGATTGCCTCAAGGTCAAGGTGGTTGGTAGGCTCATCGAGCACTAAAAAGTTTCCACCCTCGAGCATCATTTTTGAGAGCATCATACGGTGTTTCTCCCCACCTGAGATAGACTCTACAGATTTCTCCTGCTGCTCACCGTTAAAGAGCATACGGCCAAGGCAGTTACGGATTTCAGCTATTTCTCGTTTAGGATCAAAGGCACGTAACCAGTCATAGAGTGTCCCGTCGCCTTCGATGATGTCTGCTGTGTCTTGTGGAAAATAAGATGTCTCGATCGTTGCCCCCCAAGTTACAGTTCCACCGCAACTAGGTTTAAGCTCTTCCATAATGATCTTGATAAGTGTCGTTTTACCCACACCATTACCACCGATAATGGCGATTTTTTCATTAGGATTTACTTTGAAGCTGATGTCTTTGAGTACTTCATTGTCTCCATATGAGTGGCAGATATGCTCAACATTAAGTGCTTCATCACCCATAACACGTTTGGCTTTAAAGACGATTGATGGATCACGGCGAGAAGAAGGTTTAATCTTTTCTATATTGAGTTTTTCAAGCTGTTTCTGACGTGAAGTAGCCTGTTTCGCTTTAGAGGCATTTGCGCTAAATCGACGAACAAAAGCTTCGAGCTGCTCTTTTTCTTTTTCTTTTTTTGCATTGTCGAGTTCCATCTGTTTTGCCATAACATTTGCAGCGATGTACCAGTCATCATAGTTTCCGGTAAATTCACGGATCTTTTGATAATCGACATCCAAAATATTCGTGACAACAGCATTTAAAAAGTGTCTATCGTGAGAGATAACAACCATTGTTCCCTCGTGGCGTTGCAACTCATGCTCAAGCCAGCTGATAGTCTCAATGTCGAGGTTATTTGTCGGCTCATCGAGGAAAAGTAGATCGGGTTTTGGGTAAAGAACCTGCGCAAGCAGTACTTTGAATTTGTCTGCGGAGTCAAGTGTGCTCATAAGCTCATTATGTTTTTCAGCAGGAATGCCAACATTTTCAAAAATCTTTGCAATGTTTACATCATACTCGTATGTCGGGTCCTCTTCGACACAGATAGTCTCTAACTCTGCAAGACGATTATTGACGGCATCATCTTCAAAATCACCAGTCATGTAGATCTCTTCTTTTTCTTTAATGGCATCATAGAGGCGTTTGTTTCCGTAGAGAACTGCATCGGTGATTGTATAGTCTTCAAAAGCGTACTGGTTCTGTCCTAAAACACCGACTTTGTTCTGTTTAGGGATGATGACCTCACCCTCATACTCATTGATTTGACCGGAGAGAATTTTTAAAAATGTAGTTTTACCTGCACCATTAGCACCGATAAGTCCGTATCTTTTATGACGATCAAGCTTGAGATTGATGTCTTGGAAAAGCACTCTGTTTCCATAGCGCATAGTTAAATTTTGTACTGTTACCATAGTTTGTTACCTGTATTAGTTAGATTTGTCTTTTGAGTTTTCAAAAGCGTTTATAATGTCACTTGTTATACTGTCTGTTGTTTCATTGATCTCTTTTGCAGAACATGCATTCAATAAAAAAACAGCTAAAAGGGAGAAAATGATATATTTCATAATTCGCAGCCTTCATTATTTTTCGCGATTATATCGAAAATATCATAAAAAATTGGTTATCATTGTGTTATGCAAATAAGAAAACTAGATTTAAAAGAACTTGATGTTGCGTGGGGTGTGGCAAAACAGTTGCGTGAACAACTTACATATGACGTATTTGAAGATCTCATTTATGTGTTTTGAAACCAAGGTGCTTGTCTATGGAGATTGTGCTATCAATGAAGATCCCAATGCGCAGGAGTTAGCGGACATCGCCATTGCTTCGGCAGATACTGCAAAAACTTTTGGTATTACGCCAAAAGTTGCCATGCTCTCTTACTCTACTGGAGAGAGCGGGCATGGCAAAGATGTAGATAAAGTGCGTGCAGCGACAGAACTTGTCAAGCAAAAAAGACCAGATCTGCTTGTGGAAGGGCCGATTCAGTATGATGCGGCTATCAACAAAGAGGTAGCGCGCATCAAACTGCCAAACTCAAAGGTAGCAGGAGAAGCAACTGTCTTTATCTTTCCAGATCTCAATACTGGAAACAATACCTACAAAGCCGTACAGCGAAGCAGTGGGGCTATTGCCATCGGTCCTGTCATTCAAGGGTTGAAAAAACCGGTCAACGATCTGAGTCGAGGCTGTTCAGTCGAAGACATCGTCAATACGGTTGCCATTACAGCGATTCAAGCGGCAGAGATATGATGAAAATAGCAGTTGTAAATGCAGGAAGCTCATCTTTGAAGTGTAAACTCTTTGCAATGCCTGCAGGAGAAGTCTTAGCCCAAAAAGAGATTCAAAAAATAGGGGAGAGTGGTTCTGCGATTGGCTCTCACGTAGAAGCCCTAGAAGCACTTGGCATTGACTTCTCAGATGTGGATGTTGTTGGACACAGAGTAGTACATGGTGGAGAGAAGTTGCAGCAAAGCAGACTCATAGATGATGCAGTTTTACGGACTATAAAAGAGTTGATTCCTTTAGCTCCTCTACATAATCCCGCAAACCTTGAAGGTATCAAAGCTCTGCAAAAGAAGCTGCCAAACATACCTCAAGTAGCCGTTTTTGATACTGCCTTTCACGCAACAATGCCGCAAAAGGCTTATGTCTATGCACTGCCGTATGAACTTTATGAACAACATGGAGTACGAAGATACGGTTTTCATGGAACATCTCACGCATACCTTACAAAAGAGGCAGCCAAGCTTTTAAATAAAAAT
>VCAX01000027.1 GCA_013607665.1 Campylobacterota bacterium | reverse complement strand
AAACTTTACAACACTTTTGTTAAAAAAAGTGTTGTAAAAAGAAGAAGGAATTATCCGTTACGTTTTTTGATAATCTCTTCAGCAACATTTTTAGGAACTTCTTCATAATGATCGAATTCCATAGCATATGTTGCACGTCCTTGCGTGTTTGAGCGAAGGTCAGTGGAATAACCGAACATTTCAGAAAGTGGAACAAAAGCGTCAACGATTTTGTTTCCTGCTCTCTCTGTCATGTTGTTTACCTGTCCACGACGACGGTTAAGGTCACCGATAACATCACCCATATACTCTTCAGGAACTTCAACTTCAACTTTCATGATAGGCTCTAAAATTGCCGGATCAGCTTTTTTCGCAGCTTCTTTGAATCCCATAGAAGCAGCAAGTTTAAATGCCATCTCATTTGAATCCACATCGTGGTATGAACCATCATAAAGTGAAACTTCAACATCTTCAATAGGGTATCCTGCAAGAACACCGTTTTGCATTGCTTCTTCAATACCTTTTTCAACTGCAGGAATATATTCTCTTGGAATTGTCCCACCTTTGATGTCATTGTTAAATACAAGACCGGCACCAGCTTCAGCAGGTTTCATTTTAAACACTACGTGACCATACTGTCCACGACCACCAGACTGTTTTGCATATTTGTAGTTTTCGTCTACTTCTTTATTGATAGATTCACGGTAAGATACCTGTGGTGCACCAACTTCAGCTTCAACGTTAAACTCACGTTTCATACGGTCAACAAGAATCTCAAGGTGTAACTCACCCATACCAGAGATAATAGTCTGTCCAGTCTCTTCATCCGTATTAACACGGAAAGATGGATCTTCTGCAGCAAGTTTACCAAGTGCGATACCCATTTTCTCTTGGTCAGCTTTTGTTTTAGGCTCAACCGCAACAGAGATAACCGGATCAGGGAATTCCATTCTTTCAAGAACAACTTTCTCTTCCGGATCACAAAGTGTATCACCAGTCGTTGTATATTTAAGACCAACAACTGCACCGATTTCACCAGCGTATATCTCTTTTACCTCTTCACGCTTGATAGCATGCATTTTCATGATACGACCAATACGCTCTTTTTTGTCTTTAGTTGAGTTGTGAACATATGAACCAGACTCTAATGAACCACGATAAACACGGATAAAAGTAAGTTGACCAACAAATGGATCCGTCATAATTTTAAATGCTAATGAAGCGAATGGCCCGTTGTCTGTTGATTCAACGATAACCTCTTTTTCAGGATCATCCATCATAGTACCACGGATAGGCTCTGCTTCAACCGGTGAAGGCAAGTACTCAACAACAGCGTCAAGAAGTGTTTGCACACCTTTGTTTTTAAATGCAGTACCCGGAGTCATTGGAACGATAGCCATTCCTAAAGTTGCAGATTTGATAGCCGCTTTGATCTCTTCTTCAGTGATCTCTTCACCTTCTAAGAATTTCATTGCGAAATCATCGTTTCCTTCAACTTCAGCTAAAGTTTCAAGCATTTTTTCTCTATACTCTTCCGCTTTATCTTGAAGCTCTGGACGAATATCTTGTTCATGGTATGCAGAACCCATTGCTGCATCTTCATCCCAAACGATCTCTTTCATTTTTACAAGATCAATAACACCTTCGAACTTGTCTTCTGCACCGATTGGCAGTTGAAAAGGCATAGGGTTACCATTTAAACGCTCACGAATTTGCTTCTCAACTTCGTAAAAATCTGCACCAGTTCTATCCATTTTGTTTACAAAAACAATTGAAGGAACTTTATAACGGTTACGTTGTCTCCATACTGTCTCTGATTGTGGTTGAACACCACCAACAGCACAGAATACTGAAACAGCACCGTCAAGAACACGCATAGAACGCTCAACTTCAATAGTAAAGTCAACGTGACCCGGAGTATCAATGATATTGATTTGTTTACCAGCCCATTCACAAGTTGTTGCCGCTGAAGTAATTGTAATACCACGCTCTTGTTCTTGCTCCATCCAGTCCATAGTGGCAGCACCATCATGAACCTCACCGATTTTGTGCTCAACACCAGTATAGAAAAGGATTCTCTCTGTTGTTGTTGTTTTACCTGCATCAATGTGAGCAGCAATACCGATGTTTCTTACATCTTCTAGTTTGTGACTTCTTGCCATATTAGTTTCCTATTACCATCTGTAATGAGCAAATGCTTTATTCGCTTCTGCCATTTTATATGTATCTTCTTTTTTCTTAAATGCTGCACCTTTATCGCTTGCTGCATCCATGAATTCGTTAGCTAATCTCTCAGCCATAGTTCTTTCATTTCTTTTACGCGCTGCATCTACTAACCATCTAATAGCTAAAGATTGCTGACGCACCGGGCGTACTTCTACTGGAACTTGATAAGTAGCACCACCAACACGGCGACTTTTTACCTCGATAATAGGTTTAATATTCTCAATAGCTTCATTAAATGTCTCAATACCACTCTTTTCACCACGTGAAGAGATGATATCTAAAGCACTATAGATAATCTTTTCTGCAGTAGACTTTTTACCATCTAACATAATCTTGTTTATAAATTTCGTTAAAATTTTGCTTCCATAAATTGGATCTGGCATAATTTCACGAACAGGAGCTTTTCTTCTTCTCATTTGTAATTTTCCTTGTCTTCAATTTTTTCAAATTTACTCAAAACTTACGTAAAATTAATCGTGTAAGTCCTGTAGCTATCTTTGAATATATATAGTTGTTAAAAAATAATCTCAGATTATTTTTTAGGCTTCTTAGTTCCGTATTTAGAACGTGCAACAGTACGGTTAGCAACACCAGCAGTATCGAGTGCACCACGAACAATGTGATACTTAACACCAGGTAAATCTTTTACCCTACCGCCACGTACAAGTACGATTGAGTGTTCTTGAAGGTTGTGCCCCTCACCACCGATATATGAAATTACTTCAAAACCAGAAGTTAATCTAACTTTCGCAACTTTTCTTAAAGCCGAGTTAGGTTTTTTAGGTGTAGTTGTGTAAACACGAGTACATACACCACGACGCTGTGGACAAGCATTTAAAGCAGCAGATTTTGATTTCTTAACTACTTTTTTACGCTCTTTACGAATCAATTGATTGATTGTAGGCATATAATTCCTTTACTTAATTTTTCCAGTAGAATTTAATTCCCTTAATATAGAGAGAATTATAGACACGGAATAATACAGAAATTCTATTTAAAGTAAGCTTATTTTAAGAAGAGATTAATTATTTGAATTTTATTTGTGAAGAAGTGTTGAGCGGAGAAGAATGCTCCGCTCGAAAAAGTCTGTTTTAGTCTTCTTTTTCCTCGAAGATAACATCTTTATCTTTATAGATACCAGTCCCAACAGGAATAGTTCTACCGATAATAACATTCTCTTTGAGGTTTTCTAAGTTATCTACTTTCGCAGAAACAGCCGCTTCTGTCAATACTTTTGTCGTATCTTGGAACGATGCTGCAGAGATAATACTATCAGCTGAAACAGCCGCACGCGTGATACCGACCAAGAAAGGCTCAGCAATCGCAGGGCGACCGCCAAGGCGCATAATTTTTTCATTCTCTTGAGCAAATTTCGTTTTAGAAACCAAATCACCCTCAATGAATTTTGTATCACCCGATTTAACGATTTTCACTTGACGTAACATCTGTGTAAAGATGACCTCGATGTGTTTATCAGCGATATTAACCCCTTGAGAACGATATACCTGTTGTACTTCAGATACAAGGTAGTTATAGAGTGCTTTGACACCCATAATACGTAAAAGTTCATGCGAAGAAACAATACCGGTAGTAAGTCTCTCACCTGCGTGAACGAAGTCACCCGGATTAACAACCGACTCATGAGACTTGTCAACAAAGTACTCTTTTATAATACCGTTGTCGGCATTACTTACAATGATTCTTATTTTTCCACGCAATGGTTTCCCGGAACTTACAACACCATCGATCTCTGAGATAAGTGCAGTCGCTTTTGGACGACGACCTTCAAAGAGTTCAGATACACGTGGAAGACCTCCCGTAATATCTGATGATTTCTGTAATGCTTTTGGTGTTTTTGCCAAGATATCAGCTATTTTCACCTCTTGTCCGTCAGCAACGAAGATCGATGATTTCGGCTCAATCGCATAGCGTAAAAGCTCACCATCTTCTGTAGCAAGTACAATAGTCGGCTTATACTCAGAAGCAATATGATCATTGATCATAAGTCTTGTTTTACCAGTTAATTCATCTAACTGTTCAGAAGCCGTTGTTCCAACGATGATATCTTCAAACTTCACAACACCGTTTGCTTCAGAGATGATCGGATTTGAGTATGGATCCCATTCAGCGATAATTACAGACTCATCAGTTGCCGGTTTTGCAATCAATGTCTGTGCATCTACCGCTTCATCATCATCTGTAACAATAACAGAACCACGTGCTATATAATGACGTACAGCTTCACGGTTATTAGAGTCGATAATAGCTGCAAAAAGACCTTTTTCTACAACTTCATAGCCTGATTTAAGTCCCTCAAATCGCTCTAAATAGTCACCTTTAAGTAAGAAGTACTTCACAGTACCCTCTTCTTGCGCATAAAGTTTTTGTGTAACAGGTGCTCCATTATCCACTAAAAGCTCAGATGCATATGGAATACGAGAAGGAACATTCCAGCCGTCTTTAATTGTCTCAACAATCGACTCTAAAGCTTCAACTTCTTCGCCACTTGCATGAGGGAAATAGTATTTCCCTTCTATTTGACCGCTTACACCGGCAAGTTCATTTGGTTTAGCAATCTCATTCTTACGAAGAATATACTTAACAGTCTCATCTTTAGAAGCAACACTGATGATAACTTCATCATGAATAGTTTGAATCTCAACTTTTCCTGCAAACGGTGCTTTGATTTTTGGTTCTACAAGAAGTACAGCCGCATTACGACGGTTTGCCACAATATTTTTGCCCTCTTTGTTTTTATACGTTTTAAGGTTATAGTAACGGATAAAACCTTCTTTTTCAGCAATAACCTGACGCTCCTGTGCAGTTGAACTTGCAGTTCCCCCAACGTGGAATGTTCTAAGAGTAAGCTGTGTACCAGGCTCACCAATCGATTGCGCAGCAACGATACCTACAGCTTCACCAGGGCGAACGATATGTCCAGTTGCTAAGTTCACACCATAACAAAGTGCACAGATACCATCTTGACTTTTACATGTTGTCGGTGTTCTAATATGTGCTGTTTTAATACCAGCCTCTGCAATTACTTTTGCAGAAACTTCATCAAGCAGTGTTCCCTCAGCGTAAAGAATCTCATTTGAGATTGGATCAATAACATCATCAGCAAGTACACGCCCGTTAAGTCTGTCTTCTAAAGACTCGATAAGAGTATTTTGATCTGAAATGTCAGAAATCTCAATACCTTCGTGTGTATGACAATCATGCTCTACGATCTTCACATTTTGGGCAACATCAACAAGTTTACGTGTTAAGTAACCCGCATTTGCCGTTTTAAGTGCTGTATCGGCAAGACCTTTACGCGCACCGTGTGTTGAAATGAAGTACTCGATTACATTTAGACCCTCTTTAAAGTTAGAGATAATTGGTGTCTCAATAATCTCTCCGGAAGGTTTTGCCATAAGACCACGCATACCGGCCAGCTGACGAATCTGCGCTGCAGAACCACGAGCACCAGAGTCTGCCATCATATGAATTGAGTTAAATCCGTCTTTATCTGTCTCAACAAGTGTCATCATTTCCGATGCTAGCGTATTGTTCGTATCTGTCCAAACGTCAATAATTTTATTGTAGCGTTCTTGCTCTGTTAAAAGACCTGCTTCGAATTGTTTTTGAATCTCAATAACTCTTGCTTTACTCTCAGCAATTTTGCCGGCTTTCATATCAGGAACACGAATATCATCAGCAGAAATAGAAACACCCGCTTCTGTTGCGTGTTTAAAACCAAGGTCCTTGAGTCTGTCAAGGAATGATGCAGTTACACCGATACCACCATGTTTTTGTACATAATCAACAATCTCGTTGATCGCTTTTTTCTTCATAACTCTGTTCCAAAGTTCTGCCGGAACAAAATCAGGAAGAATCGCTTTAATCAAAAGACGACCCGCCGTTGTATGAATGATACGGCCATCAACACGCGTTCTTACTTTTGCGTGAATATCAAGTGCATCATGCTCTAATGCAATACGAATTTCATCGACATTGGCAAAGAGTTTGTTTGAGCCTTTGACACCATTTTTCTCTAAAGATATATAGTAAATGCCAAGGACCATATCCTGTGAAGGCGTAGCAATCGCTTTTCCTGATGCAGGAAGCAAGATATTCATAGATGCAAGCATCAATACTTTTGCTTCTGCAATTGCTTCAGAACTTAAAGGTACGTGAACAGCCATCTGATCCCCATCGAAGTCGGCATTGAACGCCGCACAAACGAGTGGGTGCAGTTGAATCGCTTTTCCTTCAATAAGCTTCGGATGGAACGCCTGAATAGAGAGTTTATGCAGTGTCGGTGCACGGTTAAGCATTACAGGATAGCCATCAACGATCTCCGCTAAACACTCCCATACTTCATTTGTCTTCTCTTCTATCATCTTCTTCGCAGCTTTAACCGTTGTTGCATACCCTTTTTCTTCAAGTTTTGCAATCAAATGCGGCTTAAAGAGTTCAAGTGCCATCTTCTTAGGAAGACCACACTCATCCATTCGTAAATCCGGTCCGACGACAATTACAGAACGCCCAGAGAAGTCAACACGTTTTCCAAGAAGGTTTTGACGGAAACGCCCTTGTTTCCCTTTGATAATCTCAGAAAGAGATTTCAACGGACGCTTGTTCGCACCTTTTACAGCATTTGCACGACGACCATTGTCAAAGAGTGCATCTACCGACTCTTGTAACATACGTTTTTCATTTCTGACGATAATTTCCGGTGCTTCCAATTCAACAAGGCGCTTCAAACGTTGGTTACGGTTGATAACACGACGATAAAGGTCATTGACATCAGAAACCGCAAATTTTCCACCATCAAGCGATACAAGTGGACGAAGATCCGGTGGAAGAACCGGTAAAACAGTGAGCATCATCCACGCAGGGTTGTTTCCGGAATTTAAAAATGACTCAATAACTTTAAGGCGTTTGTTAATAGTCTTTTTCTTCGCTTCTGATTTTGTCTCACCAATCGCTTCTTTGAGATTTGTAAAAAGATCGACAAGGTCAATTGAATCAAGAAGGTCACGAATAACTTCACCACCCATACATGCTTTGAAACCTAATTCACCAAATCTTTGCACAAGTGTACGGTACTGCTCTTCATTGAGTACATCATATTTAAGAACAGGAGTTTTTGCTTCCGCGTCATAATACGCTTCACCACCCTCTTCTACAATGTATGCTTCATAGTAAAGTACACGCTCAAGGTCTTTCATTTTGATACCAAGCAGTGTTCCGATACGAGACGGCAATGAGCTTACATACCAGATATGTGCAACAGGCGTTACGAGTTCAATGTGTCCCATACGTGTACGACGGACTTTTGTAGATGTTACTTCAACACCACATTTTTCACATACCACACCCTTATAGCGCATCTTTTTATATTTTCCACAAAGACACTCATAATCTCTAACAGGACCAAAAATTTTCGCACAGAAAAGTCCGTCACGCTCTGGCTTGAGCGTACGGTAGTTGATAGTCTCCGGCTTTTTAACTTCACCGTGACTCCATGATAAAATCTTCTCTGGAGCTGCAAGGCGAAATTGCAGTTGTTTTATATCTTTTGGTCTACTCTCTTCAGTTACTTCTACTGGTACTAATCTACTCATCGTCTTCCACCTCGTCCATAATCTCTACATCAAGTGCTAGTGCTTGAAGCTCTTTTGTTAATACAAACAGTGTTTCTGGGATTCCAGAAGCTGGTACTAATTCACCGCGTGTAAGCGCTTTGTATGCACGGACACGTCCATCAACATCATCAGATTTAATAGTAAGTATCTCTTTAAGAACAGCTGCAGCACCGTATGCTTCAAGTGCCCAAACTTCCATTTCACCGAATCTTTGCCCACCAAAGAGTGCTTTACCACCAACCGGTTGCTGTGTAACAAGTGAGTATGGTCCAGTTGAACGCGCGTGAATCTTCTCATCAACCAAGTGATGCAGTTTTAAGATATACATATATCCAACGTTAACACGCTCTTTCATCTTCTCACCGGTTTTTCCATCGTAAAGAACTACTTTTCCATCTTCTGACATTTTTGCAAGCTCATAGAGTTTTGCAAACTCATCAGCATTGACACCTTCAAAGATAGGTGTAGCGAACTTGACACCTTTTGCCCAGTCACGTGCATGTTTTAAGAGTGTCTCGTCATCCATCTCACCAATGACTTTAGCTGCGTTCATCAGACCTGCAACATCAGCAATTGTAATCATTTTCTCTCGTAGATTTTTAAGAAAATCAGCCTGTTTTTTGTCAAACTCTTCTTGAATCTGATGCCCAAGCTCACGTCCTGCCATACCAAGGTGCATCTCTAAAATCTGCCCGATGTTCATACGAGAAGGTACACCAAGAGGATTGAGACATACATCAACAGAACGTCCATCTTCCATATACGGCATATCTACTTCAGGAACGATATTTGACACAATACCTTTATTCCCGTGACGTCCTGCCATCTTATCACCGACTTTAAGGTGACGTTTTGTTGCAATATAAACTTTTACATACTTCACAACACCATTTGGAAGGATGTCATCTTTTTCGAGTATTGAGAGCTTCTCTTCATGTTCATCACGGAAGATTCTCTTTTGCTTCTGGAAATGGTTTTTCGTTTTTGCATACTCGTCTTGAATCTCCTGAGAGAATGACTTCACAATTGCATTCATAGCAAAACGATTTACCTCTTTAAGATCATCACCACTGATGATATCTCCGGCTTTATACTCTGTATCACCGATTTTGATATCTGCAACAAGAGGCTCACGTGTCAAGAGTTTCGTTACACGAAGCATCTCTTCTTTATCGATCATAATGAGTCTGTCATAGTGCTCACGCTCTAAATAATCACGCTCTTCTTTTTCAAGCTCAAGTGCACGCGGATCTTTGTCATATCCTTTTTTCGTGAACACTTTAATGTCAACGACCACACCTTCCATTGATGGTGGACAGTAGAGTGATTTGTTTACAACATGTCCGGCTTTTTCACCGAAAATTGCACGTAAAAGACGCTCTTCAGGAGTAGGTTTAACTTCACCTTTTGGAGAAACTTTTCCTACAAGGATCATACCGCCTTTAACATTTGTACCTATTTTTACAATTCCTGACTCATCCAAGTGAGCAAGCTCATCATCACGTACATTCGGAATGTCACGAGTGATCTCTTCTACACCATGTTTTAACTCACGAGCTTCTACTTCTTTTTCATAGATATGTACAGAAGTAAAGGCATCTTGACGGATAAGTCTTTCAGAGATAACGATCGCATCCTCGAAGTTGTATCCGTTCCATGGCATAAACGCAACCATTGCATTGACACCAAGAGCCAATTCACCTTTGTCCATATTTGGACCATCAGCGATGATTTGCCCTTTTTCTACCCTCTCACCGACTTGTACAATCGGTTTTTGTGTAAATGATGTGTTTTGGTTGGTACGAAGATTCTTTTGTAATGGATAGTAATCGATGAATATCTCTCCATCTTCTTCACCCATAATATAGATGTGTTTTCCATCTACTTTTTCGATCTTACCGGCACGTTTTGCTTTCACACACTCCCATGCATCACGAGCAACAAGTTTCTCGACACCCGTTCCTACCATCGGTGCATTTGCACGAAGCAGTGGTACAGCCTGACGCTGCATGTTTGAACCCATAAGCGCACGGTTGGCATCATCATGTTCCAAGAATGGAATAAGTGAAGCGGCAACACCGACAACCATTTGAGAAGAGAGGTCTGCATATTCACAATCTTGGGGTTTACGGAGTAAGATCTCACCATCTTGACGTACGGCAATCAAATCTTCAACAAACTGACCGTTTTCATCAAGTTTATTGGAAGCAGCAGCGATCATTTTACCCTCTTCCTGCGTAGCAGTAAGATAAACGACCTCTTTTGTTACTTTACCATCTTTCATTACTTTGTATGGTGCTTCAATGAAACCATGTTCATTTACTTTTGCATACATAGCCAAAGTATTGATAAGACCGATGTTTTGACCCTCCGGAGTCTCAATCGGACAGATTCTTCCGTAGTGAGTCGGGTGAACATCACGCACTTCAAATCCGGCACGCTCTTTAACAAGACCACCTTCACCGAGAGCTGAAAGACGACGTTTGTGTGTAACTTCTGAGAGTGGATTCGTTTGATCCATAAACTGAGAAAGCTGTCCACCTGAGAAGAACTCCATAATAGTTGAAGTAATCATCTTCGAGTTGATAAGATCATGCGGCATAAGCTCATTCATCGGGCCACTCATAGTAGAGAGTTTATCGCGAATCGCTTTTTGCATTTTAATAAGACCGTTATGTAACTCATTTCCTAATAGCTCACCGATAGAACGAATACGTCTGTTACCTAAGTGATCCCTATCATCGATGTGACCTTGACCGTTTTTAACTTTAATAACGTATTTAACAGATTCAATGATATCCTCATGTGTCAGTACTGTTACATATTCTGGAACATTAAGTCCTAGTTTATGGTTCATTTTCATACGACCGACTTGCGTAAGGTCATATCTTTCAGGATCAAAGAAGAGTTGATTTACAAAGATCTTCGCAGCTTCTTTTGTTACAGGCTCACCTGGGCGCATAACTTTGTAGATACGGATCGCTGCCAAATCATTTTCATCTTCGATCTCTTCAGTTTGTTTGAGAAGCTTGAGTGAATCTGCATCTGCATTGAATGCATTGATAATAGAGCTGTCCACACCTTCTGCAAGATCGTTGGCGATTTTAAATTCGCTAACACCGATCTCTGCCATCTTTTTAAGTTTTGACTCATCAATATGTGTCATTGTATCAAAAAGGACTTCCCCTGTCTCAGGATCAATGATAGGCTCTGCAAGATATCTCTCAAGAAGGACATCTAAAGGATACTGTACCTCTTTAAGACCATCGTCAATGAATTTTTGTGCTTTCTTTGCAGAGAGTCTTTTTCCTGCAGCAACAAGAACTTTTCCATCTTTGTCAACAAGATCGTAGCTTAGACGTGCTGCATAATCTTTTGGATTAAAATCCATCATGAATTGATTCTCTTCGATTCTAATCGTTTGAATTGGATAGAAGAGTTTTAAAATGTCTTGTTTTGAGTATCCTAAAGCACGGAACATAATTGTTACAGGCACTTTACGACGTTTATTGATTCTCATATAAAGAATATCTTTTGGATCATACTCAAAGTATAACCACGAACCACGATCCGGAATAATTTGACCTGTATAGATCAGTTTGTTTCCAGCAGTTGTTGATTCTTCTTCTTTAAAAATTACACCAGGAGAACGGTGGAGTTGATTAACTACAACGCGTTCTACACCATTGATGATAAAAGAAGTTCTATCAGTCATAAGTGGAATATCACGAACAAAGATTGACTGCTCTTTGATATCTTTTACACCAAGTTTCTCTTTGGTGTTTTCATCTCTGTCCCAGAGGACAAGACGTGTTTTCATTCTAAGGCTTACAGCATATGTAAGACCTCTCTCCATACACTCACGAACAGTATATTTAGGGTTGGTTACTTCTGAACCGATGTACTCAACAGTAAGTCTGTTTTGTGCATCATGGATAGGAAATACTGATTGAAATACTTTTTCAATACCACTAGCAGCTCTCTCTTTTTTGTCTAACATCAAAAATGTTTCATAAGAGGATTGTTGGAGTTGGAGTAAATTTGGTACTTCAATTTCTTGAGGAGTTTTAGAGAAGTCTACACGAAGACGGTTTCCGGAATATAAAGTGTTTAACATAGGCTACCTCGATAAGTTGTTAATTAGGGGCTTGAACATTGTCAAGCGGATCGTATCTAGACGTCTCTAGATAGATTTTTGCTACTCCTGAAAGTCAAGAGATTTTTACAGTGCTTATAAACGACATAAGGGCGCTTTAGCGAGGAGAGTTCTCTCTCTTCGCTAAAGCGCCCAAAAATGGAGGGACAAAGCCCTCACAAATTGTTAAGTAAAATTACTTAACTTCTACTGTAGCACCAGCTTCTTCTAGAGCAGCTTTTGCTTCTTCAGCAGCTTCTTTATCTACACCCTCTTTGATTGTAGATGGTAATGATTCACATGCTTCTTTTGCTTCTTTAAGTCCAAGACCAGTAAGTGCACGTACAGCTTTAATAGCACCGATTTTCTTTGCACCAGCGTCAGTAAGTACTACATCAAACTCAGTTTTTTCTACAGCAGCAGCACCAGCGTCACCACCAGCAACACCAGCAACAGCAACAGGTTGTGCAGATACACCAAATTTTTCTTCGAATTCTTTTACAAGCTCAGAAAGCTCAAGAACAGATAAACCAGAAATAAATTCCAATACGTCTTCTTTAGTTACAGCCATAATATAGCTCCTTAATTTTATTTTAAAATTAAGGGAACCCCTAGTCTATTTGTACGCTATCTGAAATAATTCAGCTAGCTACGTTAACACTAGGTTTCCCTCGGCGGGAAGCCCATCGCACTAGTGCGATTCTTCCTTTGGGTTTTGTGATATCAAATCACGGTTTTCAAAGATGAGAAGTTTATGCTTCCTCTTCTTCTTTTTTCTTTCTTAGTGCATCAATACCAAACGCAAGGTTTGTAAGTGGTGCCATCCAAGTTGCAGCAAGCATTCCAAGAAGTTCTTCACGACCAGGAAGCTTAGCAAATGCTTCGATTTTAGCTACGTCTGCAGGTTCTTTATCTAAATAACCGGCTTTGATAACAAACTTGTCATTTGTTTTTGCAAAATCTACAGCGATTTTAGAAGCAGCGATAACATCATCAGACCAAATAAAAATGTTTGTGTCTTTGATTTCTACACCGCTCATACCTGCATTATTGAGTGCGATTGTTGCTAAAGTATTTTTAACAACCTGAACACTTGTGTCTTTTGCACGAGCAGCTTTACGTAACTCTTCAAGTTGACTTACCGTCATACCTTTGTAGTCACAGATAACAACTGCTGTCGTATTAGCAAATGAAGTAGTTAATTGCTCAATTACTTCTGCTTTTTTTGACTTAAGCATATAGTTCTCCTTTCCAGACATAACTTCAAGAGGGGTGAAAGGTAACGATTAAGCTCACTACCAACTCGGTAGATGCCCCCATCTATCTTTAGTCCAAGTAATCCAGATTCCCAAAAAATGAAAATCTTTACTTTAAGATATCTGCTATCTTAAAATAAAAACTTTCAACTCCCAAAAGGGGAGAGAAAATTATTTAATATCTGCTAATTCAACTACATCAAGTTTAACTGCAGGACTCATTGTTAATGAAAGTGCAGCATTTTTGATGTAACGCCCTTTGGCAGATGCAGGTTTTTGTTTGTTGATTGCGACAACAAAGCTCTCAAGATTTTCTTGGATTTGTTTTGCATCAAAACTTGCTTTACCGATACCGGCGTGGATGTTTCCTTTTTTATCAACTCTAAAGTTAACTTGACCGCCTTTAACATTGTTAACAGCAGTAGCAACATCCGGAGTTACAGTACCAGTTTTAGGGTTAGGCATTAAACCTTTTGGCCCTAAGATACGACCGATTTGACCAACAAGTCCCATACAGTCAGGTGCAGCAACTACAACATCAAAATCAAAGATTCCTTCTTTGATCTGTGCAACAAGATCGTCAGTACCAACAATGTCAGCACCGGCAGCTTTTGCTTCATCAGCTTTCGCACCTTTAGCAAATACAGCAACACGAACAGTCTTACCAGCTCCGTGTGGAAGTACAACTGCACCACGAACCATCTGGTCTGCGTGACGAGGATCTACATTTAAATTCATAGCAATTTCAACAGTTTCGTCAAACTTTGCACTTTTTAAATCTTTTACAGTTGAAGCAGCTTCTTCAACACTGTAAGATTTTGTATTATCAACTTTTTTTAATAATTGTTTATATCTTTTGCTCATAACAAATTCTCCATAATAATTCTGCCACAAAGTTTTAAATCATTGTGGTCGATGATTTTTGACTTAAATTAGTCTTTAATTTCAATCCCGATTGAACGAGCAGAACCAGCTAAAGTATTTGCAGCCGCTTCTTTGTCATCAGTGTTTAAATCTTTGATTTTCGCTTCAACAACTTCCATCAATTGTGCACGAGTGATTGATCCGACTTTGTTTTTAAGTGGATTATCCGTACCTTTTTTAAGACCTGCTGCTTTCATTAAAAGCTCAGATGCCGGTGGTTGTTTTGTAATGAAAGAAAAACTTCTGTCATTATAAACAGTGATTACAACAGGAACTTTAAATCCCATTTTGTCTTTTGTTTTTTCATTGAATGCTTTACAGAATTCCATGATGTTTACACCACGTTGTCCGAGTGCAGGTCCTACTGGTGGAGCCGGGTTAGCTTTACCAGCTTCAATTTGTAGCTTGATATAGTCCATGACTTTTTTTGCCATTTTGTTTCCTTTTTCATTATTTAATTACGTAATCCGAACAAAGTCCGGCTTACTACGCTAACACTTAATTCTCTTCAGCAGAGAGCTCACGCGACTAGTCGCTTTCATAGCTCTAACTACGCTAAGGTTAAGTTTCAAAATTAAAACCTAGCCTTAGTGTAGTGTTACACTAGATTAGATTATCTTTTCTACCTGTGTATAAGAGATATCTACAGGAGTAGCTCTTCCGAAAATTGATACATTGAGTTTGAGAGTACCATGTTCTAAATCGTACTCATCCACAGTTGCCGTAAAGTTCGCAAACGGTCCGTCAATAATACGAACAGTTTCACCATTGTCAAAAAATACTTTTGGTTTTGGTGCCGCACGATTATTTACACGATCTAAGATAACATTGATATCATGTTCACTTAGAGGTGTTGGAACATTTGCTTCACCGATAAATCCAGATACTTTCGGGATCGATTGAATCATATGCTGGATTTCAGTATTAAGATCAATTCTTGCGAATACATATCCAGAGTAGAGTGAGCGCTCACTTACTTTTTTCTTACCCTCTTTTACTTCGATAACATCTTCTGTCGGAACAATAACGTCTGTAATTTGATCTTGAAGACCATACTCTTCGATCATATTAAAAATCGCATCTCTTACTGCTCTGTCGCTACCGTAGGTTTGGATCGAGTACCATTGATGTGCCATAACTTTCTCCTTACCCTAAAATTGCTGACATAATTGATGACATTATAAGGTCAACTAAGGCTAAAAATGCTGCTACTGCAGAAACTACAATAATCACAGCAATATATGCTTGTTTTACCTGACCTTTTGTAGGAAAGATAACTTTACTTAACTCTAGTTTTGCGTTACGAATGTGTTTGCTTAATTCCATGAACTTCTTTCCATTATACTTAAAATGTCATTTATTATAAATAAATCTCGTAAGACCTACTAATAATAAATGGGTGGCAGGCGTAGAGAGACTCGAACTCCCAACACCCGGATTTGGAATCCGGTGCTCTACCATTGGAGCTATACGCCTAAATTTTACAAATACAAAGAGAAAAAGCTTACAGCTTCATCTCTTTATGCATTGTGTGCTCTTTACACCATTTACAGTATTTACGTACTGAAAATTTCTCAGTGTGAGTCTTTTTGTTTTTAGTTGTGTGATAGTTACGTCTTGTACACTTCTCACAACCTAAGTGAATTGCTTCTCTCATTTGTTATTTACCTTTAAAAGGATTTTGCATATTAGCCAGAGGCTAATTATGCAAGAATCTCAGCAACAACACCAGCACCAACTGTTCTACCACCTTCACGGATAGCGAACTTAGTACCTTGTTCCATTGCAATTGGGTGAATTAGTTCAGCAGTGATGCTTACGTTGTCACCTGGCATAACCATTTCAGTACCTTCTGGTAAAGTGATTGCACCTGTTACGTCAGTTGTACGTACGTAGAACTGTGGACGGTAACCGTTGAAGAATGGAGTATGACGACCACCTTCATCTTTACTTAGAACATAGATTTCTGCAGTAAATTTAGTGTGTGGAGTGATTGAACCCGGCTTACAAAGAACTTGACCACGCTCAACTTCATCTTTAGCGATACCACGGATAAGGATACCACAGTTATCACCAGCTTCACCTTGATCCATCTCTTTACGGAACATTTCAACACCAGTTACAGTAGTTTTTTGTGTATCACGGATACCAACGATTTCAACTTCGTCACCTACTTTAACAACACCACGCTCGATACGACCAGTTACAACTGTACCACGGCCAGAGATTGAGAAAACATCTTCAACAGGCATTAAGAAATCTTTATCAGTTTCACGTGTTGGTTCAGGAATGTACTCATCAACAGTATTCATAAGTGCGATGATTTTTTCAGACCACTCACCTAATGTACCAGCTTTTGCTTCTTCAAGAGCTTTAAGAGCAGAACCTGCAGTGATTGGTGTATCATCACCTGGGAATTCGTACATATCTAGTAGTTCACGGATTTCCATCTCTACTAATTCTAATAATTCTTCATCGTCAACCATATCTTCTTTGTTCATGAAAACAACGATGTATGGTACACCTACTTGCTTAGAAAGAAGAATGTGCTCACGAGTTTGTGGCATCGGGCCATCCGCTGCAGAAACAACAAGAATCGCACCATCCATTTGTGCAGCACCAGTAATCATGTTTTTAACATAATCCGCGTGACCTGGACAGTCAACGTGTGCATAGTGACGTGTATCAGTTTCGTATTCAACGTGTGAAGTAGCGATTGTAATACCACGCTCTCTCTCTTCTGGAGCATTATCGATTTGATCATAGTCCATAAACTGTGCTTCGTTTTTAACTGCAAGTACTGCTGTAATTGCTGCTGTTAGTGTTGTTTTACCGTGGTCAACGTGACCAATAGTACCGATGTTAACATGCGGTTTGTTACGTTCAAACTTTTCTTTTGCCATAGTGTCCTCCGACCTTAATTTGTGAATTGAAATGGAATTATACCCAAAAATCATTCAATTATTTCTTAAACTTTATAAATACCTCTATGATGGAGCTTATGGCGGGAATCGGACCCGCGACCTCTTCCTTACCAAGGAAGTGCTCTACCACTGAGCCACATAAGCGTGTTGCGGCTAAAGTCAAGAAATCATTGCATGATTCTACAATTGTTTAAAACGATATTAGTTTGTGATTAGATTTATACTATATAGATATTTATATAAAATGATATATAGTCATATGAAGTAAGGTGAAATTATACTTCAGCTTCCAGAATCTCTAGTGGAGCGGGTGAAGGGATTCGAACCCTCGACAGCCTGCTTGGAAGGCAGGAACTCTAGCCACTGAGTTACACCCGCGTCTTATTTGAGTGGTGGTGGGAAGAGGAGTCGAACCTCTGAACCCATAGGGAGCAGATTTACAGTCTGCCGTCGTTGGCCACTTGACTATCCCACCATCATGATACTCTTTTAGTATCTTATTCTGGTCTAACACTGTTTCTAATATTCAAAATTCAATGGTGCCGACACGAGGATTTGAACCCCGGGCCTGCTGATTACAAATCAGCTGCTCTAGCCAACTGAGCTATGTCGGCATCGAATTTGAGCCAGAATTATAGTGCAAAATAATTTCAATGTCAAGAGTTTTTAGCAAAAATATACAAAATCTTCATCTTTTAAGATTACAGGGTCCCATTTTCCTCTTTTTTGATCTATTTGTTCAGAAATTTTTCTCATAAAGAGTGGTTTAATATGATTGATATAGAGTGTTATATCATCTCTTTTTAATTGTTCCAACTGCTCAAAAAGAATATCCGGTGTAAGATGCTTACTCTCTTTTGCAAGAGCAGCCATCTCATTTGGAAAAGAACACTCCACTATAAGTGACTTTATATCTCTTCTTTTATGCAAAATGTCAAAAGCATTCTCAAGAGAGTATGTGTCAGCGCAGACCATTATCGCTGCACTGTTTTTTTTGTATATATATCCACAACATGCAACGGTATGATCTGTCTCAAAGGCTTCTATGGTCTCATTTTTTGAAATTCTATACTCTTTGCCAATCTCAATCTCTCTATACTCAACAGCCATTTTATCAGTTGCAGTAAGCTTTATAGATGAAAAATCAGGCCATATCGTATTATTTAAAAAATCATCCTGTACAGCTTGTATTGTTTGGGGAAGTCCGTAAATAACCAGCGTCTCTTTTCGCTGCGTGAAATAGTTATCAAGGATATAGGCTATATCTACTATATGGTCAAGATGTGAATGTGTTAGCCAGATAGTATGAATATTTTTAGATTCAGCCTCAAGCGCATCTAAAAGATTCCCAGCATCCAAAGTGTTATTTTCATTTAGTAACTCAACTTTCGCACATAAATTCCACTAAATCCACGAACTTAAGTTGAGTATTAAAGCCCATA
>VCAX01000026.1 GCA_013607665.1 Campylobacterota bacterium | reverse complement strand
GCTGGTAAATAATTGTTGAAATATCGTCATTTTTATGGCGATATTTTATATCTATGATGAAATTATCATTCCTTCCTTCATTTTTTAAAGCTAAAGAAGAGCCTTTAGTTGTTCCAGACTCTCTGCTGTTAAAAAAGATAAAATCACTTTCAGAAAACTCCAACTTGATCGTTTTGGCAAATAAAGAGATTTTTCACCATCAAACTGCATACCCAATTCCTTTGATGATCTATGATGATCTACGCGGTATCTATATTTTTGAGATGAAAGAGTGGTCTTATGATGATTTAAAAAATGCAACAGCAAGCAAAGCCGAAAGTGTTGAAAATTCCAAAGATACACTTGCATTTGACAAAACGCATGCCATCATAAAACAGAAGTTTAATGAGCTTTTGCACAATGACGGTGTAGATATTTTCAATTACCTGCTGATGGAAAATTTAAGTTCTGATGAGTATGAGCACTTAAATGAGTCATTACAGGAAATCCTCCCTAAAGATCGCATTATTTTCAGTGATTCAGAGAGTTCCGAGATATTTAAAAAACTGCAAAATGCAGCAGAGGAAAACCATTCACTTCCTTCTGCGGACATTATACTGGCAACGCTCTTTATTCAATATGGTATCGCGCAAAACAGTGAAGCAATTCACTTTTGCAATGATGAGCAAATAGCCCTCATCGATGCAAAAATCACAGCAACACAAAACCTTGCTGCTCCTGCAAAATCTGGAAAAAGTTATGCACTGCTTTTAAAATCGATCAAAGAACTCTTTAAAAAAGAGAGACAAAAGATCATTCTGATTAAACCGACAGTACTTTCTAAAGATATTTTACATCAACGCTCTTTAGAGTTGATAGAACATGCCATCATCGATATTGACTTGATGGCATTTGAAATTCTCACACCGATGGAACTTGTAAACAGACACTTAGCAAAGCTTAAAATGCCTGCACTCGATGAGGCACTTTATATAGACGAAAAACTCATGCAAAAAAGTTTTGATACAGCAGATTTGATCCTCTGTGATGATGCCGACCTTTTAGATGAACATTTTCTTGCCTACTTGAAACATATTCAAAAAAAATCTGATCTGTTTCTTGTCAATGACACAACGCAGCAGCATGACTTTAATTTTGAAAAAAGTTACCTTCCGCAAGAAAAAGAGGTTCACTTTCATGAAACAAATCCGCATGCAAAAGCACTACACCTCATCTCACATTTAGTACAAAAAGCTGAGCCCAAAGATATCCTTGTAATCAGCGATAGCCTCAGTAGGGAAAAGCTCAGTGATGACCTCAGCGGTTTTATTGAAGAACAAGCTTATATACTTGATGCACGCAGACATCTTGTAGAACAGCAGCTCGATTCACTCTGCTTGGCAACATACAATGATATGGTAGAGACACAGGCAAAACATGTAATAGTCATGGATCCATCTTCTCAAGATCAAGCAAAGCTCTTCTATGCATGCAATATTGCAACAGAGAGTCTGCATATACTCTATGATGAAGCATGCCGAGCCATACAAGCACTAAAGGAAAAATATGAAAGTAGTTAAAACAGAGCAGGAGTGGAGAGAGCAACTCTCCCCTGAAGCTTTTGCAGTCTGCCGCCAACATGGTACAGAAGCGCCTTTTTCTGGAAAATATTATGATAATAAAGCAGCAGGCATCTACAAATGTATCTGTTGCGGTGCTCCACTTTTTGAATCAAGCACAAAGTTTGACTCTGGTACAGGTTGGCCAAGTTACTATGAGGCGATTGAAGATGCAGTTACAGAGGTCAAAGATATGAGTCATGGAATGATACGCATCGAGGTTCGATGCAGCACTTGTGATGCTCACCTTGGACATGTTTTTCCTGATGGTCCTGAGCCGACAGGTATGCGCTACTGCATTAATTCTGTCTGTCTTGACTTTGAAGAGGAGAAGTAGAGATGAAGTTTTTTATATCCCTTATAATGCTGCTGCAGATACATCTTTTTGCAGCTTCCAATCCTCATGTTGTTTTAGAGACGACACAGGGGAAGATCGAGCTTGAACTTTTTGATGACGTTGCACCTTTAGCCGTTGAAAATTTTATAACCCATGTAAAAGAAGGCTATTACAATGGTGTCGCTTTTCACAGAATCATCCAGAACTTTATGATACAAGGCGGAGATCCAACTGAGAGTGGACGTGGTGGAGAGAGTATCTGGCACAAACCCTTTAAGGATGAGTTTGGTGCCAATCTTGTCTTTGACAAACCCGGTATCCTTGCAATGGCAAATCGAGGTCCAAACACCAACGGCAGCCAATTTTTTATAACCACAGCACCTGCTCCATGGCTCAATGGCGGGTATACCATTTTTGGAAAAGTTGTTGACAAAGCTTCAATGCAGACAGTGATGAAACTGAACAATGTAGCAACAACAGGACGCTCTGGTGGAGATCGACCATTGGAACGTCAAGAGATCATAAAAGCATACATCAAGTAAAAACGCTCTATAATTTCAAGATACTTTATATGCGGAGCAAGCATGGAAATAGAAACAATAAGTAAGCTTGAAAAAGAAGCTCTGAAAAAAAGCAGAACGGATTTTACCCGCATTGGGTTTGCCCTCTTTTTTATGATTGGAGTGTTAACGTATACTTTTTTAAGTAACGGTGGTATATCTAACAACATGTTCTTAGCTGTAGCAGCACTTATCGGTGCTTATATGGCAATGAATATTGGGGCAAATGATGTTGCAAACAATGTCGGACCTGCTGTAGGCAGTAAAGCTATGACAATGGCAATGGCCATTGTCGTAGCAGCCATCTTTGAAGCGAGTGGTGCACTCATTGCCGGTGGGGAAGTTGTTAAGACCATTAAAAAAGGTATTATTGATATCGCTGCATTTGGCGGCAATCCAGATCCATTCATTTGGGCTATGATGGCAGCACTACTTGCCGCTGCACTTTGGCTTAATTTTGCAACAGCTATGAAAGCACCGGTATCGACAACACACTCTATCGTCGGTGGTGTTATGGGTGCGGGTATTGCAGCAGCCGGTTTTAGCATTGTTTCATGGGGCACAATGGCAAAGATTGCTGCATCATGGGTCATTTCTCCTGTTCTTGGCGGTGTAATTGCAGCTCTGTTTTTATTTGCCATTAAAAAAACCATTGTCTTCAAAGAGGATAAAATTAAAGCGGCAAAGCAATATGTTCCGCTCTATGTTGCCATAATGTCTTGGGCATTTATCACCTATCTCGTTCTCAAAGGGCTCAAAAAGATCTGGCCGCAAGTGGTTGAATTTATCAACTATTTTCCACTCATCTCTTTGGAAGTGACAAAAAAACCTTCCTTCCTCACAGCACTGATCATTGGTGCAATAGTTGGTACTGTTGTCTATTTTGTATTAAAAATGAAACTTGCCAAACAGCAGGGTATAAAAAACTCAAAAGAGGCTGTCAATATCCTCTTTACGATTCCTCTCATATTTGCAGCGGCACTGCTTAGTTTTGCACACGGTGCCAATGATGTTGCCAATGCCATTGGACCGCTAGCAGCCATAAATGATGCCGTAATTAATGGCGGCATCTCTACAAAAGCGAGTATTCCACTATGGGTTATGGGTGTCGGTGCCTTTGGTATTGCTCTTGGTCTTGCACTCTATGGTCCAAAACTCATTAAAACAGTAGGAAGCGAGATCACAGAACTCGATCAGATTCGTGCTTTTTCCATTGCCATGGCTGCCTCTATCACTGTTATCATCGCTTCACAGCTTGGTCTTCCGGTAAGTTCAACGCATATTGCCATTGGTGGTGTATTTGGTGTCGGTTTCTTGCGTGAGTGGCTGAAACTTACAGAAACGACCACGACGATTGAAGAGGACAAAGAACTCATACAAGATGAGAAACATACGCTCAACAAGTACAAAAGTGAACTCAAAAAACTCACAGCAAAAGAGGAAAAAGAGGAGAACGATTACAAAAAGATTGTAGAGCTCTATGCGAAGATTGCGCAAGAAGAAAAGCTGATAAAATCTGCAAAAAAACATATCAAAAGAGTACAAAAAGTGGAGTATGTAAAACGTGATGCAATCAAAAAGATCATTGCCGCATGGCTTGTCACTGTTCCTGCTGCTGCTGTTTTAGCTGCTATGCTCTTCTTTACTATACGCGGTATTATGCTCTAAGTATTGCCTCTTGAACACGCAATGCCTGTGCATGCTCATAAATATCATGCACACGCAAAACAGAAGCACCGTTTCGAAATGCTTCAAGATGCAGCGCCAAAGTTCCTCCAAGGCGATCTTGCACCATTGAAGGAAATATTTTATCGATCATAGACTTGCGTGAAGCACCTACTAAAAGTGGTTTTTGCAAGGCTAAAAAATGCTCTAGATTTTTAAGCAGCATTAGATTATCTTCAAGCCGTTTTCCAAAGCCTATGCCAACATCCAAAATGATATCTTCAATACCAAAACGCTCTGCTTTGCTTATACGCTCCTCAAAAAAATCATAAACCTCATCTAAAACATACTCATAGTGTGGATTATCCTGCATATTTTGTGGATTTCCCTGCATATGCATAATGACAACCTTCGCCTTATAGTTGGCGGCAAGTGCACATACTGCATCATCTTGAAGCCCTGTAATATCATTGATGATGCTAAATCCACTTTGCATAGCTGCTTCTATCACTATCGGCTCATAGCTGTCTATGCTAAATTGCGTTTTTTCATAGAGTTTTCTCTCGTCAATCAATGAAAGTATCGGCTGGATTCTTCTGAGTTCTTCTTTGGCAGATACTATCGCTGCATTGGGACGAGAGGAGACAGCACCGATATCTATGATATCCGCACCCTCCTCTATCATCTGCTCGATTTTCTTGATCGCATCACTGTCCACAAAGCGGCTGCCGCTAAAGAAGCTGTCATCATTGGCATTGATAACACCCATTATCTCTGCTTTTTTTGGTTTTTCTATCTTTGTGTAGCGTTTGAGTTTTTGGGCAAGCTCTTTTAAGCCAAAAGGTTGTGCAAGCTCCTTACGTGAGAGAATCTCAAGCTCTTTTGTTGTTGCAATAAGCAGACAATCAACAGTGGGTGTTTTTGCGATGACCGTTCCTCGCGGCACTGCCAGATCAGCACCGATTGAGAGAGTATCCTGCTTTAAAATATTGGCCGCTCCGACATGCAGCTCTTTTATCTCAATGAGATGTATTGCCGCTTTTGAAGCGAGTATTTTAATTCCGCCGCTATCTGCGCCAAGCGCTCTTAGGTATTTTTTTATATCTATCTCTGATGAGAGTTTTGCTACAGTCATGCACGCTCTCCCGTAAAGCTCATCAGCAGCATTGCAAAGACAGACTGCGGCCGAGAATTAAGATCTAGCAGTCTGTAGGCCATATCAAAATTATCCAGCTGTCTTTGTGAAAGAATGAGTTGATCAACAACCGTTGCTCTATAGAAAAGTCCCTCAACCAAAGCTTTTGCCTCATTTTTTGAAACCCTTGCATGCTCTTTTAAAAAGCCAAATATCTCTTTATACTCTATGCGGGCCAAATTGATTGCTAAGACCTCCTGCCTGTGTGCATGCTCTCGTTTCTGGATAGGAAGACGGGATCGAACCGTCGGCAGCAGATTTGATTTTGTAGGAGAGATAATGATAAATTCAATATTTGTAGGTGGTTCTTCTAAAAGTTTTAAAAGAGAGTTTTGCGCTACACTCGTAAATTCAAGAGCTGCAATAATAATGTACTTTGTTTGTGATTCACTGATATATGCCTCTTGCGTGACAAGTTTTGCATGCTCTATTTTAAAGTTCTCTTCAAAGAACTTCACAACACGCAAGGGATGGAGCTCTTTTTGCAGCCGCTCTATCTCCTCTTCTATCTCTGATGCAATAAGAATATGTCCCTTCACAGGATTAGGAGCTTGCATCTACCTCTCCAAACATCGTGGCACTGAGTGATGCATCAAAAAGACGATAAAGTTGCAGAAGTTTAATATCAAGTACCGGATCATATGATTTAAGTCGAAAAGCGTTGTTAAAGTCCTCATCGAAAATCCAAAAATAGCTCTCATCCTTTCTCTTTGCAATATCACTTCTTTTATCATCACCCTTGCCGATGTACCAAAAGAAGTAGTCATTTTTGTAAGAAAGCGCTATCATATCATCGAGCATATCGATCATCTCACCCCCGCTGATATTATTATAGTGCGGATAAAGACTCTCAATGCTAATGATGGGAATAAGCGGGCGCTCAAGCGAAATAGAATTAATAGAGCTCAAAATATACTGCTCTAACCATTTTCTCTTCTCATCTGTAATTAAAACGACCGTTTTTCCGCTTAGAATCTGCTCCAATGCAAATGCTGTCGTCTTTGACCATTCAAAACGGTACTCCTCAAGCCACGAAAGACTTCCACCTTCCTCACGAATGGCATCAAGACTCCATTGGGCAAAATCAGGAAGCATCAGACTACTTGTCTAACTCGTATGTATTATGCAGGCTGCGTACAGCAAGCTCTGCATACTTCTCATCAATGACCATAGAGACCTTTATCTCCGATGTTGAGATCATATTGATATTGATGTTCTCTTTTGCCATTGTAGAGAATGCTTTTGCCGCAACCCCTGCGTGAGACTTCATGCCCACACCGACAACAGAGACTTTACAGATGTTTTCATTATAGGAATCATCTTTTATCTCACCGCTTTTTACAAATGTATCTACCACCGCTTTTGCATCATGCAGATCACCTACAGGAACTGTAAAGTCGATGTTCGTTGTCTCGTCAACTGCTTTGTTCTGAATGATCATGTCCACATTTACCTCAGCATCGGCAAGTGCATTAAAAATATCAGAAGCAATTCCCGGTCTGTCTTTTACACCCATTAAAGAGATGCGTGCTTGATTTCTATCGAGTGCGATTCCGCTTACAAGTGGTTTTTCCATAATATTTTCTTCCTTTGTGATTAATGTGCCCTCTTCATCTGAAAAGCTGCTGCGTGTTACAAGATTTACATTGAGTTTTTTTGCAAGTTCAACCGAACGGTTCTGCAATACTTTCGCACCCAGACTTGCGAGTTCGAGCATCTCATCATAAGAGATACGCTCAAGTTTTTTCGCTTTTGGTTCAATGCGAGGATCCGTTGTAAAGATACCCGTTACGTCAGTATAGATCTCACAAAGATCTGCTTTGAGTGCCCCTGCAATGGCTACAGCAGAAAGATCACTTCCCCCGCGCCCGAGTGTTGTGACATCGCCGTCACTGTTGACACCCTGAAAACCTGCGACAACAACAATCTTACCGGCTTTGAGTGACTCTTGCATCGTTGTTGGGTCGATCTCTTCGATACGCGCTTTTGTATGGTGCTTGTCCGTTACAATACCCGCTTTTCTTCCTGTCATTGCCTCTGCATCAAACCCCATCTCCTGCAGTGCGATAGAGAGCAGTGCTGCTGCTACACGCTCACCGGAGCTTAGCAGCATATCCATCTCAGCACGTGCCGGATTTTTTGAGAAGTGCTCTGCATATCCGACAAGCTTGTTTGTCTCGCCACTCATGGCCGAGACAACAACGACAACATCATTTCCAGCTTTTTTTGTCGCAGCAACTCTGTTTGCAACATTTTGGATACGTTCCAAATCACCAACACTTGTTCCACCAAATTTTTGAACAATTAACATTTTATAGTAATCCCTCTTTTTTAAAATAATTTATAACCGTCTCATATACAGGCTTTTTAAAATGTGCCGTATACTCAAGTACATGATCTATATCCACGAACTTATAATTGATAAATTCTGGATACTTCGTTGCAAGATCTATATTTGCATCTTTACCAAGTTTCAAAAGGAAATAGCGCTGTGTCTGCCCTTTATAGGGTTTCATCTTCTTTGCTATCTTCTCTGGAAAATCATAACTTATCCACTCGGGATACTCTGCTATGATTTTGGCATCATCTGTACCTATCTCCTCTTGCATCTCACGAAAAAGAGCCTCTTTCACCTCTTCACCTTTGTCAATGCCGCCCTGAGGGAATTGCCAGATGTCGGTCAAGTCATTACGCTGCGCGATAAAGATCTCTTTTTTATCCGGATAGTTCTCAGATAGAATGATCATCGCAACATTAGGACGATATTTCTCATTTTTACTCATACCAACACCTATTCTTTAATTGACGCGATTATACAGAAGATGCGATTAAAGTAAGTTTATTTTGATATGATTTCACTATGTTACTCTATATTCATATCCCATTTTGTGACTCAAAATGTTCCTACTGTGCCTTTAACTCCTATGTTGACAAGTTTCATCAAAGAGAGTCCTATATGCAGGCACTTTATCAGCAACTCTTCTATGAGATTGAGCACTTTACAGTAGAAAAAAACTCCATTGAAACTGTTTTTATCGGAGGCGGTACACCCTCTACCGTTTCAGCTGAACTCTACGCTCCCATATTTGAACTCATCAAGCCTTACCTCACGCAAGATGCTGAGATAACAAGTGAAGCCAATCCTAACAGTGCAACAAAAGAGTGGCAAAAAGATATGCTCTCCCTCGGTGTCAATCGCCTCAGCTTCGGTGTACAGAGTTTTAATGAAAAAAAACTCAAACTCCTCAATCGTGCGCACACACCGCAGATGGCTGTTACAGCACTGCACAACGCAAAGGAACTTGGATTTAAAAACATCTCTCTTGATCTTATCTATGCAACACAAGGCGATACAAAGGGGCTCTTAGAGCATGACATACAACAGGCATTTTCACTGCCAATAAATCATCTCAGTGCCTATGCTTTGACCATCGAAGAGGGCACGCCTTTTGCAAAAAAACCGCAGATGGCACAAGAGGAACTTGCTCTGACAGAGTGGCTCTTTGCAAGTATTGAAGCACATGGATTTACACAATACGAAATCAGTAATTTTGGCAGCTACCGTTCACGCCACAATCTTGGCTATTGGGAGTATAAAGAGTATATCGGTGCGGGTGCTGGTGCTGTTGGGAAAAAAGGGCATGAACGGTTCTATCCAAATCCTGATATTGAAGCCTACATTGCCAATCCGCTAGCTATTACCACAGAAACGCTCACGCAAGAAGATGCCAGACTCGAGAGGATATTTTTAGGTTTTCGTTCCTGTGTTGGTGTTGCAAGTGATATTCTCACGCAAGAAGAAAAAATCAAAGCTGCTACACTTCTTGAAGCAGAAAAACTGTTCCTAAAAGAAACAACTCTATACAATCCTAACTACCTTTTAGCGGATGAACTTGCACTCTTTTTGAGTTCTTGAAGATTATTTAATCATTCTTTGGATAAAATTCACAACTAAAACTAATATGAAGGCTATGTATGTTTGGAATGGGGTTTACTGAGATACTTCTCATCGCCGTTATTGCAATTTTATTTTTAGGTCCAGATAAACTGCCAAGTACAATGATAGAGATTGCTAAATTTTTCAGAAGTGTTAAAAATACTATTGGCTCTGTAAAAGAGTCTCTCGAAGAAGAGATGAATGTCACTGGCATAAAACAAGAGGCTCTTGCCTATAAAGAAGAGCTTTTAAAAGCAAGTGAAGGTTTGCATAAAGTCACCAATGCACCGGCATCGCTTGGAGCTGAGATAAACCATCTTTTAGATGATGATCTCGAAGAAGAAACAGCTGCTCCAAAAGCGAAAAAATCTCAAAAAGAGCCGCAAGAAGTCACTTTTAAAAAGAAAAAAAAGAAAAAAAGAAAAAATTTAGAAGAAAAACCAGAAGAAAAAGAAGACAATACCGATGTTTGATGAATTACGACCACACTTAGTAGAACTTAGAAAAAGGCTCGCTATTTCAGCAGCAAGTCTTATCGTTATGTTTTTTGTTATGTTTTTCTTTCATGAACCGATACTCAACTGGATGGTAGAACCTTTAAATACAGCGCTCATTGAAGTAGGTAAAAAGTCCATTCACGCAGCAGACGGAATGATCACTACTTCACAAGTCGGTGGAGCCTTCTTTGTTGCACTGAAAGTCTCATTTTTTGCGGCCATTGTCGGTGCGCTTCCTATTATTCTCTCACAGATCTGGCTCTTTATAGCACCAGGGCTCTATGCACATGAAAAAAAGATGATTATCCCTTTTATCGTCGGTGGAACACTTATGTTCTTAGTCGGTGTCCTCTTTGCCTACTATGTCGTAACACCGTTTGGTTTTGACTTTCTCATTACCTTTGGTTCGTTTAAATTTACACCGCTTATCAACATCGAGGATTATGTCGGTTTCTTTACAAAAATCATGTTTGGTTTTGGTCTGGCTTTTGAGTTGCCGATCTTTGCCTACTTCTTAGCACTGCTTGGGCTTGTAGATGACAGACAGATGGCAGCATTTTTCAAATATGCCATCGTTATTATCTTTATCGTTGCTGCACTGCTTACGCCACCGGATGTGCTCACGCAGCTTCTTATGGCAGGTCCGCTTATCATTCTCTATGGACTCTCTATCATCATAGTAAAACTTGTCAATCCTGCAAAACCTGAAGAGGACGAGGATGAAGAAGAAGACGAAGAAGAGAATGAAGACATAGCACAAGAAAACGCGCAACTAGAAGATAAAAAACAAGAAGAATAAGTGCCACACGCAAAAGAACTGCTTACTGCCAGCTATGATTTCACTCTGCCGGAGGAACTCATAGCAAGCCACCCTGCACATCCGCGTGACCATGCAAAACTTTT
This sequence comes from Campylobacterota bacterium, assembly GCA_013607665.1. Taxonomy (GTDB): domain Bacteria; phylum Campylobacterota; class Campylobacteria; order Campylobacterales; family Sulfurimonadaceae; genus Sulfurimonas. The sequence goes on along the minus strand of VCAX01000026.1, from coordinate 7,896 downwards.
AGTCTATGACAGAACAACAGACACCATCACACATACATACTTTTATGAGCTTGAAAAGTTTCTGCCAAAAGAGTGCGCACTCATCTTTAATGATACTAAGGTCATAAAAGCAAGACTCTATGGGGAAAAAAGCAGTAGCGGCAAGATCGAGCTGCTTATAAACAGAGCTTTAAATGCCCACGATGTCAATGTCTATATCCGAGGAAAAGTAAAAGCAGGTACAAAACTGCACTTTGACGAAAATCTCAATGCAGAAGTGAAAGAGCTGCGTGAGGATGGCAGTCGGATAGTAAATTTCTACAAAAATGAAAACCTTCTCCGCTTTGAGGAGCTGCTGCCTATTATAGACACTATCGGTCATATTCCCCTGCCTCCCTACATTAACAGAGAAGATACCAAAGAGGATGCAAATGAGTACCAAAGTGTCTTTGCACAAGAAGCGGGAGCAGTCGCTGCCCCTACTGCTTCACTGCACTTCACGCAAGAGCAACACGAGCGCATCTGCAAAAATTTTCAACATGCCTATGTAACACTGCATGTAGGCAGTGGAACATTCAAACCTGTTGAGGCAGAGGTCATTACAGAACATCCGATGCACGCAGAGTATTACGCTATCAGCAATAAAGCAAAAGCAATTTTAGACTCTGATACTCCCATTCTCTGCGTAGGGACAACCGCAACCCGTACCGTAGAGTTTTATGACAAACATGGAAAAAAAACCGCAGGAGAGGCAAATCTCTTTTTGCACCCACACAACAGACCCTCAAGGGCCAATCATCTACTGACAAACTTTCATCTGCCAAAGTCGACACTACTGATGCTTGTTGCCTCTTTCATAGGATTAGAAAAAACACAAGAACTCTACGCAGAAGCCATTAAAAACAACTATCGCTTTTACTCTTATGGCGATGCTATGTTGCTACTCTGACTTTTCCATTCTCTACAATAATCTCACCGCTGAGTTCCGCTTCAAAAATCCTGTTTGGAAATTGTTTTAAAGCTGCTTCATAGCTTGGATTAGTCCTACAATAAGATAAAAACGCATCCTCTTTTAAAGAGGCTTTTTCTGCATTCACGCAGGAAAATTTTGCAATAAATCTATCAATATCATAAATTGCGTGAGCCTGTTTTTGTTCCAATAAAAGATTTGTCCCCTCACTCTCTCCTATACGATGCGGCAGGACAAATATCTCTTTACCCATTTTTAAAGCGTACTCCACACTTCGCATTGTTCCTGAGTTTTTATCGGCATAGGTCACTATAAGCACATCACCAAGGGCAACGACAAGCTCGTTTCTTAGAACAAAATTGTACTTCGTTGAGGGTGTCCCTGTTCCAAACTGACTCAGGACCAAGCCCTCTTGCTCAATATTTTCAATAAGATTTCTGTTAATAGAAGGATAGCGTTTATCAAGTCCTGTTGCTGCAACCATTATGGTATTTGCACCTCCTGCAGCTTTATGAGCGATGGCATCGACACCGATCGCACCGCCGCTTACAATGCAAATACCTGCATGAGAGAGTTTTGATGCAAGAACATGCGTCATTTCCCGTGCATATTGATTAGGCTTGCGTGAGCCTACAATGGAGACTTTTTTGCTATGAAGTAGTTGTCTGTTCCCTATGGAGTATAATTCCTGCGGATATTTTTTCATAGACTCCAATTCTTTAATGTGAAAGTCTATCTGCTGCATCATAAACTACTAATATATCTTGTTAATAAGCACGAGATCTACATCTTTTGCAAAGAGTTTTTTTGATTCATAAAGTGCTTCAATGGTATTTTTATGTGGATGGCCAATTGCAATGGCGCTTCCATGCGCTTTCGCAACGTTTATGGCCTTTTTTATCTGCCCAAGAATATAAGGCTTATCCATATGGTGGTCCAAAAAGACATCACGCGCAACATATTTTAGACCAAAATTTCTCAATACTTTCGGTGCTTGTGTCTGTGCAGTCGTTCGACTGTCTATAAAATGGATATGATATTTGTTAAGCGCGAAAATAAGCCTGTTCATCGCCACTTCACTAGAGGTAAATTTACTCCCTGTATGGTTATTCACATAAGCGACTTTTGGAAAAAGTTTTTTAATATCTGCAACTCTTTGAAGGATTTCTTGTTGTGATTCATTCACCCTCAGAGTATAAGGTTCTTCTTTGTTGAAATGCATGGCTTCCATTGGTAAATGCACCATATAAAACTGCTCGTGTGCTGCAAGCTTTGGCGAATCCGGGCGTGCTGTACGAGGAGGTAAAAAAGATATGGTAAGTGGCAAATTCAGACTTTTTATTGCCCGTACCTGTGATGCAGTCTGTACATCATCTATAATTATTGCCAATTTTGGCTTGCTTGCATAGCGTTTTATCTCTTTTTGCGGTATTTTTGGCGGATTTGCCAATACCTCTGTCTCTATCTCATGTGCTGCGGAATTATAGTTTTTTGACTCACTTCTCAGTACCTCTTGAAGTTTTTTATTGACACTGATTTTTTCTACTTTTGGTTTTGCAGGGAGTTTGCGTTTCTTTTCTTGTAAACGCTGTTTTTTTTCAATCGTTTTCTCTGCTTTAGCATACCCAATATAGTAACCGACAAGGATGGAAGTAAGCACCAACGCAACAAGAGCAAGGGCCCATGCAATGTAACTTAAAAGCTTCGAACTACTATGTGATTTTTTACTTTTTTTTCTTTTTGCCATTATAAAACTTTGTAGATTTTTTTGAAACTATATCCTAAAAATATTAAACGCATGCTTCTTTTAAGATAAATTTTTGTATAATTGCGCGTTCCTTTCTCTTTGTAATCTCAAATTGCGAGACTATATTTAGATCCGAAAGGGAAACATAAGCCGTCAGGCACATACCAAGAGGAGATCATACTATATGAGAAACTACGAAAACCTAGTAATCGTAAAACCTACATTAACTGCTGAAGAGATTCAAGCAGCTGTAAAAAATGTTGAAGATATAATAACTTCTAACGGTGGCGAAATCGCTGCTACAGATGCAATGGGAATGAGAAAACTTGCATACCCAATCGAAAAAAATGAGCGTGGTTATTACCATGTAATCTACTACTCAGTAGCACCTGCTGCAATCGCTGAGATTGAAAGACGTTTCCGTATCAATGAAGACCTTCTTCGTTTTGTAACTATCAAGTATAGCACAAACCGTGAAGTAACTGCATGGAACGGACTTGTTGAAAAAGCGAAAAAAGCAGCAGCAGCTCCAGCAAAAGAAGAGGCTCCTGCAGAGGAAGCTCCAAAAGCAGAAGAAGCAGCTACAGAAGCAGCAGCTGAGTAATAGCGTAAGCTATAAAAAGAAGGAAAATTCATGTTCAATAAAATAATTTTAGTTGGTAACTTAACACGCGATATCGAACTTCGCTACTCACAAGCAGGCATAGGCATTGCAAAAACTGCGATCGCAACAAGCCGTAAATTCACCAGCAATGGTGAGAAAAAAGAGGAAGTATGTTTTGTCGATATCACTTTCTTTGGAAGAAGTGCAGAAGTTGCTAACCAATACCTTCGCAAGGGAAGTAAAATCCTTGTAGAGGGAAGATTGAATTTTGAACAGTGGGTTGACCAAAATGGACAAAAAAGAAGTAAACACTCTGTAATCGTTGAAACTATGCAAATGCTTGACTCACGCAGTGACTCGCAAGGTGGTGGATATAATGCACCGCAAAGTAATGGAGCTCCAGATTATGCAGCACCACAGCAAGGGCAAGCACAAAGTTATCAAGCGCCACAGCAACAAAGCTATGGTCAGCCTGCTCAACAACAGAGCTATCAACAACCGTCACAGCCATCACCGGCACAGGAACAAAGCCGTACAATGCCAAGTCTTGCCGATGTTCCAGTGATAGACATTGATGAAGATGAAATTCCATTTTAACGTGTACCAAATTACTTATGTAAACAATTTTACTAAATAAGTCTTATATTTACCAAGCATAGGTAAATATAACTTATTTACACTTCATTTTTCCAATCCTCATACTTTTTGTTATAATGTTTACCAAAATAAATGGAAATATATATGACAACTTATCAGATTAAAACTATTGTAATGTCAGATGGTGAAAGACTCCCTATGTTATTAGAGGGTAATTCTCATATTCCTGACTATTGGATTACTCTTTACACTCTTACACAATTAAGATCAAGAGGTCTAGCAGTAAAAACAATTGAACAAACTCTACAGCATTTGAAACTATTTATGCATTTCTTAAAAAACAACTATACTGAAGAGATCAATTTAGAAGAACGTTTTAAAAATGCCAAATTATTAAGTTTATCGGAGATTGAAATACTTTGTGATGTTTGTAAATTACATTTTGAAGATTTACTAGAAGAATCTACACTGACTAAACAGTCTAGCACTATTAAATTCAATTCTTTAGAAAACTTTAGATATGCAAGTAAATACAATAATTGCAATACTGTTGATCCAAAAACTACTGGACATCGCATCAGAGCTATTAGAGATTATTTAATGTGGCGTGGGAATACTTTTCTTTCTAATAATCATGATTTTGGGATCAAAACATTATCATTTAAAGAGAATATAAAAACTACTACATCTGCCTTAGAAGCAAGAATACCAAAACGTGGAAGTAATAATCCCGTTTCAGGAAAAAGAGGTCTTTCAGAAAAAGAGTTAAAAACCTTGTTTTCTATAGTAGATAAAAATTCTAAACTTAATCTATGGAAAAGTTCTTTTGCTAGAATTAGAAATGAGCTTATCATTTTTTGGTTATATGAATTTGGGCTTCGAAGAGGTGAGCTCTTAAACATAAAAATCTCAGATCTTAATTTTCAAGATGAATCCGTTTTAATACTTAGACGACCAGATGACTCCGAAGATCCTAGAACAAACCAACCAAATGTTAAAACTCTAGCAAGAAAGTTACCTATACCAAAAAAGATTCTTGATTTAACATATGCTTATTTATTTGACGTTAGAGAAAAACTTCCTGAATCAGTATACCATCCATATTTATTTGTAGCAGACAGGAGTGGTTCTCCTTTAAGTATTCCTGCGTTAAACAAAATATTTTCAGAACTTAGAAAATCAACTCCAGATTTACCAAAGAACCTTTCTCCACATATTTTACGGCATTCATGGAATGATAAGTTTTCAAAAATAATGGATTCAAAAAATATACCTGAAGATCGAGAAAAGCAGATAAGATCATATCTTATGGGATGGTCGCCAACATCAAATAGTGCAACAACATATACAAAAAGGCATATTGAAGAAAAAGCCAATGAAATTATCTTAGAAATGAACAATAAGGAGTAGTTTTAGCAATGCAATCAATACAGAAATCCAATAATAATACAGAATTTTTTCTTCAAGAGAGCAAAACTCTAGATGGTTTTAATTTTGATCCAAATTTAGACATATGGAAGTTTACAGATGCTACAAATAGCAAACAATTTATTTTTTCTGCATTAAATATTCTAGAAGATAAGTTATATGGTCTAAAAAGAACTTTTATATGGTATCTTGAAAACTATTCTATAAATCATGCATACAATATGTACAAATACTTAAAACATCTTTGTAAATATTTGTCAGAACTAAACAATAATTCTATTACAAAAATCGATATACAAGATTTAAAAAACTATAAAAACTATTTAAATGAAACACAAATGTATTATTTAGGATCACTTTCTGGCTTTTTGCAAAAATGGCATGAAATGGGCTATCCAGGTCTGTCTAAAGAAGCATACGACTATCTTCAAGAAATTCGTTTAAAAGGAAACCAAAAAGGTACTGCCGTATTAACAATGGATCCTCATGCAGGTCCTTTTACTGATTTAGAACTAGAATCTATTCAAATCACTTTAAATAATAAATATGCAAATAATGAAATATCTGATTCAGACTTTCTACTTGTATGGCTTATGATTATTTATGGCTCACGTCCAAGTCAATTTGCACTATTGAAAATATGTGATTTACAAATCATACAAAGAGATGATTCTTCCAATGAATATATCATACATATTCCTAGAGTCAAAAATAGAAAAAAAATGCGTTCTGAATTTAAAAAACGAATATTACCAGCAGATATTGGACAACTTTTAGTTCAATATTCTGAAGATGTAAAAAATAGATTTACACATATCTTAGAAGATCTAGATCAGGCACCACTCTTTCCATCTTCTAATCTGAACACAAAAAAGACACTTCCCTATCATTGTACAGGTGAAAAAATCACAAAAAGAATACAACAAGTTATATCTACATTTAATATCAATTCTGAACGAACTGAGGAAAAGTTACATATAACATCGACACGCTTTAGACGCACTATTGGAACGCGAGCAGCAATGGAAGGGTATGGAGAGCTTATTATTGCTGAGATTCTCGATCATACAGATACTCAAAATGCTGGTGTTTATGTACAATCATTACCTGAAATTATAGAAAGAATAGATAAAGCGATGGCTGTATACATGGCGCCAATAGCCCAGGCTTTTGCAGGGAAATTAGTAAAAGACAAATCAACTGCCATACGCCATGATGATCCATCCGCCGATATTATTGACCCAAAAGTAGACTCTTCATGTAAAGCCATGGGAAAATGTGGAACATATGCATTTTGTGCTCTTTCTGCACCACTAGCATGTTATACATGTAATAGCTTTCAAGCATGGGTAGATGGTCCACATGAAAAGCTTTTGGAATACTTGATAAATGAAAGAAAAAGACTGTTAAAAACAACAGATTATAGAATCGCAAGTATTAATGATAAAACAATCTTAGCAGTTGCACTAGTTATTCTAGAATGCAAAAAATACAAAGAAACCAATCAACAAGAGATAATATGATGAATAGTTTTGCACTTCAAAGAAATAAAACGATACAACAAAATTTAGATGCTTATATTGAGTCTAGCAAGCATGAATCTCTGTTTGTCAATTCAAACATACAATTCAATAACAATATATGGAAATTGGACATTGAACAAAAAGCTAAAAAAACTGTAACACGTGTTATTTTTTCAACATTTGACCATGCTACAACATCTCAGCAAAAGATAACCGAACAAGAAAGGGAACATAAAAGACCAATAGAGTTTATGTCAGAACCATATTTGAATTTTGCTAAGGCTTATTTTGCTATTACATTTTCAACAAACCCTACAAAAAATATAATCAATATAATAATTGCACTAAGAGTTATTGAAAAAGCTTTACTTACTATGAATAATAATTCTAATCCTACCCATATAAATAATGATGTATTAAATAAAACTACAGAAATTATTAAAAAGCATTACTCGCAATCATTAGCTTACAGAATTGGACAAAAAGTGGAAGGTATAGCTAAAACTCTTCAGGGTAAAAATCTGGTATATACTTTAATTGACTGGAAGAATCCGATCAAAAGACCAAGTGATACAGCTAGAATTGGTAAAGAAGCCGACGAAAAAAGAAATAAAAAAATGCCTTCTAAAGCGGCTTTAAATGCCTTACCTGAAATTTTTCATAAAGCTCAGACCCCTTATCAAATCATGTCTAGCTCAATCATAGCTTTATTGTTTTGTGCACCAAATAGAATTAGTGAAATATTCTTAGCCCCTGTTGATATTCAAGTCATACAAAAACAAAAAAATAAAGATTTTGACTCTGCAATAGATGATGAAGAAAAGATGTATAAAGAATCTTATGGATTAAGATGGTTTCCAGCAAAAGGTGCTGAACCAATGATAAAATGGATCATACCATCTATGGTAGACACAGCAAAAAAAGCTGTTCAACAAATTATAGACTTAACAAAACCTGCTAGAGAAGTAGCACTATGGTACGAAAAGAATCCAAATAAACTTTTTCTTCCAGATGAACTTGAATACCTTAGAGATACTCATTTATTAAA
>VCAX01000025.1 GCA_013607665.1 Campylobacterota bacterium | reverse complement strand
AATTGTGGGTTGTTTTTGGTAATCTGCAAGTGGCTCAATGGAAAATATAAAAAATAATAATATTTATTTAAGTAATTTTTATAATAATAAGGGCTTATTAAATATGAAAAAAACTTATTTTTTTACAATGCCTAAGATAAGGTATGCATCATTTTCTTCATCAATGTAAAAAGGAATGATCAGCCCTTGGTGTTCAATGTCTTTAATGTTTTCATCATCAAAGTAGATGGATTTTTTGAACTTTTTTACTTTTGTCGGTATATTGAGAATGATGGTGTCAAGATAGATTTTGAAGTTTTTACAAGCAGCAAAATCATCATCGACAAACTCCGAGAGGAGTGCCTTAAGCTGTTCTTCAAATGTTTGTGTGCAGAGTATCTTCATACTTTAGCCTTTTCTTGTAGCCAAAGTGTAAGCTCCTGAGAACATGGATAGAACTCTTTTGTAGAGTTCTTATCCTTCTTGTATGCTTCGAGAGCTTTTTGCATAGCCTGCTGGGCTTGTGTATCGATCGTTGTACTCATAAGGGCTACTCGTCGTCGCCTTCATTAGCCTCTGATGCAGAGAGACCAAGTACATTTTGGTTGATCTCATCAGAGTCACTTGCAATATTATCAATTGCATCTTCATACGCTTCTACTTTTTCATCACAATCCTCTGTCTCTTCAGCAGTGACAGCAGCATCTTTGAGATACATCTGTGTTCTCTCCATTTTAAAAGGCTGACCATATTCATATACGATCTCTCCACCATCTTTTCCTTGTAGAAATGTAACAGCCATAACACCAATTGTAAGGATAATACCGACAATTTGGATACCACTCTTTTTCATTCTGCATCCAGCAATTTGAATCAGAGCCACTAGTGCCATCGCAATGGCAAGGTAACGGCCAAGATCTCTGTGTTCTAAGAGCTCAGCCTTTCCTGCAGCACTAAGATACTCGGCAACTGCAGGACCGGCAATCTTCTCTCCTGTGTACCAAACGGCTATCATTGCAAGTGCTGCAACAAGAGCGGTACGTGCAGAAATTTTTGACATCGTTTCTGTTTCTGTTATCATGTATGCTATTCCAAAAGCGGATGCAACTACTGGTAGAACCATTGCAAAATGCGCGGTCGCTGGGTGTATCATCATAAAGTATCCTTTGTAGTGTGAAAATTTTACAATAAATTATATTACAATTAAGATTATCACTTTTTAGTTATATATAATAATTTATTATCTTAAGATGTTTTTTATATTTATTTTTTATCTATAGCATCTTTTGCTGATTTTATTGCATGTCCCAAAGCTTCTTTAGCAACAGAAAAAGCCTGAATTCCCATGCGTTTTGCTTCTTGGGCTTTTGGTGATTTGAGTGCTGAATCTGCTTTTTTCACTGCTATTTTTGCTAAAGAGGAGAAGCGTTCTTTCATAACTTCGGCAGTCTCTTTTGAGATATGCACGAGCTCTTCAAGATCATACTGCATTGCCTGATTGAGATCTAAAAGAATTTTTCTGATTGCTTGAGAACTTTCAGACGCCTGCGTAATGACAACTTGCGAGAAGAGCGTGTCTGTCTGGTTCAAGTCTTCCATAATGGTGTCATAATCTTCAATAAGCATATGTTTTGCTTCCACAGGCATAAAGGCGAGACGTTTTTTAAATCTGTCAATAGACTCAATCAATCCTGCACGCATACCCTTGAGTGTTGCTGAGAGAATTTCATCCGCTCTGTTTGGTGTTGCCTCTGCAACATCAATAGCCGTAGCTAAAATGGTCGAGAGAATCTTTCGTACACGAATAGTATTTAAAGAGCCCTCCTTGATAGACTCAAAAGTAATCTCTTTGATTACCTCTTTGAGTGGTTCTGTAATGTCGCCGTCCGTATCTTTTTCAAGTGCTGTAATGATGGCTGACTCTACCATTTCCAAAAGGATGTCATAAAGGTCTATCGATTGGAGTTTTACTTGGTGCAGTTTTACAAGGAGTGCGTTATCTTTTGAGAACTCCTCTTCGAGTACATGGAATACCTCATATTTTTTCTCTTGCAGCTCGTCAGATTTTTTCTCTAGAGCGCGTTCAATAGCCTCTTTTTGTGCGAGCAGTTCCTCAACTTCCTCTTCAAGTTTTTGTGTCTCTTGTTCAATAAAAAGGTTTGATATGGTTTTGATCTCTGACAAAGAGAGCTTTTCTTCATCTATCTGAGCATTTTGCAGTGCGGAGATGATTCTTTTTTCAATTGTTTTATAACGCTTATTATAGGCTTTTTGCAGTTTTTCTTCTAACTCTTTTACTTCCATAATGAACTCCTTACAGTACCATTTTTATATTTTGATGTTTTTTGAGTGCATCATAGATGAATTGTCTGTCATCATCATTATGCACAAGCATATCGAGATTCATACTGACAAATTTGCCTGTTTTTGATTTGTTCGAGTCTGATAATGTATGTGTACGCTCGTCAATAACATCTTTGACCGCTTTTTGCAGTGCTTCTTTTTCACTGCCGATTACTTTATAGCACCAGTTACAAGGATATTCAAGCTCAAGTTTTTTATCTTTGAGTTTCTCGTTTAAAGTCTCCACTTTTGCCTCCTGATTTACTTTCAAGTTGAACATTACGGATAATCATCCCTTTGTCTATCGCTTTGACCATATCATAAATAGTCAAAAGTCCAATGGATGTTCCTGTGAGTGCTTCCATCTCAACACCGGTTTGCCCTGTGAGTTTTGCAGTCACTGTCAGTTTAAATCCTGGGAGTGTCGGCAGTTCTTCTACATCACAGTTGATTCCTGAGAGATTCAGCGGATGGCACATGGGAATGAGTGTGCTTGTCTGCTTTGTTCCCATGATGGCAGCAATGACTGCAGTTTGCAAAACCGGCCCTTTTTTCGTTTTTTCACTGACAATCGCATCATAGGCATCTTGACTCATTTCAATAATACCACTTGCTACAGCAACACGTGTAGTGCTGTTTTTCTCACTGACATCGACCATCTTCGGTCTTTGATTTTCATCCAAATGTGTTAATTGCATAGTTCAATCTTTTTTGCTTTTTTACTATTATAGCAAAGTGCTGTTAACAGTTTGAAGTTTTTAAAATTTGGAGTGCTTTTTTATAATCCTCAGGATGGTTCATATTTAAAAAAGGAGTTGCATCATGAAAAAAAACGGTGTCGGTATGTGCGTTTTTCAGTAAAAAGCCAAGTTTATGCCTGTTTTGTTCCTGCATAAGCAAAAACTCTTTTTCGAGACTTTTGTGGTAGATGCCGCAAAGTGGCTGCAATCCCTCTTTTGTTTCTGCAATAGTTGCGTCAACTTGGAAGTCGTCTGCGTGAATGAGTCTGCTAATAATGCTTTCATCAACAAAAGGGGCATCTACACTCAGTGCAAAAAAAGTATCTGTGTTTACTGTTTTGAAGCTTGCCAAAAATCCTGCTGTAGGTGCAAATATTTCATTTTTTTTATCATCTTCTATGAATTTGGCATGAAAATCAAAGTTGTTTTTGTCTTTGCAGGAGATATAGACACTCTCAAAGAGCGTAGAGAGTTTTGTGTATTGATACTCGGCAAGTGTAGTAAAACCGCCAAAGGGAAGAAGCGCTTTGTCTTCTCCCATTCGTGAGCTTTTACCGCCTGCAAATATTACACAGGGGATAGAGAACATTAGTTTCTTGTAAGTTCCGCTTCGATGCGTCTGTTTTGTGCGCGTCCCTCAGCTGTTGCATTGTCTGCTACAGGATTTGCTTCGCCCATACCTATTGCTGTGAGCTGTGAAGGGTTGGCACCTCTTTGAACGAGTGCTTGCATTACACTGTTGCTCTCTTTAAAGAGAGTTTTTTGTTGTAGCTTGCACTGCCTCTGCTGTCAGTATATCCTACGATCTTTGCAGAGTAGTTTGTATGTTTTTTAAGGAAATCTGCATATTTGTCAAGACGTGCATTAGAGTCAGCTTTTATTGCAGCCGAGTTATTTTCAAAGTTAATATGAAGATTGACTGTTGCCGGACAGCCATCAGAGTTTACCGCTTCACCTGCCGGTGTATCTGGACAGATGTCTTGTGCGTTGAGTACGCCATCATGGTCATCATCCATAGATATTTGGCAACCATCTGCGCCGACAGTGGAACCAGCCGGTGTATTTGGGCATTTGTCGAGTTTGTCATAAATACCATCACCGTCACTGTCTGTTTCAGGAACGACTACTGCAACTACAGTAGTTTCTTCTATGACCTCTTCGATCTTAGGTTCTTCTTTTGGTGCTTCCTGTGCTTTTGCACCAAATGTATATGTATGACCGATCATTGCGATGAGGTTGTTATCTGCATTGTCATTATGTGCGCTGCTTACTTTTGCAAGATAGAGTGCTTCTGTCTTGAATGCCCATGAAGGTGCAAACGGAACTTTCAGACCGGCACCGGCATCAAGAACAAGACCATCCTCATTCTGATTTGTACGCTCACTGCCTACAAATTCATATCCTAAACCTGCTTTTGCAAAAGGTGTGATATCGCCGATTTTGTCAAAAGAGTAGACACCGTTTAAAAGCGTACGTGTAATGGAAGTGTCTCCACCTCCATCATAATCTGCACTTGGAGAGTAAAGCACAGAGATTTCCGGAGAATTTTTTGAGTTTTCATAGTTGTATTGCAGTTCAAGACCGCCTAAGAAGTGGTCATCACCTTTGAAACCGACATTGCCTTCTGCAAGGTTGTAACCAATCATCGGTGAGATTTCATAACTGCTATTAGCCGCGAAAGAGGCTGTTCCTAAGAGAAGTGCCGGAAGTAAAAGTAAACGTTTCATAAAATGTCCTTAAAATGTGATAACGAGATTGTACCATAGAATAATGAGCTTTTGGTGAGCTCATTATCGAGGGTCTGTGATATACCCTGTAATTGCAGAGATTGCAGCGACTGCTGAGTTTGCAAGGTAGACTTTTGAGCTGCGTGAGCCCATACGACCGACAAAGTTTCTGTTTGTCGTAGATATTGCGACTTCATCATCGCCCAGTATTCCCATGTAGCCGCCAAGACAAGCACCACAGGTTGGATTTGACACAAGACCGCCGGCATCGACAATAACGTCAATATAGCCTAAATGATTTGCCTCACGCAATATCTTTTGTGTTCCCGGTGTTACAATAAGACGAACATCAGGATGTACTTTTTTGTCTTTGAGGATCTCTGCTGCTACTTTTAAATCAGCCAAACGACCGTTCGTACAACTTCCAATAAATGCCTGATCGACTTTGATCTTGTCTGCTACGGCCTCGACAACAGAGTGGCCATTCGATGGCAAGAATGGGTAAGCAATAACAGGATCAAGATTTGCAACGTCAATCTCTAGAATTTGAGAGTATGTTGCATCCGCATCGGAGTAGTGCTCTTTTGGTGTACGTGCTAAATCTTTATCTGCCAAGAACTCTCGGGTTATATCATCAACTGCAACAATACCACTCTTTGCACCGGCTTCAATTGCCATATTACACATAGAGAATCTGTCATCCATGCTTAAATGCTCGATTGTACTGCCTGTAAATTCAAGTGTTTTATAGAGCGCTCCATCAACACCGATGATGCGGATGATCTCCAAGATGATATCTTTTCCTGTTGTATATTTTCCAGGTTTTCCAGAGAGAACAACTTTGATAGACTCCGGTACTTTAAACCAGTTGTTGCCTGTTATCATCGCAAAAGCAAGGTCGGTTGAGCCCATACCTGTTGAAAAGGCGCCGAGTGCACCGTGCGTACAAGTGTGTGAATCTGCACCGATAATAACATCACCAGGAACGACAAGCCCTTTTTCAGGAAGCAGGGCATGCTCGATCCCCATATCTTTTTCATCAAAAAAGTTTTTGAGATTGTGCTTTTTTGCAAAGTCACGAGAAATTCTTGCCTGATTTGCAGAGGCAATATCTTTGGCCGGAATGAAGTGATCTAAAACGATGGAGAAACCATCTGGATTTGCAAGTTTCTCTGCCCCACTATCTTCAAAAGCTTTAATGGAAATAGGTGTTGTAATGTCATTTCCAATAACCATGTCGATTGGAGAACGGACGATCTCGCCCGCATATACTTCTTTACCAACATGTTCAGAAAATATTTTTTCAGTTATAGTTTGACCCATAATGTAAAACCTTCATAGTAATAATGGCGCGATTATAGCATAAGCATTCTTGTAAAAAACTGCATTAGAATTCTTAAACTCATTACAAACTCAGTTTGACTTAAGCAAATCATAATGACAAAGCTATTATCATGTCAAAACTAAAAGAAGACAAAAATTGTCCTATTTAAAAAAATTAACCTAATAAGAGGTAATAAATATGCAAGTTTATTTAGATAACAATGCTACTACGATGTGTGATCCACAGGTAGTAGAGGTGATGCAGCCATTTTTCAGCGAACTCTACGGAAATCCGAGTTCTCTGCATAAGTTTGGTACGGCAACACATCCATACTTAAAAAAAGCGATTGACCAAGTTTATACGGCACTCAATGCCAGTGATGATGATGACATCATCTTTACTTCTTGTGCTACAGAGTCGAATAACTGGGTCTTAAAATCAGTATTTAATGACCTAATCGTTGGCGGAGAGAAAGACCATATAATCACGACAGAGGTAGAACACCCATCTATTCTTACAACATGTAGATGGCTTGAAGAGCAGGGGGTAAAAGTAACATACCTTCCTGTTAATGAACAGGGTATCGTTGAGCCACATACGGTTAAGAGCTTCATTACAGAAAAAACTGCACTAGTAAGTGTTATGTGGGCTTCAAATGAGACAGGGATGATTTTCCCTATTAAAGAGATTGGTGAGATCTGTAAAGAAAAAGGTGTGCTTTTTCATTCTGACGGTGTTCAGGCTGTAGGAAAAATTCCGGTAGACTTGCAAGATGTTCATGTTGATTTTGTTTCGATGTCTGCACATAAGTTTCACGGACCAAAAGGTATCGGAGCACTTTATGTTAAAGATTCACAACCGCTTTCTCCACTGCTTCACGGTGGTGAGCAGATGGGGCATCGTCGCTCAGGTACACTTAATGTTCCTTACATCGTAGGTATGGGAAAAGCGATCGAACTTGCAACGACAAATATTGAAGAGACAATGGCAAGTATCCGTGCAAAGCGTGACAGACTTGAAGATGCACTCCTGGAGCTCAGTGATACTTTTGTGGTAGGTGACCGTGAGAATCGTACACCAAATACTATTTTAATCTCTATTCGTGGTGTTGAAGGCGAAGGGATGCTTTGGGACTTGAATAATGGTCAAATCGGTGCATCAACAGGTTCTGCCTGTGCTTCTGAGAATTTAGAGGCAAATACGGTAATGCTTGCAATCGGTGCAGATAATGAACTTGCGCACACAGGGATAAGACTCTCTCTTTCAAGATTTACGACAGATGAAGAGATAGATTATACAATAGAGCACTTTAAAAAAGCGGTTGCACGTTTAAGAGCGATTTCAAGCTCATTTGCAAAAGTACAGCCGACTCCGGGTGGAGAAGCTGGTGAGTGTGCAATGCCACATCATATGGCACATTAATTTTAAGAAAAATAGAAAAAAGTTTAAAGGATAGTATATGGCAAAAGACGATTTATTAGGCGCATCACTTTGGGATGCGTACTCAAACAAAGTAACTACTTTAATGAACAACCCACAGCATCAAGGAGAGATCACTCCTGAAGAAGCTGAGGCACATGGGAACAAGCTTATTGTCGCTGACTTTGGTGCGGAGAGCTGTGGCGATGCGGTAAGACTCTACTGGGAAGTTGACCCAAAGACAGATACGATTGTAAACTCTAAGTTTAAATCTTTTGGATGTGGTACTGCGATTGCGTCAAGTGATGTGATGACGGAGCTTTGTATCGGAAAAAAGGTACAGGACGCGGTAAAAATCACAAACATAGATGTTGAAAAAGCATTGCGTGACGATCCGGACACACCTGCTGTGCCACCACAAAAAATGCACTGTTCTGTAATGGCGTACGATGTTATCAAAAAAGCGGCCTCACTCTACTTGGGTGTTGATGAGGAGAGCTTTGAAGATGAGATCATTGTCTGTGAATGTGCGCGTGTATCACTTGGTACTATCCAAGAGGTAATTCGTCTTAATGACCTCAAAACTGTTGAAGAGATCACAGATTATACAAAAGCGGGTGGTTTTTGTAAGTCGTGTATCAAACCGGGTGGACATGAAGACAGAGAATACTACCTTGTTGATATCTTAGAGCAGACTCGCAAAGAGATGGATGAAGAGAAGATGAAAGCAGCAGCGGATGCACAGGCAGCCGGTGGTGGAAATTTCGAAGAGATGACACTTGTACAGCAGATCAAAGCGGTTGATGCCATTATCGATGAGAATGTAAGACAGTTCCTTATTATGGATGGTGGAGATATGGAGATCATTGACATCAAGAAAAACGATGACTACATTGACATCTATATTCGCTACTTGGGTGCATGTAACGGTTGTGCCTCTTCTGCAACGGGAACACTCTATGCGATCGAGTCAACACTTAAAGAGAAACTCTCTCCAAAAATCAGAGTTTTACCTATCTAGACATTTTAACCCTTAGTGTATGCTAGGGGTTCAATGAAATTTTTTTCCTGATGAAAATGTATACATAGTCGGAAGGTAAAAAAGATTTAATATCGTTCCCCATAAAAGCCCAAAACCCATACTCACAGCCAAAGGCTGAAATACGACAGCTTCTGCCGTTGCAAAAAATATAAGAGATGATAACCCTACGACTGTTGTTATAGAGGTCAGAAGAATTGGTCTGAGTCTGCGAGCGGCGAGTTGAAAAATTTCATCTTTTGCTTTAGCTTTATTTATGGTATCCATCATGATAATCCCGTCATTGACAATAACACCAGCAAGTCCAAGTGCCCCTATAAGCGACGGAAGTGAAATATTGAGTCCCATAAAATAGTGCCCTATGTAAACACCAAGGAGAGAAAAAGGGATAACGCTCATAACGATAAGCGTCTCCTTAAGTGAGTTAAAAAGGTACAATATAGCTATAAAAATCAATGTTATTGCAAGAAGAGAAGCAAAAATCATCTCGGTTTGCATTGTTTGCTTTTGTTCTCTTTCTCCTTTAAATTTGAATCTTACATCGTATTTTGCTCTATCTCTTTTAACACAGGCATAATTTTATTAAGTGCTTCGCTTGCGGTTAAAATAGAGGCATTTACATTGGCAAAAACATAAAAAGTAGTCTCTCCGTCATCTTTTATTAAGCGCTCTAATGATTTTGTTTTCGTAAAATCACAGACATCTTTTAGACGTATGGTAGCATGACTGTTTTTCAGTGGGATTTCCAAGTTTTTAAGACTCTCTAGGTTGTCTTCATAATTTATAGATTTTATTTTTATCTCTAGAAGTTCATTGCCGTCAAAAAGAGTACCGACTTTTTTGCTAAGGTATAAATTTGAGACATAGTTTCCAAGGTATTTTTGTGTTATACCTAACTCTTCTCCATAACTGTTTATGGTCAGTTTTATCTCATCTGTGCCTACTTTGACGTTATCCCCATAATATTTTAATCCTTTGAGCGTAGCAAATGCAGTTTCAATTTCACGTATCGCTTTAAGTGCTTTTTTGTGGTCACTGCTTATGATACCTATGTGAATATCGGCTTTTGTATGCCCCATGCTGTTTTCAACTACCATGAGGTTGGTAAGATTAAAACGCTCTTTATACTTCTGCTTTTTTAAAAATGACCGCAGTTTTGCAGAGATCTCTTTTGAAGATATCTCTCGAATACGACCTGTCTCATCATAATAAAAACTCAAGTAGGGGGTAATATATCTGTCAACAAAATTTTGTGGTTTCATTTTATAGAGTTCAAGTGAAATATACCCAACATAAGGGTACATCTCTGGTGTTCCTGTTGCACTTCTTCTGTATCCGGCCGTAGAGCTTATATCTTTGACAAAAAAGCTCTTTTTGTTTTCGAGTATATCTTTTTCTATTGTCTGTATAATTTTGAGAGAATCTTCAAGTGTTTTTAACTTTTAAGGGCAAATTATATGAGAAAAGTGTTACAAAAGTGTTAAATTGAAATTTTAAGATAGAATTAAAGATAACCCATTCTTTTAGCTCTTGACTGTAGATAAACATCTAGCTACAATTCTTGTATGTATGAAGATATTTATGAACGAATTACAGATGCATTGGTACAGTATGGGTACATTGTTATAGAAGATGCTTTAGATGAGACACTTACATCTGAGTTGTTGGCAGAAGCGAAAGAGGAGCAAAATTATAAATTAGCAGGGGTTTCGACTGCTTCTGCCATGGATGCAAATAGAAGGCGAGATAAAATTCACTGGATAGAGGCCAAGAGTGAGACCACGCAAGAGTTTCTTGATTTTATAAACGGTCTGCGTGAGTATCTCAACCGCTCGTTATATCTTGGTTTGAGTTACTATGAGGCACATTTTGCCCGCTATGAAAAGGGTGACTTTTACGAAAAACATCTCGATGCCTTTAAAAACTCTAAAAACCGTGTAGTAACAACGGTCTATTATCTCAACGAAGAGTGGCATCAAGAAGATGGCGGGGAATTGCTCATTTGCGATGAAGATAGTTTTATCACAAAAGTTCTGCCTCGCGCAAACACTTTAGTAGTCTTTATGAGTGAAGATTTCCCTCATGAAGTACTTCCCGCAAAAAAAGAGCGCTACTCCATTGCCGGTTGGTATCGTATAGATAAGTTCTAAACAATAAAATTTGTTGTATAATATTGTTATAGGATATTAGTATGAAACATATTTATGTGGCAAGACAACCGGTATTAGATAAAAATTCTGAGATATGTGCCTATGAAGTGCTTTACAGAGATTCTAAGCAGACAAGTAAAGTAGAGAATGACAGATATGCGAGTGCGGCAGTTGTCAGCAGTCTACTGAACCAGTTTGGAACGAAACGGATTTTAGGGGATAAGCGGGCTTTTATTAAAATAGATGAGAAGTTCCTGCTTAATGATATTATTTTTTCTGTTCCAAAAGAGTTCTTTATCTTTTCGATTTTCAGTCATGTAAAGATGAGTGAGAAAATCATAGAGAGAATCCAGCAGTTGCATGAAAAAGGGTATATTCTCGCTATTGACAATATAGCATTGACGCAGGATATTTTACAAGAGCGTTATGGTATGGTCTTAAATCATATCTCTTATTTTAAAGTGCTCTTGCAAGGTCAAGCAGATACAGATATAAAAGCCTGTATTGAGGCGTTGCACACAAAAGGCATCAAAGTTATTGGCGTGAAGATTGAAGATGAAGCGCGTTTTGAGCATGCAAAGCGTTTGCAATGTGATGCGTTTGAAGGCTATTACTTCGCACAGCCAAAAATCATTGAAAATGCACAGTACAATCCTACTCGTATGGCTGTTTTGCGTCTGTACAATATGCTGATGGAAGACAGAAACATCGATGAAGCTGCGGATGAATTTGAACAAAATCCGGAAATTACGGTACAGCTTTTACAGTTTATAAACTCCGCAGCCTTTCATTTTAGAAAAAAGATCTCATCTATTCATCATGTTATCGTGCTCATTGGACGTATTCAGCTTGCAAAATGGCTGATGCTGATGATATATTCCAAATCGGTCTCTTCGACATTTGAGACCTCTGCTTTGATGTTGATGGTAAAAAACAGAACGGAGCTTATGGAGAGGATATTAAAAGAGATACGTCCGGATGCCCGTTCAAATATGCTTGGAGAAGCCTATATGGTCGGAGTGCTCTCTTTAATGGATACACTTTTTGGTATGCCGCTTGAAGAGATATTACAAAATATCAATGTCTCCGATGAGGTCAAAGATGCGCTTTTGTATGACAAAGGTCTTTTTGGGGAGATATATAGGGTCGTACGCAGTACAGAGCATATGGATATCAACACCATTGTAGATTTTGAGATGAAATACAGACTTGCCCCAAATAAGATAAAAGATATCATTATGAGCTCTATTGAAGAGGTCGCAAAACTAGAAAACCCTAGCGAAAATGAAGTGTAATCTTCGTTCCTTTATTCTTCTGTGATTCGATGCTGATAGTATAGCCATACTCTTTTACAATGGTATCTACGATATGCAGTCCTACTCCAAAACCACCGGCATAGGAATTTGCACGTACAAAGCGTTGAAAAATTATCTCGAGTTTTTCTTTATCAATCCCGACTCCCTCATCGACAATAGTGAAACTCTCGGCAGTTGTCGTGATTGTTATGTGTGTGTTTGGTTTTGAGTATTTAATGGCATTACTGAGCAGATTATTAATAAGCATCTTTGCTTTACTCGGCGCTATTGTTATCTCACAAGGTGCAAGATCTGCATGTAGTTTTATTTTTTTCTTTTCAAGTAGTTCATGGAAGTAGGCTATATCCTCTTTGACAACATCATTGAAAAAGAGTCTCTGTGGCGTTTCACTTTGGGTATCAAAGCTTAAAAAGCTGAGTGAAGAGTAAATATCACAGAGTTGTTTGGTACTGATGGAGATATTTTTGACGATCTTCTCATCATACTCTTTTTTGGATTTGATACGGGATGTACTCATCATCAGTGCGGTAATAGGAGTATTAAGTTCATGAGTGGTGTCTTTGACGAAGTTCTCAATCTCATCCATCTTCTCTTTGATGGGCTTTAGGAAAATATAGGAGAGAAAAATAGCAATAAGAATGATAAGCGTCGCTGTGATGATAACGGCATAGGCAATTTTATTTTTTATCTTTTTAATATTTTTGACACATTCATTACTTTGTACTACGACATACTGTACATTCAGGTGTCCTGCAGTTCTTTGAGAGACAAGGGTGAAAACGCCCTCTTTCATGTAAAACTCTTTGTTAAAATCGACTTTTTGTACACTCATTCCGTAGAGTAGTTTATGGTGTTTGTCATATAAAGCGACAGCAGCATTCTTGAAACGTCGTAGTTTAAAAGGACGATTTTGCATTTGTGAATGGATGACTTCCGTGCTGACAACATCGGCGATATGGTTCATTTTGTAGAAGTTTGTGTTTTTTTCCATAGCAACCTGAGAGCTGTAGAACCAGTAGGCAGCAAGGGCTAAAAAGATAAATGAGCTGATAAGATAGAGCGCTAAAAAAGAGTAAAAAGATTTCTTTGTCAGATTATTCATAAATATAACCTTCTGCGCGAATAGTCTTTATTTTCTCTTTCCCGATAATCTCACGCAGGGTGCGAATGTGTGAGCGTAGAGTCGCATCACTTGGCATGGAGTCATAGTCCCAGACATTTTGCATAAGCTCTTCGTTGGAGATAACTCTTTTTTGGTTTTTAAGGAAATAGGCAAGCAGCAGTGCGTCTTTTGCGCCCAGAGAGATGCTCTTGCCTGCGTTTTGAATCTCTTTTGTCTGCGGATTGAAAAAGATATTTTCACCTATTAGCTCCAGCGTGTTGCTCTCTATATGAAAAAGACGCTTAGTGCTCTCTATACGCACACTCAGCTCTTCGAGTTCAAAGGGTTTTTTGATGTAATCATGTGCTCCGGCATCAAATGCCTTTTGCAGATGTTTGGTGTCATTGTAGGCTGTGATAAAGATGGTAGGAGTGTTGTTTGCAAAGGAGTGCAGCTCTTCTAGCAGTTCAAGCCCGTTTTGGCCGCTGACATTGATGTCAAAAATAAAAAGATCGTAACTGTTCTTTTCTAAGAGTGCATAGACCTCTTCGGCGTTAAAAGCGTAATCGACACTATATGTTTCACCTAAAAAGTTGAGTAAAATGTCGGAAAGTACGGGATCATCTTCCATTAATAGTAATTTCATGGGAACCATTTTATCATAATAATATATAATGGCATTATGAGAGTAACTATAGAAAATATTGAAGATAAAAGAGTCAAAGTCTATCATGCCCTGCGTGATAAAGGTATATTGAATGATGGCAGTTTTATTGCCGATTCGCCAAAGGTAGTGAACCTTCTTTTAGAAAAAACAGATATCAAGATAGAGAGTATCTTAGCGACGCGTGAATATTTTGAGATGCATCAGGCATTGATAGATTCACGTGAGGTTCCTATGCTTTATGAAGCGAGCAAAGAGCAGATGAGCAGGATTGTAGGACACAAGATCCATCATAACTGCTTTGATGCATGCAAAGCGTCCTGCTGATGTGGTTTTAGAAGATTTAGATGAGAACATTTTACTACTTGACAATATTACCTCAAGTGAGAATGTCGGAGCGATTACACGGAGTATGGCAGCGCTTGGTGTAGACTCTTTAATGCTGGGCAAAAGCTCCCCGCATCCTTTTAATAGACGTGCTCTGTGTGTCTCCATGGGGTATGCTGCAATGCTTAAAATTCACGTTTATGACGATATAAAAGAGAGTATACAGGCACTCAAAGCCTTAGGCTATACAATTTATGCAGCAGAGGTGACAGTAAATTCCCAGCCGCTCTCTTGCGTGAAACCAGATGGGAAATGGGTGCTTATTATGGGACATGAGGGCTTTGGCATAGCGGATGATATTTTAGCGTTATGTGATGCGGTGGTACATATTGAGATGCAAGAAGATGTAAAAAGTTTCAATGTTGCCATAGCTGCTTCAATTATGATGTATAATTTCAAAAAAAGATAAAATATGAACTTTTCAAAACTTTCTCTCACGCAAGCAATGCTTACAAATTTAGATGCTTTAGGCTACACACAAATGACAGCCATTCAAAATACCGCGCTTCCTGCTATTTTAGCAGGAAAAGATGTGATGGCGGAGGCAAAAACTGGCAGCGGAAAAACAGCCGCTTTTGGCATTGGCGTTTTGCATAATCTTGATGTAAAAAAGTTTCGTGTACAGTCTTTAATTCTCTGTCCCACACGTGAGCTTGCCGATCAGGTCGCAAAAGAGCTGCGCCGGCTTGCACGCTTTGCATATAACATAAAAATCTTGATGCTTACAGGCGGAGAGTCCTTTGGCAAACAGCTCGGCTCACTTGCACATCAGGCACACATTGTTGTCGGTACTCCAGGGCGAGTGCTGAAGCACCTCAATAAAGAGAGTCTGGATTTGAGTCATCTCAATACTTTTATACTTGATGAAGCAGACAGAATGCTTGATATGGGTTTTATAGAAGAGATAGAGTCAGTGCTCGCGTTTGTTCCAAAAGAGCGCCAAACGCTGCTATTTTCTGCAACCTATGATGAGGAAGTGAAAAAAGTGGCACATAAACTTCTGCGTGAGCCTGTCATAGTCAAAACAGCTGCAGATGAACTGCCAAATGAGATAGAGGAAAGTTTTTATGCCAGCAATGATAAACTTGATACACTTATAAAAGTTCTTTCGCAGAAAAAACCAAAAAATGTCATTATTTTTACCAATACAAAGCTCGAGGCAAAAGAGCTGGCTGAAGAGTTGATAGCCAAGAAGATAGACGCTTTGGCAATTCACGGTGATTTGGAGCAGTATGAGCGTAACGATGTGCTTGTGCAGTTTGCAAACAGCTCGACACCCATACTTGTTGCAACGGATGTCGCCGCGCGAGGGCTCGACATTAAAGAGCTTGCAATGGTTGTCAATTATGACCTGCCACACACCCAAGAGACCTATACACACCGCATTGGTCGTACTGGGCGTGCAGGGGCAAAGGGCATAGCTGTCACACTCTATACACCAAATGAGATGGAAAAAACAGAGCTTTACAAAAGCGATGAAAAACGCTTGTTCCTAGAGTCAGATGCACTGCCGGAGGCAAAAAGCTTTGAGATGAAGCCGGAGTTTATAACACTCGTTATTGAGGGCGGAAAGAAAGATAAACTGCGTGCAGGAGATATACTCGGTGCGCTGACAGGAGAAGCAGGCTTGCAAGGTGCAAGCATCGGCAAGATCGATATTTACGACAAACAGGCTTATGTGGCTATAGCACGACAAGATGCAGAAAAAGCCTATAGATATTTAAAAAACGGGAAGATTAAAAATAAAAAGTTTTCTATTTGGCGACTCTAAAGTTTAAGCTGTTTAGATTTTTGAGAGTGCTATAATGAGGTATAGCCTATGATAAGGATTATATTTTGAAAGTGCATAATATACTTTTTACAACGCAAATAGCATTAGAAGAGTTTATTCTTAAGAAGAAGATGCAGAGCTTTTCAAATATTTTGGTACAGATTTTCAGTGGTACTACTGAGCCTGAAAAATTTATGAGTGTTGCCAAAACCATAAAAGCTTTACTGCCTCAAGCTGAAATAATCGGTGCAATAACGAGTGGAGAGATATGTAGGGGAGTTATGTACGAAGGAGAGATAGCTCTCTCTTTTAGCCTCTTTGATGCAACGCGTGTGAAAAGTAAACTGTATGCATTTGATAAGCGTTTTTGTGTAGAAGATATTAAGCATGATCTTTATGAAAAAGAGACAAAAGCCCTGATTGTTCTGAGTGACGGTCTCAGGAGCAATACAGAGCTCTATATTAAAAAACTGCATGATATTAATGAAGATGTTACCATTGCAGGTGGGCGTGCCGGAGATAATGCTGCATTTCGTAAAACATATGTTTTTAATGAAGAGATATATACGGATAATGGTTGGGTTTTGGCCAGTCTTAGTTCCCAAGAGTTATATGTCAATACTGATTATCTGCTAAACTGGACACCAATTGGTAAAGAGATGATTGTTACCAAATGTGACGGGAATATTTTATATGAGCTTGATGGTATTCCTATTGTGCAGGTTTATAGAAAATATTTAGGAGATGATATTGTCAAAAATCTTTCTGGATCATGTATGTCCTTTCCTTTGCTTACATCCAAAGATGGTATCGAAATAGCGAGAGATCCTATAGCAGTCGTTGAAAATGATGCGATGATGTATGCCGGAAACTTTGAAAAGGGTGATGTCGTTCGGTTTAGTTTTGCAAATATTGAAGATTTGACAGATAATTTGACAGAACCTTTTCTTGCACTCTCCAAATATCCAAGCGAAGCGGTATATGTTTACTCTTGTGCAGCCAGAAAAGCTTTATTGGCAGAAAATTTGAAGGCCAAGTTGCATCTATTGGAATCTTTGGCGCCTTCTGTCCGGATTTTTTACTTATGGCGAGTTTTTTCAGTCCAATAAGATTGCGGAACTTTTAAATGTGACAACGACCTTTATGATGCTTTCAGAATCTAAAAAGAGTTCTAAAAAAGTTTTTCATGAAGCAAAGCCCAACTATTTTGACCCTATTGAAAAAGCTTTAACCCATCTTGTTAAAATGACAACATTGGAACTAGAACACCTCTCAACACATGATGTGCTGACAGGACTTTATAATCGACATGAATATTTAAAAACCATACGTAATAAAATAAAAAATGCGCAACGATATAAAGAGGAGTTTGGACTAATTTTGGTGGATATTGATTATTTTAAACTGGTGAATGATAATTATGGACACAAAATAGGTGATGAAGTGCTTAAAAAGTTTGCTCAAACTCTGCAAAAAAATATTAGAGAGAATGATTTTATTGCCAGGTGGGGTGGTGAAGAGTTCATTATTGTAACAAGCCATACAGATGTTTCAGCCTTAGAGAAAATTGTAAAGAAGTTGCAAAAAGCAATTAAAAAAATTCATGTAGGTCCTGTGAAAAAAATAAGTGCATCATTTGGTTTAACAGTTTATAATGAAGGTGACACCGATGAGGAGATGTTTAAAAGAATCGATAACAGTCTCTATGCAGCAAAACAAAATGGCAGAGATTGCTATGTTATAGGCTAATGTCGGCTGCTTTTCATTTTTAGAGTTTTTGTGCTATAATTTTTTATATGCGTGAAGGAGGATGATATGCAAGTAGCGAAGTATACATTTCAATCACCTTACCCAAATCCTGTGCAAGTAAGGCGATTGGACCCAAGCTCTCTGAAAGAGGATTCTACAAATTCAAATCAGTCGAATCCGGCCGCTTTGACAAATGAGACAGAGCAAAAAGCGAAAAACTTGGAATCTTCTTTAAAACAAGAAGTGAAACCGACTCTCAGTACCAACAAAATAGATATCTATGTTTAAGAGAGGGATGATTTTACCTCTCTAAGCATCCATTCCCATGTACCATAGCCGCTCTGTGCATTCAAGTGACCGCCATTTTGCACTACTTTCATTTTTATATTTAATGATTTTTGCAGCTCTTTTGCTTCTGTTTGCGTGAGATAAGGGTCGTTTGTTGAGGTGATGAGCAGAACATCATCTGCAAAGAGATTAGCAGGTATTTGCATGGGAAAAAACTCTTTGAGCTCTGTAACACTGCACTGCAAAGAGGGAGGGGCTACAAGATAGAGCTTTTGTACCTGCGTGAGTATGTTTTGGTGGCATGCATGAAACCAGAGTGTATTTGCCAAAGAGTGACAAATGACGATGTCCGGTTTGAAGTCTTTAAGTGTCAGTGTAAGCTCACGCAGCCAGACATCAAGTTTTGGTGCATCATAATCAGAGAACTTTAAAAAGTTCACACAGCCGTAATCTTTTGCGATCTCTCCTGCAAGCCAGCTTTGCCAGTGTGGATAATCACTCCCGCCCCAACCATGCAGCAGTAAAACTTTTTTCGCCATTGTTTACTCCACGAGCGCTTTGAAATTTTTAAGTGTGTAGAGCTTGAGTGCTTCACCTTTAAGTGATTTGAGTTCACTTGAGAAGCCTTTTTTTGCGACAAGTACAAAAATGTCAGCTTTTATATTCGCTGTGTCACACAGCGCTTGCAGCTTTGAGAGCTCACTCTTTTTAACTTTTGCATTGCTGTATTTACAAAGTCCCACAACTCTTTTTTTTGCTTTTGTCAGCCCGTAAATGTCTATTGCCAAGCCTTCATTACTCCAATACTCACTCATCTCCATAATGGAGTCCTCTTTGAAGGTCTCACGCAGCAGCTCTTGTGAGAGCTCTTTGAATGTCAGGTTTGTAAATTCATTGGCGTGACGTTCCCAGCGCTCTTTTACCTCTGTGTAGTTCCCGTCACGGATGCCCTTAAAGATAGGAGAGACAAAGGCAAACCAAAAACGCAAAAACGATGTTGTAAAAAAGAGCTTGTCATCAGCACCTTTGCAGCGTTTTTGGCGTAGTATTCCACGCTCACGCAAGGTCTCTACCGCTTTTTGGCCAACACTCTCCTCTACATTTGAGCGTTTAAAGACTGCATGAAGTTTTCCGTCACTGAGTGCCACTGCACTGAGTATGGAGTGGTAGAGTGGCTGCCCGTCGGTAAGTTTTGTGATGTCGTTTCGGATGTAAGCATAATCATTTAAAATAAGCTTTTCAATGAGCTCATAGGCCGGCTGGCTTGTATCGATCTTGCCCCACGCAACACCACCAAAGATGGAAAATTTTTCAACCGCATCTTCAAAGTTTGCTGGTTTATGGTTTTTGTAAAAATTCTTAAACTGCTCTTTGAGCGTCTTTTTTTTTGATAAAATGGGAAAGCCTTTCATTTTTATTATCTAATTATACAACATTACACAAATACTACACACTCTTTTTATACAATAGCTGCAATGTAA
>VCAX01000024.1 GCA_013607665.1 Campylobacterota bacterium | reverse complement strand
TTCTCAAAAGAGAGCTCAAAGTCTCTTTTCTCGCGTGTAGCAGCACGGGCAGGGCTTAAATCGACACTTATTAAACGCTCTATTGAAGATATGCTCTCACTACATCTTCCTGCAATTTTATTGCTGAGTAATGACAATGCCTGTATTTTAGAGAAGTTCAATGATGATAAAACCGAGGCAAAAATAATCTACCCTGAAGGGGATGGTCTTGAGCAGTGGGTGAGTATTCATGATCTGGAAAATGAGTATCTTGGGTTTGCTTACATTCTAAAAAAAGAGTTCGAGTATGACAAAAAAAGTTCCCGTACATTGCAACTCAAACAAAAACATTGGTTTTGGAGTACACTGAAGCTCTCTATCCCTATCTACAGGGATGTGCTCATTGCCTCTTTTCTCATCAACCTTTTTGTGCTTGCAACACCACTCTTTACAATGAATGTCTATGACAGAGTCATTCCAAACAATGCCGAAGAGACTTTAATGGTCTTTACCATAGGGATAGTGCTTGTCTATGTTCTGGACTTTTTTCTCAAATTTACCCGTTCGTATCTTCTGGAATTAGCAGGAAAAAAGAGCGATATAATTATGTCTTCGATAATCTTCGAGAAGGTGCTTGATCTGAAAATGGCGGAGCATCCTCCTTCTGTCGGTTCTTTTGCCAACAATCTCAAAGATTTTGAATCGGTTCGCTCTTTCTTTACAACAGCTACTATGACAGCAGTTATCGATCTGCCGCCGTTTGCAATTATTTTTCTTGCGGTTATCTACTACATTGGTGGTGTTCTTGTCTTTGTTCCTAGTGTAACCATTTTCTTGATACTTTTGTATGCTCTAGTCATCCGCAAACCACTGCGTGAGAGTATCGAAGCCTCTTATGAGGCGAGTGCAAAGAAAAATGGTATTCTCATTGAAACATTGCAAAATATAGAGACGGTAAAAACGATGCGCATGAGCGGCAAAAAGCAGTGGGAGTGGGAAGAATCTACCGGTGAGATCGCTGAGAAAAACCTCAAGTCACGCCTACTCTCTGCTTCCATACCGAGTGTGACAAATCTTTTTGTACAACTCAACACAGTCTTTGTAGTTGTCTTTGGCGTTTATCTTATCAAAGAGTTTGAGTTGACAATGGGCGGGCTCATTGCCATTGTCATTCTTACTTCACGCACAGTCGCTCCAATAGGACAGGCTGCAGCACTTATCTCGAACTATTCTGATGCCAAGACTGCATATGACACACTTAATGAAATTATATCCCGTGAAGTAGAGCGTCCTGCAGGGAAAGAGTTTGTAGAGCGTCCAAAATTTAAAGGAAAGATAGAATTTAAAGATGTGAGTTTCAACTATCCAGGTACGGAAGTTCCGGCACTCTCAAACGTCAGCTTTGTCATCAATCCTGGAGAAAAAGTAGCAATAATTGGACGTATTGGCTCTGGAAAGAGTACTATTGCGAAATTGATTTTGAAACTTTATGAGCCGACAAGCGGGACGATACTCATTGATGATATTGACATTGCACAGATCGATCCAGCAGATCTACGGCGTTATATCTCCTATGTTCCGCAAGATGTGCATTTGTTTAAAGGAACCATTAAAGACAATATCGTTTCTTCTGAACAGCATCCCGATGTCGGAGACATTATTTATGCTGCGCAGGTAAGTGGTGTCGAAGAGTTTGTGCAGACACATCCACTTGGGTATGACATGCCAATAGGTGAGCGGGGTGCCGGGCTTTCAGGCGGACAGCGTCAAAGTGTAGGAATTGCACGAGCACTCATCCAAGAGAGCTCCATTATGATTATGGATGAGCCGAGTAATGCAATGGATCAAACAACCGAGAAAAATCTGATGAACAGATTAAAACAGGAGCTTAAAGAGCAGACGGTAGTTATTATTACACAAAAGATGGGACTGCTTGATATGGTGGAGAGAGTTATCGTCATGCATAATTCCAAAGTACTGCTCGATGATAAAAGAGACCTTGTCATTAAACAGCTAAGCGGAGCTTCCAATGGCTAAAAAAGAGATAAATAAAAAGAAGCTTTCAAAGCGTGATTATGAATTTATGCACTCTTTGAGTGCTGCTGTTTTAGAAGTTGCGCCAACACGCTTGCGCATTGTTTTGTATTTTTGGGTTGGAGCAATTGTTCTGTTTTTGGTTTGGGCCAATTTTGCTTATATTGATGAGATTGCCAGAGGAGATGGAGAAATAATTCCAAGTGGTGAAAATCAGATGATCCAAAACCTTGAAGGTGGGATCGTTGAAGAGATATTAGTACAAGAGGGAGAGAGTGTCGACAAAGGGCAGGTGCTACTGAAAATTGATAATCAAAAATCAATTTCATCTTACAGCTCAAATGAGATAAAAGCAGAAGCTCTGCAGGCACAGATTCTTCGCCTTAAAGCAGAGTCGACAGGACAGGACTTCATTGTCCCGGCAGATTTGAAAAAGCGTCTCGCACAGTTTATAGACAATGAAAAAAATTTGTATAACACGAACAAGCAGCAGCTTAATTCAAAACTCAATGCCTTGCGTGAGAAGCTTGCTCAAAAGAAACAAGAGCTTGCAGAAGCTTACTCACAAAGAGACCATTTAGAGTCTTCTTATGCAATGATATCCAGAGAAGTAAGAATGACCAAGCCTATGGTAGCCAAAGGTGTTCGTTCAAAGATAGACTTTTTAAAACTACAGCGCGAGGCAAACGAGATAGCTTCAAAATATGATGCAGCTAAAAAATCAATACCTCGACTCAAATCTGCAATTAAAGAAGTTAAGAGTAACATAAAAGAGACAAAGCTGAATTTTCAAAGTGAAGCAAAAACAAAAATGAATGAAGCTGTTGCAGAACTTAAAAGTTTACAAGTGACATCTACTGCCCTTGAAGATCAGGTAACAAGAACTATTGTGAAATCACCTATGAAAGGTATTGTCCAAAAACTTTATGTGCATACTGTCGGTGGGGTGATTAAACCGGGTGAGGATATTATGGAAATAGTTCCAAGTGATGAAACACTGCTTGTAAAAGTGAGAATCAAACCAAAAGACATCGCATTTATCTATCTAGGACAGCGAGCCATTGTGAAATTTACGGCTTATGATTTCTCTATATATGGTGGACTAGAAGGCAAAGTTGTGCTTATTTCACCTGATAGTATTAAAGATGATGAGGGTAATGTCTTCTATGAAGTGCGCATAAAAACAGATAAAAACTATATAGGCAGACATGGTAAAAAGCTTAAAATAATTCCAGGAATGACAACAAGTGTTGATATTATAACAGGACAAAAAACTGTACTAGATTATATTCTCAAGCCAATTCTCAAAACAAAACAGTACACTTTTACAGAGAGATAAGAGATGCAAATTGTACTTTATAGTGATGATATTAATCTTATAGCTCATTGGGAAAAGGCTTTAAATGGAGAAAAATTTCAAAGTGTTGATGACCTAGAGAGCCTAGAAACATTTCAAAACAGAATTATTATTGTAAACTATTTGGCTTGTAAACAAACATGCAAGTCACTTTTAGCAAGATTACGCCAACAGCAAAACCGTGTTCTTGTCTTAGACAGGGTACCAGAACTGCAAAAAGCAAAACGCCTTTTGCAATATGGGGCGATGGGCTATGGCAATGCTCTTATGCAAGCACATTTTATACTTGCCGCTGTTGCTGCTTTGCGTGAGAATATGGTCTGGCTCTATCCGGAACTGACATCACAGCTGATTTTAGAGTTGCCAGAGAGTCAAAATAGTAATGAAGAGTTACTTCAAAAGTTAACAGCCCGTGAAAAAGAGACAGCTATGCTGCTTAAAGAGGGTTTGATATACAATGAAATAGCACAGCGACTTGGTATTTCACCACGCACCGTAAAAGCCCATGCACAGGCGATTTATAAGAAACTTGATGTGAGTGACAGAATCGGTTTGGCACTTCTTTTAAAATAATCTTACCCCTTACTGTCCTTAGGGACAATATCTTTTCTTCTTTTTTTCTTCTATAATATAACATAATTGAAAATTCGTCTATATTTTGGAGAAGAAAATGAAAGTAATCATAGGAACAGTAAAAGAGCTCAGCGGAAATTTTTTTGCAAAAGATGAATATGGAGATGTGAAAGAGCTTCATGTCGGTGACCCTATCACAAAAGATATGCTCGTGTATGGTGCAGATATGGCAATGGTGAGAATGCACACATAAAAATAGCGATGCTCAACCTTGAACAGGCTCTTGAATTAACAGGACTTGAAAAACAACTTTTTGATCTCTCTCTTATCCAATACGGTAATAATTTAGACGAATTTATTGCACCAAAAAATATAGAAAAAGCACTTGAAAAAACTGGTGTCTATGCAGAAGATGATGCGACAGACAAAGAAAAAGAAGGAAGCATCGATGATGAAACTGCTGCAGGAAGCGAAGCCGTAGTAGGACATCTTCAAGAAGACAGTTTCCTGGCACGTGACAATGGTTTTGTTGATGTGCAAAGTTCTTTAAGAGATGCACAGTTTAATGGTTCTGGTAATGCTGCTAATATAGATGCTACACCTGTTTTATTGACTAATGAAGATATAGAAGCTCCAGAAGATACCTTTTTATCACCTGATACAACCGCACCAACTGTAACGATAAATGATATCACTACAACTACTGATGATACACCAACCTTTAGTGGTACATCTTCTAATACAGATGGTGACCTTACACTTACTGTAAATGATAAAGAGTACACCGTAACACCAGATAGCGATGGTAACTGGAGCTTCACACTTCCAGATGCAGATGCACTCGATGATGGTGATTACACTGCTACAATTGCAGGTAGCGATGCTCAAGGTAATGAGGCAAGTGCAGATGATGACTTTACAGTTGATGCAGATACACCGGATACCCCGAGTGTAACTATCACTGAAGATATTAACAATGATGCCAAATTAACCAATGATGAAATTTCTGAAGATACTGACATTAGTATTGGTTTACCATCTGATGTTCAAGAAGGAGATGTTCTTAATCTTACGATTAATGGAAATACTACAAACATTACATTAACAGCAGCTATGATTAGTGCAGGTGAATATTTAACATCTGTTACCCCACCAGCAGAGGGTGAAACTCTAAATGTATCTGCGGCAGGTACAGATTCTGTAACAAGAGATTATACAACAGTAACAACTTCAGATACAAATACAATCGATGAAGATACAACTGCAACAGGGAATGTTTTAAGTAATGATACTGATCAAGATGACACTTTAGAGGTGGTTGCATTTACAATCGATGGTGACAGTAACACTTATAATGCAGGTGATACAGTAACGATTGTGAATATTGGTACACTTCAAGTTAATAGTGATGGAGGTTATACATTTACTCCAATTGAAAACTGGTCGGGTGCTGTACCTCAAGTTACTTATATTACCAACACAGGGGTAAGTGATACTTTGGATATTGCAGTAAGCGCTGTTGCTGATGCGCCAATTATTAATATGGGTTCTGTGGATTATGTTGTAAATGACTTTAATTCCAGTTTTGAGGGAACAGATGGGTTGTATGGATGGAATAGTGGAGGTACAGTAAGCGTCGATAGTGATTCTTTAGTAGATGCAGAGGTGACAGATAGCAATGGTGTCCAAGTTGATGCAGATTTAACCTCTATAGATGGAAGTCAGCACCTCCTCTTAAAAGCTGAAGGTTTGTCAGATGATGATATAGCAGTTGCTTTAGGTGTTACACAAGAAGATTTAAGTGCTGCATCAAATAATGACAACTCTGTAGATGGTCCTATGTTGCGACAGATGTATATTTGCATGCAGGGGATGTTCTTACTGTTAACTATAACTATATTAATACGGAATCTTCAAAGTATGCTGTTGATAATGTTTTTGATGACTACGCTGTTGTTGTAGTAGATGGTGTAATTACGACATTGCAAAATTCTAGTGATATTAGTAATGATACTTTAGATTATGATAATGATAAAGATGTTGAGTTAAGCGGCTGGCAAACATTCACATATACAGCTACAACTGATGGCTATATAAATTTTGGCTTGGCGATGCTTAATGCTGGAGATTCTAATATTGATAGTTACTTAATGGTTGATGCCATTGAGATAAATGGTACTCCGGCGAACCAAACAACATTTGATTTAAATCTTGATGTTAATTTGGCTGATACAGATGGTTCTGAATACTTGAGTGTTGTGTTAAGTGACTTTCCTGTTGGAACAACTTTTTCAGTAGGTTCATTGGATACAAATAGTGGAAATTGGATTATCGATTTAGCCCCTGGAGAGAATTTAACTAATGTTGAAGCAATACTGCCTGAAGGATACAGTGGAGAGTTTAGTTACACTGTTGATGCTGTGGCAACTGAACTGAGTAATGGTGATACAGCGAGTGCAACGCAACAGATGATTGGTTCAAATCCAGTTGATATTTTAATTAATGTTGATGAGTCTAACTTAAGTAATGGAACGGCACCGGATGCAAATGCTTTAGTGAGTAGTGGTGTGCTAGAGAATGTTGTTTCAGTAGATGGTATAAATCCAGATGCTAATGGTATTATTACTATTGATACGGGGCATAGTATCTTGGAGGTTGATACTATAAATGGAACATATACATATACACTTACAGAAGCAACTACAGAGGGAGTAGATGATCAGGATTCTTTTACTTATACTCTAAATGACAACTCAACAGGCAATATAGGAGTTAATATAGCAGATGATACTCCAAATACTCCTAGTGCAATTGATGTAAATTTACATATAGAACCAATAGTTACCAATTTATCTATTATCGTAGATGGTTCAGGAAGTATGGATTCTACTGATTTGCAGCTTAGTATGGATGCTATCAATGAGCTTGTGGCTAGGTATTCAGAAATTGGTACTGTACATATTAATATAGTTCAATTTTTTGAAGGAAGTGCAACTAATACAGGTTGGATTAGTTCAACGGACGATGTAACATTAACGAGTGGTGGAAGAACTGATATTGATCAAGGTTTACAAAGTGTCATTGATACTTCTTTTGATGGAACAGAACCGGTGTCTGATCAAAATATTGTTTACTTCTTTGGTGACGGAGATGATAATACAGGTACTTTTGACACAACAAATTGGACTAACTTTGTTAATTCTGGAACAATTGACAAGTTGTTTACATATAGTGTCAATACTGAAAGTGTACCTGCTGATATAGTAGAGGTAGCTGATAATGGAGAAGATGTTGTTTCTGAACCAGCTGTAAATATTGCAGATATTGCAGATTTAGCGAGTGCAGTTTCTGAGACGGCAAATGCATATATTGAAGGTAACTTAATAGGCGACTCAACTGGAACAGCAGTTATAGAATACGGAGCAGATGGAGTCCATATAGAAAGTGTAACTGTAAATGGCAACACCGTTATATATGATGCCAATAATATAGTTCAAGAAGTGAATGGAGCACATGGTGTATACACTATTAATATGGATACGGGTGAGTATACATATAGAGCGACGGATTATATTGACCATCAAGAAGCACTTAGTGTATCTGTTATAGATGGGGATGGAGATTTGCTAGATTCAGTAATTCTCAATGTATCAGTTACCTTTGATGAGACATTTAAAGCTGATGCTCCTACATTGGCAGTAAATATAGGTGATGGAACATATATTGATGAGACAACACTTTTTGGTCAGATACAACAGATTATGCATTTAGAGACAATGGTGATACTCATATTTACGATATAGGGACTGAAGTAAATACTGCGAGAATTACAATTGATAAATATCGTGACAATCAGGATGAAGGAAGAGTGATTTTAAGAAATGGCGGTGTTATTGTGGCTACACTTTATTTGGATGATTTGGCTGGTTCAAATAATGAAGAAACATTTACACTCTCTTCTAATGATCCTTTTGACAGTGTGGAAATTGTTTCTGATTCGGGCGGAAATTTTGATATATTGAATTTTGAAGCAGATATAGTAACAACCGGATATGAATATTTAGTAAATATTAATGCTGGTTTAACAGATACGACAGAGACCCTTTCAGCCGCAACATTAAGTAATATTCCTGTTGATGTGATTGTCAGAGATAGCAATGGAGTAGACATAGCTCAAAATGCAGACGGAACTTATAGTGTAGATTTAGATGCAAATGGTGATGCTACTGTTTCAATTATTTCCTCTAGTGAGCTTACAAGCACACAAACAGAGGCCATCACAACTTCTGTTAGTTCTATTGAGCCAACTGGTGATACTGCAGCAACGGTGATAGGTGGAAGTGGAGATGACAGCATTGTTTTTGATATCGGAGATAGTTATGATACGATTATATTAAATGCAGATATTAATCTTGATTTTAATACAGGTCTATAAAAAGGTATTATAAAATGAATGCAACTATTGCTATTGTAGAAGATGAAGAGGATTTGCTTGAACTCTTAGAGTACAATCTTTCCAAAGAGGGCTTTGAGACCATTGGGTTTTTAAACACAAAAACAGTGGCTCAGATGCTTGAGGAAGAGGAGATTGATCTGCTCATCATGGATAGGAACCTTCCGGGGGTGGAGGGGAGTGAATTTGTCAATGCGTTGCGTGAGAATGGGTTTGATACGCCTGTTATTTTTTTGAGTGCAAAAGACAAGGACGAAGATATAGAAGAGGGTTTTTTGCGAGGTGGCGATGATTACATCACGAAACCGTTCAATATGAAAGAGCTTATTTTGCGTGTGCGTTCCATCTTGAAAAGAACATCGAAAAAAGTAAGCGAAGGGAAACTGCATTTTCGAGATTTACTGCTTGATAAAAGTACGCGTGAGCTTTTTGTTGATGGAAAAAATGTTGAAGTTACCAAGCTGGAGTTTGACCTTTTAAGTGAATTTATCAAAAATAAAAACTCTGTACTCGATCGTGACTATCTTTTTGAAAATGTCTGGGGTGATAGTGAAAACTATCAATATAAGACGGTTAATGTCGCAATAAACAGACTCAAGGAGAAGATAGATCCAGATAAAAACAAAGAGTATATCCAGACCGTGCGGGGGGTTGGGTATAAACTCTCCTAGATTTTAGACTGAATCGTTACCTTTTTTGCTTCAAAGAGTTCAATGGCTTTTTGTACCATCGGCTCTTTTGTGATGTCTGTTCCGTCTGTCTCATCTTGTACAGATGCCTCTGCACAGTTTGTCACACAGCTGGCACCCCCGCCGGTTTCGATATCTTCAACAGTTGAAGCACTCTGTGCTCCTTGCGGCAATTCTTCTTTTTTAGCTTCTATTGGACGTGAACAGGGAATCCCTTTTATGCTTGTCTCAAAAGAGAATGTCTCACGCACTAGCTGTTTAATGACACCATAACCGTGTTTGAGGCTTTTTTTACACTCCTCATCTGCACAGCTCTCCCATGTTAAGATATTGTCTTTGTAGGAGATAAAATGGATCTGCTGCTCAAAACACTCTCCGAGTGTGGCGTTTCTGTCTTTTATTTTCGCTATGAGTTCTTGGAATCTCTCAAGAGCGGGGTCAGTTTGTGTTGCAGGCTCTGCTGCTTTGTCCTCGTGCACTTCCGTCTGTATGTTTTCTTTTTCTGGCGATTCATTTTCTTTTGTTTGCGCTACAACAGCACCATTCATCTCAGGTGTTGTCTCTTGGAGTTTTACTTTTGCAGCAGGTGCTGAAGTTACTGCTTGTGTGAGAATATCTGGACGAGGCACATCTTTTTGAAAAGACTCTATCATCTCATCTATTTCACGGATGCGAAGCGCTTCTATCATTTTAAAAAATATCATTGAGAGCACAAAAGAGCCGTCGGCATTGATGCTAAAGAGGTATTTTGATTCACTGAGTATTCTAAAAAATCTGTCAAGTACAAGAGTAGAGAAGAGGGTATCTTGGTTGTACATCTTCTCTTTTAAAAAGGCGATGAGCTCGTCGACGACCATCTCACTCTCATAATCTTCAAGCACCTTGGTATATTTAACAAGCGCGGCATAATCTTTAGCAAAAACGGCATCAAAGAGTTTTGTGATGAATTTTGGATCAACAAGTCCAAGCATATCAGTTACGGTCTGTACATCGACATGATTTTTCGAATAAATTATGGCTTGATCGAGCAGCGTGAGGGTGTCACGTAGACTGCCGCTTCCACTGCGTGCAAGGATTTCAAGTGCATCATGCTCATAGCTAATGCCTTCAAGATTTAAAATATGTGCCAAATGATCGACTATTTTGTTTGTTGCAATGCTTTTGAAGCGAAAATGCTGTGTACGGCTGAGAATTGTTGCCGGCAATTTAAGCGGGTCAGTAGTGGCCAAAATAAACTTGACATACTCCGGCGGCTCTTCAAGTGTTTTTAAAAGTGCGTTAAAAGCCTCTTTTGTCAGCATATGGACTTCATCGATGATGAAGATTTTATAGCGTGCTGCTGCGGGTTTGTACTTTGTCTGCTCAATGAGATCGCGAATGTCGTCTATTTTGCGTGAGGAAGCACCGTCCATCTCGATGATGTCCATATGACGTCCCTCTTTTGCCATGGTGCAGTTGGAACATTTGTCGCAGGGTTTATGAGAGACTCCCTCCTCACAAATCAGTGCTTTAGCAAAGATGCGCGCGGTTGAAGTTTTGCCGCTTCCACGCAGTCCGGAGAAGAGATAGGCATGAGAGAGACGATTGGCATCAAGGGCAAGGGAGAGTGTCTGTGCGATACTTTCCTGTCCTATGAGTTCATCAAAATTTGACGGGCGATATTTCCTTGCTAGTACTTCGTGTGCTTCTCTCAAATGCAGACTCCTTGAATTATTACAATGATTTTATCATTTGTAGAGTTAAAAAATACTATAATTGTCTTATAAAATGTAAAATGGCAGATATGAAAAATTTTAAGCAACTTCGAGCAGAGAATAATCAGTTTATATATAAATCCTATAGCATCAGTAAAACAGACCAAGAGATAGTTCTTGACTTTATCTATGCCTTGCGTGAGCAACACGAGACGACAGAGTTTCATCATCGACTCAGCCTTGAGCTCAATGAGAAAATAGATACAAATTTTGAGATGGACAATATTGTCTTTCATATCGGTATGGCAGAGGCGATAAGCTACTACAAAATAGCAGCGCCAAAAACCTTTATCATCGAATGCGGTACACTCACGCAGGCACAAAAAGAGTGGTTTGCTAAGCTCTTTTTTAACGGACTCGGCGAGTTCATCTACGTAAATAAAATCGATATCACACAAGAGGATCTGGTTGATTTTGTTTCTTTAAATACAAAGGGCTTTGCAAAGATCAGCGTAAATACAAAAGAGAACAACATCATCCCGATCGGCGGGGGAAAAGATTCACTGGTAAGCTATGAGCTTTTAAAATCAGCATTTCCAGACTCGCTGCTCTTTTCGATGAACCCGATAGTCGCTTCACAAAAGATACTTGATAAACATCCCCCTCACGCAATCAAACTCAAACGAGAGCTTGATTTAGAGAAGATTTTTGCCTTTAATAAGCGAGGTTATCTTAATGGGCATATCCCTTTTTCCTCCATTGTCGGTTTTATCTCGATCTGGCTTGGACTGCTCTATAAAACGCGCTATATTGTCCTCTCAAATGAAGCGAGTGCCAATGAAGAGAACATTATCTACAATGGACAAAAGATCAACCATCAATACTCCAAATCACTAGAGTTTGAGAATGATTTTCGCGCGTATGTTTCAGAGTTTATTACAGAGGATGTGGAGTATTTTAGCTTTTTGCGTCCGCTTGATGAGATCCATATCGCCAAGCTTTTTGCAGAGGTGGCACGTGAGCATTTCTTTGATTTTCGCAGTTGTAATGTCAGAAGTAAAAAAAATGAGTGGTGCGGAAAGTGTCCAAAGTGTCTCTTTATCTACATCATGCTCTGCAATTACATCGACGATGCAACGCTTGTGAAGGTTTTTGGTAAAGAGATGCTTGACGATGCAGAACTGCAGGAGCTTTTTGACGGGCTTACGCAAAGTGATGAAGTGAAGCCTTTTGAATGTGTGGGAACGTACGACGAGGTCAATTATGCCCTCACGCAGAAGTATAACTCTTATAAAAAAGAGGAGCTGCCTTACCTCTTAAAAAACTATCAGCCCAAAT
Source organism: Campylobacterota bacterium (assembly GCA_013607665.1). GTDB lineage: Bacteria > Campylobacterota > Campylobacteria > Campylobacterales > Sulfurimonadaceae > Sulfurimonas. The sequence goes on along the minus strand of VCAX01000024.1, from coordinate 7,658 downwards.
CGATGGAGTATGACTTAGCGGTTGATTATGAGCAGGGTAATAATCTGCCGCAAAAATTCAAAGAGGTGCTGCGTGAGCATGTTGAGCGACTTAATTTCTGAGCTTGAGGCTTACAAAAGCATAGCGATCTTTGGCTGTGGTGTAGAGGGACAGTCATTTGAGCGTTTTGCAAAAAAGTATCTGCCCGATGTCACACGCATAATTGTCGATAAAAACCACTCCAAAGATGCCAATTATCTCCAAGGCTTAAACGATGCCGAGCTTATTATAAAATCACCCGGTATATCGCTGCATAATTTAGGTATAGCCTATGATGCGTATAACTTCACCTCTATTACAGAGCTTTTTTTAAAACATTTTGGCTCGCAGACGATTGGGGTAACGGGGACAAAAGGAAAAAGTACACTTGTCACACTTATAGATGCAATGCTGAAAAATGCAGGAAAAAAAGCGATTTTATGCGGTAATATCGGTATCTCACCGTTAGATGCCATTACACAGATAGACAAAGAGACAACAGTAGTAATGGAGCTCTCATCTCACCAACTCCATCACATTTCATCTTCGCCGCATATCGCAATTTTGACCAATCTTTTTGAGGAGCATCTGGATTATTATGAAGATTTAGCAGATTATTATACTGCAAAATTCAATATATTCGCACATCAAAAGAGTGAGGATATTTTTATCTATAATCTCAAAAATCCTGATGCCTTTTTTGATACAAAAGCAGTTGCAACCAAACAGTACAATGTCGCCACAAAGCAACTCAAGCATGAACACTTCTTTGATATGCAGCGCGGTTTTATTCATCATGCAACATTGCAGATTTTAGAGCAGCTTGCCGAACTCTTAGCCATCGATGATGCAAGTTACATAAAGACACTTAGCGAGTTTCAAACCTTACCGCACAGGCTTGAGTTTGCCAAAGAGATTGATGGGGTGAGCTTTATAAACGACTCTATTGCAACAATACCAGAGGCGACGATAGAGGCGGTGAAAATTCTTAAAAATGTCGATACCCTCATTCTTGGCGGTAATGACAGAGGTGTGGATTATGACGCACTAGTAGCGTTCTTGTGTGAGAGTGATGTTGCAAATATTATCTGTTTTTCAGATACGGGTAAGCAAATCTATGAGAAAATAGAGCAAGATAAAACGAGTAAAAATCTTTTTTATATGCCAAGTCTGCGTGAGAGTGTACAAAAAGCACGCAGTGTGGCAAAAAAGATAGTACTCTTCTCTCCTGCTGCATCGAGTTTTAATGAATATAAAAACTTTATAGAGCGGGGGAATGCCTTTAAAAAGCATCTAGAAGGAGCATAAAATGCCATTTATAGCAGTTGATGATGAGAGTTTTGATGAGATTGTAGAGCGTGAGTTCGCCAAAGGGCATACGGTTGTGCTCAAATTTGGCTCTGCTTACTGTGATTCGTGTCAGGTGATGGAGTTTGAACTCGAAGAGCTACATGACAGAGTGACAAAGGTCTCAATTCTTGATATAGATACAGGAAGTTGTTTAGGGCTTTTACAAAGGTTCGAGATAGAAGAGGTGCCGACGACACTTATCTTTAAAGATATGGAGTCGCAGCTGCTCTATAAAAACGGGGTAATGCTTGCAGATGATATGATAGATATCATCTTGCGTGAGCGATAAGAAAACTCGGTTCTTACTTATCGGTATTCATACTCTCTAAGAACTCGGCATTGGTCGCTTTTTTACCCATAGTGTTGTAGATAAATTTAAGCGCTTCAACCTCATTGTCTTGCTTATGCAACATTTGACGGAGAATAAAGACTTTTTGCAGTGTCTCTTTGTCAATAAGCAGATCATCTTTACGTGTTCCTGATTTAAGAATGTCAATTGCCGGGAAGATACGTCTGTCTGCGATTTTTCTATCAAGAACCACTTCCATATTACCCGTACCTTTGAACTCTTCAAAGATCACTTCATCCATACGGCTTCCTGTGTCAACGAGTGCCGTTGCTATGATAGTAAGGCTGCCGCCGTTTTCAATGTTACGCGCAGCACCGAAGAAGCGTTTTGGCTTGTGCAGGGCATTGGCATCCACACCACCAGAGAGTACTTTACCGCTTGAAGGTGTTACTGTATTGTACGCACGTGCAAGACGTGTGATAGAGTCAAGCAGAATTACTACATCGCGTCCGATTTCCACGCGGCGTTTTGCTTTTTCGATGACCATCTCAGCTACTTTTACGTGGTTTTTCGCAGGCATATCAAAAGTTGAGCTGTAAACCTCGCCTTTAACACTTCTCTCCATGTCTGTTACCTCTTCAGGTCGCTCATCTACGAGTAAAACCATAAGATCGACTTCTGTATGATTTGCCGTAATACCGTGTGCAATCTCTTTAAGCAGCTCTGTTTTGCCGCTTCGTGGAGGTGCGACGATCAGCCCACGCTGTCCTTTTCCAATAGGTGAGAACAAGTCAAGCATACGTCCTGTAAGTTTCTTCTCATTGTACTCGAGTTTGAGCTGTTCTTCTGGGTAGAGTGGTGTGAGATTGTCAAAAAGAGGACGTTTTTTACTCTCTTCAGGCGGCAGGGAGTTGACCGCTTCAATCTTGATAAGAGCGTAGTAGCGCTCCTGATCTTTTGGCGGGCGAACCTGACCTGTTACGACATCCCCGTTACGAAGGGCAAATCGTTTGATCTGTGTGTTTGAAACATAGGCATCGTTGATAGATTCGTTAAAAGATTTATCAATTGAGCGGATAAAACCGTAGCCATCTTGCATAATCTCCAAAATTCCGGAGAAAAGAATATAACCGCCTTGTTCAGTTTGTGATTTTAAGATCTCAAAGATGACATCTTGGCGTTTAAGCTCATTTGGCTGTTCAACACCAAGTTCCGTTGCAATTTCGACAAGTTCTTGAATGCTTTTTGTACGTAATTCTTCTACACTTGAACCTTTTACCGGTGTATGTGTCCGTTTTGAATTGTTGTTATTTTTATTGTTTGCTCTTGAATTTTTGCGAGGCTGTGATGAAGTGTTTTCACTCATAAGTAAGATTACCTTAATTCGTTGGGATTTTGTATGATAGGAAAGGTTGCAAAGATATTTTATATCTTTTTTAATACCGTAATTTTACAATAACAGCGCACCTAATGTCAAGTTCTTATCTTTTATGCAGCTTTATGTTAGACTTATTGCCGAAGGTGTTGAAACGCAAGAACAGTTGGATTTTTTACTGGAGAATGGATGTGAAAATATTCAGGGCTATTACTTTTCAGAGCCTGTAGATACACAGACGATGGAGTAGTTGCTGCGAAGTAACTAAGCTTACTCTTTCAAGCTTGCAATGGAGTCTACAATTGTGGAGATTTCCACTTTTGCTTCAGAGAGTGTTTTTTGTGTTCGCTCTGCGAGTTTTCTCACTTCATCGGCGACTACAGCAAATCCGCGTCCGTGTTCTCCTGCACGTGCGGCTTCTATGGCGGCATTGAGTGCTAGAAGATTGGTTTGGTCAGCGATGTCGGCTATGGTGTCTAAAACAGCATGAATATTTTGGCTTTGGTTTTGTACGCTTTGCAGTTTTTCATCGAAGTTAAAGTCGTTTTCCTGACTTTTTGTATGCTCCTCATGCAGAGCGGATAACTCCTGCATGAGTGTTTCTTTTTGGTTTTGCAGCTCTTGGTTTTGCTGTTCTATCTCTTGTGAAAAAGGCAGTGTACCAGTGGTGCTGCTGTTATCTTCTCTTTTTTTCTTGCGCAAGAAAAAAGAAGCAAGCAAAACGCCGATAAGTAAAGCAATAGCACTTGCAATAAATATCAAGAAATAATTTGTCTGCGGAACTATTTTGTCTTTATAAACAACACGGTCTTTGTAGATAATCTTGTCTCTGTAGATAACTTTTTGTTGTCGTGCTGCTTCTTTGGCTTTTTTTGCAATGAGTTTTGCCGCCTCTTCGTTCATTGCCAAGTAAAGTTTTTGTATCTCTTTAAGCTTCTGTTTGTCGAGATTTTTTTTCTTTTGCAGGCTTGCGAGTGTTTGGAGTGTCGCGTGTTGAATATTTTCGAGTTTGTTGGCTGACGATTCATCTATAGAGAGTGATGACGTAATCTTGTCATGTGTTGTAAGGATGAGGTAATAGAGAGAGACCTTCTCCTCGGGTGTGAGATCTTTGGAAATGGTATCAACCATCTGGTTGAGCTTGTTATAATTTTGCTCAATATCTGATGCAAAAAGGCTATATGTTATAAGAATAAGAAGGAGTATTTTTTTCATACAGTATTAAAAGCAAAAAATATACCTATTTTGGAGGAAATTTTTCTAAAGTTTTTGTAATAATTTCATTAATGTAAATTTCTCTCTCCTGTGGTGTTTTTTTATCAGGAAGTTCATCGACTGCTACTGCTCTAAATACGATCCTGTTTGTTTTTGGATTGTAGGCATCGATAATAAGTTTTCCTTCATCATAATTATATGTGCGTGGTGTTGAAATGACCATGCCACCGTATCTTCCATAGCCTACCATTTGATAATCCGTGTAGATGTCTGTCTTGTTTTGTACATTGGTATGGTAGAGAAATACTAAATCCGCTGATTTGACATCCACTTGCGTGAAGCCTTTTGTTTTGAGTGTTTTGATAAGGGCATTTTTGATGCGATCGCTTGTAAGCGTGTTTTCACCCTCTTTTGCCTTATGCACAACAGCAAAAGTATGAAAAGTGTTAAAGTCGTACTTTGTATCATAGTCAATGCTTGTTGAGAGTGTGGAACACGCGATAAAGAAAAGAGCAAATAAACTTGTAAAGAGATATTTCATGAAAATTCCTTCTGTCTTTTTATCATAGTATAGAAAAATTTGCTTAAATAAGCCATTAATCTCTTTTTGTATAAAATTGCATCTATGAATAAAAAATATAAAATTTTAGTAACAAATGATGATGGTTATGAAGCAAAGGGACTTTTAAGTCTTGTAAGTGCTCTGCGTGAGCTTGATGATGTGGAAGTGACTGTCGTTGCACCGGCAAATGAAAAGTCTGCCTGTGGACACTCCTTGACGCTCACAAAACCGCTGCGCTTTATCGGTGTGGAGGAGAACTTTTTCAAGCTTGATGATGGTACGCCGACAGACTGCGTTTATCTCTCTTTGTCGGCAATTTTTCAAGATGAAAAGCCGGACCTTGTCATCAGCGGCATCAATCGCGGCTCAAATATGGGTGAAGACATCACTTACAGCGGAACGGCTGCGGGAGCGATGGAAGGCGTACTGCATAACATCCCCTCAATCGCCATCTCCCAAGTGATGGACTTTACAAATCCAAACGGCGATTTTTCACTGGCACAAAAGACAATACAGAAGATTGTTACAAAGATCCGCAGTGACAAATATCCTTTGCGTGAGCGTGAGTTTTTAAACATTAACATTCCACCTGATGTGCATGAGGCTGAGATGAAGATCACCTATGCGGGCTACAGGGTTTACTCCAATGAAGCGGAGATTCACAGAAATCCTCGAGGTGAAGAGCACTATTGGTTAGGTTTGCATCCGCTTAATTTTCGAGCGCGCGAAGGTGCGGAGGGTGTGAGTGATTATGAAGCGATTCGTGACGGTTATATCTCCATTACACCCATTATGCTTGATCTGACAGCTTATAAAAGTATAGACTCATTAAAAGATTGGCTGGAGTAATGCAAAAATATGACCGTATAAAGCTGATTTTACAAGAGGATTTTAACAAACTTGAAGATGCCAAAATTCTGCTACTTGGTGTTGGCGGTGTGGGAAGCTTTTGTCTGGACTGCCTTTATCGCAGCGGTGTGAGAGATATTACGATAGTGGATTTTGACAGCTACGATGCTACAAACCAAAACAGGCAGATGTGGTCGGAATTGCATGAGAGAGAAGTAAAGGTTGAAGCACTCAAAGAGCATTACCCCGAGCTCAATATCATAAATACCCGCATTGATGCAGCGTGGGTAGAAGCCTTTGATTTTGAGCCGTACGATTTGGTACTCGATGCCATTGATGACAGAAATGCAAAACTGGCTCTTGCACAAAAGTGTTATAAAAAGCTTATCTCCTCTTTTGGAAGTGCCAAACGGCTTGACCCGACAAAAGTGCAGGTGGGTGACATTTGGAAAAGTTACGGCGACAAGTTTGGTGCAAAAATAAGGTATGAACTGAAAAAAAGAGGTTTTAAGAAGAAATACAAAGTGATTTTTTCATCAGAAGAGGCACAAGTGAAAGAAAAAGGAAGCTTTATGGGTGTGACGGCTACTTTTGGTCTCACCATGTGTGCAGAGGCGATAAAAGAGATAAGGAAGAAAAAAATTGTTTGATTTTTTAGATAGTGACTCGTTTAACATAGGTTTAGAGATAGTTTTTGTGATTTTGATCTCCTATGATGTAAAAAAATATTTTGAAACGAGAAAACGGGAGTATATTGTCAATATTGTCTTGACAATAGGCTTTGCGATCTGGGCGCTTTACCCTTACTATAACTCTTATATAGGTTGGCAAGAGCATCAGAAAAAAGAGATGCTCTCACACTGCACGGGCGATGATAACTCTACAAAACTCTGTAAGTGTCTTGATGATGCGACCTTTAAAGAATACACATATGAAGAGTATAAAACACTCGATAAAAATTCAAGTGAGTATAAAGAGTTCTTAAAAGATGCCAAAGAGGAGTGCATGGATGATTCCTGGTTTTAAAGCAGACTCCCCGCTTGTGTGTGAGGGTATCATTGGTGACGGCTGCGGAGGTGGACGTATCTTTTTTATAGAAGATGAAAAATTACAGGTTTATGATCCTATAACAAAAAAGAGAATGATTTTACTCGAAGATGTTAATAATGTGCTCTCTATTTCTAAAAAAGGGTGTATTATCACTCTGAAATATGAAAATAAAGAGAGCTGTCTTGATCTCTCTAAAATTTAATGGAGTATTTTTACTTGGAGTCTTGAAACTTATCTCTTATGCTTAAGAATTGTTCCAAGTTGTCAAAAAAGAGATCAACAAGCTTAGGATCAAAATGTTTTCCTCTTTGCTTTTTAAAAAGTTCCAATATTCTTTCTAAATTCCAAGCTTTTTTGTAGGCTCTATCGCTTCCAAGTGCATCAAATACATCTGCTATGGCAGTAATGCGACCAAAAATGTGAATATTTTTACCTTTTGTACCATTTGGATAGCCTGAGCCATCCCATTTTTCATGGTGTGTGTAGGCAACAATTGCTGCAGCTTTCAGGGTTTTTCTTTGTGAAGATTTTAAAATATTATAGCCAATCTCAGCATGTTTCTTCATAATCTCAAACTCTTCTGAAGTTAATTTTCCTGGTTTATTTAAAATTGCATCAGGAATTGCGACTTTTCCAATATCATGCATTGGTGATGCGGTAAAAAGTACCTCTGCATCTTTTTTGGTTAATCCAGATAATGAAGCAAGAAGTTTTGAATATTCTGCCACCCGTTTTACATGATTACCTGTTTCTTTACTTCTGCTCTCTCCAATCTCCCCCATTTTATAGATGATCTCTTTTTGTGTAGCTTCAAGTTCTTGGTGAATCTCTACTATATCCGTAACATCATACATAAGGTGCAGATGCTCAAATATCTCACCTTGTTCATTTATAAGTGGAAATATTTGTGTATCTATATAGTCAGTCCTGAAAAACTAAATTCTCATTTT
>VCAX01000023.1 GCA_013607665.1 Campylobacterota bacterium | reverse complement strand
GCAATGGATTATATTCTACTAAAGTATTAAAAAAGAGTGCTTTATAATTTTCATTTAACCAAAAAAGTGGAGCTCTTTGCTTATAATTTGTTGGAATTGGATATTTAAAACCAAACTTATTATGTTTTTCATCAGTATAAATATTTATATTGTATTCTTCTTTTAAAAATTGCTTTCTTCCTATACCATAAAAGCCTAATTGACCATTACTGAATGGATCGATAAGCCATACATTTTTAGATGCATAGTCCAGATCATAGAAAGTCAAATTCAAGGCTTGACTTATACGAGCAGAACAAGCTCCACAGAGGAGATAAATTAATTTTTCTCTCGGATTTGCTACTTCTAGAAGTTCATCAAATAATTGAAAAGGGAAAGCTTTAATGTCACCTTTAACTGGATTGCCATGTGATGGTAAAATAGACTCATTATCTAAAAGAATTTCTTGCATATATTTGGACATTTTCAATCCGTAGCTGGAGCCTTTATTATGTTTAGCTTGTTTACTATAAGCAAGAAAGTTCTTTTCTAAATTATAATCTTCTAATTTAAAAGTATTCATATATTGAAAAAATGATTCAACAGCTCTTTTCTCTTTCTGAATCGTTGATGATTGTTTAGGTTTAGATTCATAAAGCAGATTCTCAACATCTTCATTAAATTCGTCAATATGAGTAATACTGATAACTTTAAATCCATTTTCAAGTGCTATTAAATATCGAGCAAAATATAATTGTATATCTTCATCATATTCAACTTCATTGCATAAAGTCCACAACCAAAAATGATATAAGGAGTCTAATTTATTTTTAATAGTAGATAATTTATTGCTTTTTACTTTCTTTAAATATTTGCAATATCTATCTAAGCCGACTAATTCAATCGGGATATTGTCAACTACAACTACTGCACTCGCATGTTCATCATTTACTACAAGCATTTATTATCTCTTTATTCATCAATATATAGTTGTAACTATAATCAAGAATAACTTTCACTAAGCTTAAAGAATAATATAGTACAATTACGCAAATAGGGGATATTGTAATTTATATACTCAATTTATAATTATATATAGTTCTTACCATTGCCAACTACAAAGTAAAACAGGACAATACTATTGGAGCAATTGCACCTGAGAAGTTTTATAAGGAACGTTTTACCTATCAACTTGATCTTTACCTGCGTGAGCATGATATCTTGGATCTTCGTGCAGGCTATTATGAGAAGTTTTATAAAGTAACACAGCCATACACAACACTCAAGTTCTTAAAAAACGGCAAAACAGTTTCACACTGGGCAAAGGCGTATCGTGGCATTGTGCTGCGTGAGGCGGCAAAACATAAAATAGAGAGTATAGAAGATTTTATGAAGCTTGAGATTGAGAATCTCAGTGTGCATGAGATCAAACAGACAAAGAACAAAACAGAAATAGTCTACAAGATAATGGAGTAAACAATGGCAGAAGATTCAAAAGAGTACCAGAAGAAAAAAGCCTTCTTTGAAAAGGTCATAACACTGTATGGCAGAAATGTCGTTGTAGAGATACTGCAAGATAAAAACATTGAGATACATAAACTGCACATGGCAAACTCGAACAAACCCGACGGCGCAATCAAGAAAATACTGCTGCTTGCAAAAGAGCGTGGCATAGAGATCACCCGCCATGACAAAAATGCCCTCTCACGCATCTCTAAAAATGCAAAGCAGGACCAAGGGGTTGCTATTGATATAGTCTCAAAAACCTATATGCATGCAAGAGAGCTGCAAAAATGCTCACGCTATTGCCTTATCGCACTTGATGGCATTCACAATCCACAAAATCTCGGGATGATCATTCGCAGTTGTGCTGCAGGAAATATTGACGGTATCATTTTACCAAAGAAGAACTCCGCAAAAATTTCACCCCTTGTTGTCAAAGCAAGCGCCGGTACACTCTTTAAAATTCCCATCTATTTTTGCAACACACTCACAGAGGCGCTTACAGACTTGCAAGATGCTGACATCTACGCGCTCTCACTCGATGCGACAGAGACGATTTATGAGCGCAAAGAGTCGAATAAAACTGTTTTTGTACTTGGAAATGAGAGTGAGGGGGTGAGTCAAGAGGTAGAACAGCTTTGTAATAAAAAACTCATCATCCCTATGCAAAGAGATGTCGAGTCTTTAAATGTAGCCGTGACTGCAGCTTTACTTGCTTTTATAAAGTAACCTTAGGCAACGTCCGCATCAGGGTTTGCTTCACGCACCATCTTTTTGAAGAGTTCGAAGAGTTCAAAACTTGCCATTTCTGCCTCTTTCATGTTATTTACTACAAATCCTCTATTGTCTTTTGCAATACAATTTTTCATACGTGTACATTTCAGTGCTTCAAGTACATTATTATGCACTTTAGCATGTGGTGCAGCCAATGATTTAAATGCTGTAGTTTTTCCAAAGAATTCTTTGCCTTCACTATCATACCATTTACCCATACGACAGCTGTGGTGGTCTCCGAACTCTGCTGCAAGCTGTTCATTTTCATCAAGAATCGCTTTATAGGCTTTGTGCTTGAAGATGATATGGTCTGCTTTAATTAAAGAAGTATAGAGAGAATCATGAATATATTTCCCCTCTTTTGCTGCAGCATCCGCTGTAGTTGCAAAGTGCGTCAATGTTTCATGGAAATTATTGACATCCCCTTGTGAAGAGACAGCTATCTCTGTGACCTGCTCAGAGTTTGCCTGTATCTCTGTTGCTTCTTGCTGCAGGGTCTGTGTAGTAATGGCTATCTCTTGTGTCGCTTTTTGTGTTCGCTCTGCCAGCTTTCTTACCTCATCGGCAACCACGGCAAAACCACAACCATGCTCTCCTGCTCGAGCCGCTTCAATGGCAGCGTTGAGTGCGAGAAGATTTGTCTGTTCTGCAATATCTTTGATAAGGTTGACCACATCGCTGATCTCTACCGTTCTGTCATTTAACGAAACTATCGCTTCATTTGAGTTTGTGATAAGCTGAATCAACTCTTCAAGATTGTTTGTAATGTTATTGACAACCTCCTGCGCACTGTCTGCCTCTTTTGCCGTCTCAGCAGTCGAATTTGCTATCTTTTTCACAGCACCTAAATTTGTCATCAAATCTTCTTGCAGAATTGCAAGTCCTTTGGCAACACCACCTTGAGAATTAATATCAAATGTTCTTCCCATCTGACTTTTTTGTGCAGACTTATATGATTCACTTATTGATGCTATTGCCTTGTTAAGATCTGGCAAAGAAGCTTTAAAATCTCCATGATAGCCCTCTTCAAAAACAATTCTGTTTGATTTTCCATCATTTACTGCTGTTACTGAGGCATCTATATCACGCATAACTGCTCTGTCTGATCCAGTAGATCATTCACACCCCACGCAACACCCTGCATAATATGCGTATCGGGAATATTTGTAATTCTGTATGAAAGTTCCCCTGAGCCCGCTTTTAAAAGAACATCTCTAATCTGACGAATAAGCTCATCATTAAATATCTTGTTACAGGCATCACCACCTCCAGCAGCAAGAAGCAGAGTTTCCACTCCAAGAGCTAAGACAATGCCCCCGCCAATCATTTGACCAAGTATGAAGAGATAGATTGCAATACCAAACACTAAGAGATAGAGTGCTAAAGTTTGTCTAGTGCTGTAAATTGAAGATAAAAGTGTCATAATCCACCCCCTGTTCGTCTAAAATAGTATTAAGTAGTTTTATGGAGCCGTCCATTCCTGAGCGCTTCTCTCCTCATCTAAGAGCTTTTGGTAGAGTCCAGGTATGACCTCCATCGCTTTTGCGGAGGGCTTTCTTCTTACAGAATGGTAGTCACGAGGATTTCCCTGTGCATCGAGTGTAACCGTTACATTTGCAAGCACCCAGTAGTACGAGCCATCCTTACAAAGATTTTTCACATAGGCAAATATCTCTTCTTTGTTTTGAATTCTGTCCCAAAGCAGTTTAAAGACAGCCTTTGGCATCTCCGGATGGCGTAAAATAGAGTGTGCTGCGCCAAGCAGTTCAGACTCTTCATAGCCGGACATCTTAATAAAAATCTTGTTTCCGTACAGGATTTTACCCTTCATATCCGTCTTTGAAACGATAAAATCATCCTCTGAGAGCCTCTTCTCACGAGAATTTGGTTAAAGTAGAGCAATTATATGCCAAGTAGCATAAACGCTTCCTTAAAGTATTTCATACAAGATAGTTATGAAATCATAATCTCATAGGGGCGTTTTATCTCACGTACAAGTTCATCAACGGACATATGGCGCGATTTTCTCACAAACTCTCTACCATCTAAAAAGATAAGTACCGTAGGAATGGCAAAGACATTAAAATGTGCTGCAGTTTCCTGCTCGCTTGAGACATCGATGCTTATGATTTCAAATGCTTGAAAATTTGCCTCTATTGCTTCAAGCAGTTTCGGTTTGAGCGCATGACAGACATTACAGGTCGGTGCTGAGAAGTAGAGCATCACTGCCATATTCTCTTTGATTGTTTTTTCTATATTTTCTATTGTATGCATAGTGAAATTATACAGTATAATTCTCTTATGAGTTCAATTATATTTTCAATTTTAAGTATCTATGTATTCATTGTCATGGGTTATTTAGCCAAAAGAACATTCAAAGAAAAAATAGATGATAAAACCATTACACTCTTAAATGTTTACTTTTTACAGATTTTTCTCACCTTTTGGGGACTGCTGATACATCCTGTTGATATTACACTGCTTTATGCACCTTCTATTTATCTTGCTATTGTTATCATCGCCCTTATGGTCTCAGCATTTTTTGCACACAGGCTCTTTACTCATAAAAAAGAGTACTCCATCGCCATGGTTGCAGCCATCATCGGCAACACCGGAAATCTTGGTATTCCGCTCAACATTGCCATCTTTGGCGAAGCTTCCATCCCCTACACTACCGTTGTCAATCTTGTCAATGTCTTTGTTGTTTACACCATCGGTGTCTATTTCTACTCACGCGGCAGTTTCGATGTCAAGACCTCGCTCAAAAACATCATAAAGCTCCCTATTCTCTGGGCAGCGATCATCGCTATTACACTCTCGAGTCTGCACTACAAACCAAATGAAGCTGTCATGAACATGTTAATGATGGGAGCCTATGCCTCAATGACGATGCAGCTCTTTTTATTTGGTATCTATCTTTATGGTACAAAGGTGCAGGAAATAAACAGAGTGCTCATTGGCTGGGTTGTCAGCTTTAAATTTCTCATTTTACCAGCAATCGCTTTTGCTGTTCTCTCTTTTTTATCGCTTGATAGTATGATAAAGGGAATTATTTTTATAGAGCTTATCATGCCGCTTGCTGTGGCAAATGTAAATCTTCGCTTCGCTCTATGATTGTGAGCCAAAAATAGTAACCGCTTTGGTTATAATAAGCTCTTTATTGTTTTTAGGAGTAGTATTTGCAGGGGTCAAACTCTTAGAGTATCTCTAAGAGTTGATTTTTGCTACAACAGCATCTACCGTAAAGCCGAACTTCTCAAAGAGTTTGCCTGCCGGTGCAGATGCGCCGAAACTGTCCATACCGATGACCTCATCAGCCAAACGGTACCACTCAAGTCCGCGAGCCGCTTCGATTGCCACTTTTTTCGTTGTCGGTACTATCATCTCATCGATATAAGAATCCTCTTGTTCGATGAAAAGATCATAACACGGCACAGAGACAACATTTGCCCCAATACCTTTTGCATTGAGCGCCTCTTTTGTTTTGAGTGCGAGTTCTACTTCACTTCCTGACGCCATAAGTGTAAATGTTGCATTTTCATCGCTTGCAAGCAGGTATCCACCGCGTGCAGCTTCTCCTTTGACTGGAGCCGGCAGCATCGCTAAAGACTGGCGTGAACAGACAAAAGCAGATGGAGATTTTTTCATCTCGAGTGCCACTTGCCACGCAACGACATTTTCAGCACCGTCAGCAGGACGCCATACATAGAAGTTCGGCAGTGCACGGAATTGTGAGAGATGCTCGATCGGCTGGTGTGTCGGTCCGTCTTCCCCTACGCCAATGCTGTCATGCGTCCAGATAAAGAACTGTTGAATACCCGTAAGTGCCGCAATACGCGCTGCCGGTTTGAGGTAGTCCGAGAAGACAAAGAATGTCGAAGTAAACGGCATAATAGGCCCATAGAGTGCCATAGCATTGGCAATGGAAGCCATTGCATGCTCACGAATACCGAAGTAGATATTTTTCCCTTTTGGAAACACTCCCATATCATTAAGGTATGTTTTGTTTGACGGGCTAAGGTCTGCCGAACCGCCGATGAAAGCAGGGATGGCTTTTGCGATGGCATTGAGCACTTTACCGTTTGTATTTCTTGTTGCATCGGCTTTTTCAAAAGTCGGCCACTCTATGCGTGAGAAGTCATGATTTAAAAGTGCATCAAGTGCTTCATTTTGCTCCATGAGCGGTGCGGTTTTAAGAGAGTGTATCCACTCACGTTCAGCTAAATCACCTGCTTCTATAGCACAACGAAAACGTGCCATTACATCTTCAGGAACAAAGAATTTTTTCTCAGGATCAAAACCAGCACCTCGTTTTGCATCGGCAATAACATCTTCACCAAGCGGTGCACCGTGAGAATGGTGACTTCCCTCTAATGGTCCTGCACCTTTTGCGATGATTGTATTTGCGATGATGACAACGGGACGGTCAGCTTTTTTTGCTTGAACGATCGTTGCATCGATCTCCTCATAATCATGTCCATTGCACTCTAAAACTTCCCAACCTTGAGATTCAAAACGTGCTCTAATATCTTCTGAAATAGAAAGGTCGGTATTTCCTTCAATCGTGATGCGATTTGAATCATAAATAAGAATGAGATTGTCAAGCTTGTTATGCCCTGCAATAGAACAGGCTTCATAACTGATCCCCTCTTCCAGGTCACCATCACCACAAAGGCAGTAAACAGTGTGGTCGATAAGCTTTGCAGTCTCGCTGTTTACCTGCGCGCCCATAAACTTACTCGCCATTGAAAAACCAACAGCATTTGCCACACCCTGACCAAGCGGACCTGTTGTGATCTCTACACCCGCAGTATGCCCAAACTCAGGATGTCCCGGTGTTTTAGAGTCCAATTGACGGAACTCTTTTAAATCTTCTATTTCAAGTCCATATCCCCAAAGATAGTAAAGTGAATAGATAAGTCCCGTTGCGTGACCACCTGAGAAGACAAGTCTGTCACGATTAAGCCATGATGGGTTTTTCGGGTTATGTTTCAAGTGCTCGCTTAAAACCACTGCGATATCCGCTAGCCCCATTGGTGCACCTGGGTGACCTGAGTTTGCCTTTTGAACCATATCGGCTGCTAAAAATCTAATTGTGTTTGCCATCTTTTGACGCATTTCATTACCCATCTTGTGTTTCCTTATGTATTATAAAGTCTTAAAAATAGACTTCTTAGAAAAGTTTTTTGCAAGGCTCAGACCGTAGGGAGGATTTGTCCTCGGAAAAAAGCTTACTAAGCAGTCGGTTGTTTACTTACTTATTTATGTCTGTTTATATACTTAGTAAGTATTGGTGAAAGCTCACGCTGCAGACTCTCATCAAAACTACCCATCTCTTGTGTTAATTCATCTGCAAGTGCATTAGCCTCACGCAGCGCTTTATCTAAACCTAAAATAGTGACGAAATTATTTTTGTCCTCATCGTTGTTTGTGAGTTTTCCCGCTTCTTCACTTGATTGCGTAACATCTAAGATATCATCTTGAATCTGAAAAAGCAGACCCAGTTTGATGCCAAAGTCATAGAGCTTCTCTGCCACATCTTCACGCCCTACAATTATGGCACCCATCTTCAGTGATGCTGCGATGAGCTTGGCCGTTTTATTCGTGTGGAGTGTTTTGATATCTTCAAGTGCTAAAGGTTTGTTCTCAAAATGACAATCAATAGCCTGCCCTAACACCATACCGTGTAATCCGCCATTATGCGCAAGTTCTTTAACAAGCTTGACTTTTGTCTCATCCGAAAACGGTGCATCACTAAGCACTTCAAATGCGTAGGTGTTGAGCGCATCCCCTACCAAAATCGCCGTTACTTCATCATAGACAACATGCAGCGTCGGATTACCGCGACGAAGCGGCGAGTCATCCATTGCAGGCAGGTCATCGTGAATAAGCGAATAGGTATGCAGCAACTCAATTGCATAGGCTGCATGATAGGCTGACTCCACCAGTAAAGGGTTGTAAGCCTCTACAACACCCAAAAGCAGTGCCGGACGAAAACGCTTTCCGCCGGCATTTAGCATTGTGTGAAGTGCCTGCTCATAATGCGGGTGAATGCTTTGTGATTGTGGTAAGTTGTCTTGTAAGAACTGCTCGAATTTTTGCATTTGAAATTGTACTTTTTTTCTACTTAATATTTACAAAAAACTGGAAGCCGTTACGCTCAAAAAGTAAAGAGGAGTAATCTTTATACTTCTGAAGATACACACGCAACTCTTTTTGATTTTTCACTCCAACGCCATTTATCTGAATAAGCTTATCTCCAATCTTTAATCCATATTTCGTAAATATTGAAGCTATCTTTTTTAAATGCAGTTGTTCATCAAAAAAGAGGCCTTTTTTCTCCAAAAAAGTATCACTCAATGCACCTCCGCCAAAACGTTTTTGTGTTGTTACTTTATAAGTGATGAATTTGTTGTCTCTTTTAACTTTAACGCTATGCTTCGAACCTACTTTTGAGAAAAGAATTTTGCGCATCAAAACAGAGGCTGCTTGAATTTTCTTTCCATCAAAAGCAATGATGCAGTCCCCTTTTTTAAATGGATTGTTTTTCATAAAAGGATCACTCGCACTGACAACAACAAGGCCTTTCTCATTTTTCACACGAATACCGATATCTCCATAATCACTACTTTTTGATACTACAAAATGGTTCAAATACTCTTTTTGGATAATGCCTCTTTGTGTCACAATTCCCTCTAAAGAGCAGCAAGAGCTTGTTAATAGTGCAGGATAGATCAGTTTCTCACTGTATTTAGCCAAAGTGTTCAAGCCAACTTGGTTACGCACAAACTTCCCTTCTTTTGCAAGCTTATCTGTCACCATCGCAGTTCCGAGTTGCAGGCGCATATTAATATCAAAAGGATAAGCAAACGGGTGTTTGTCTTCTACAAGATAAAGCGATAAAAAAGGATCCTGTTTTAAAATCTTTGCGTGAGGTTTGTTTTGTGCATAAACAAGTCGTGTAGTTTTAGATATTGGAATAAAAAGGGAACTGTTTTGTATTGCGTGAGAATCTTTGACCTTTGCAACACAAGACGCATAACCGCCTTTACAGGCATAAAGGTTTAAAAAAAGAAGAGTAGTGAGCGCAAAGAGGCGAAAAAGCACCTACTTTGCTCCACCAAACGGATTTGCACCGCCGAGCATTCCAAGCGCACTCTGCTGCTGGTTTTGCTGTACCATTTTATTTGCATCGTTAATGGCACCGATAAGAAGAATCTGCAGAGACTCTTTGTCTTCTAAGAGTTCATCATCGATATTAAGATCGATTACCTCACCGCTACCGTTGAGCGTCAACTCTACCATACCACCGCCACTTTTAACAGAAAAGGTCTTGTTTGCAAGTTCCTCTTTGAGCTTTTGAGCATTCTCTTCAAAACCTTGCAGCATCTTACTCAAATCACCCATATTCCCAAACATCATTAAATCTCGTCGTGAATTGCGTCTATGTTATTCTCATCATTGAGCAGAACAACTTTTGGCTTGTAATCTGCCAACTCTTTTTCATCATAGGTAGCATAGGCAACGATGATGATCTTGTCACCTTTGTGTACTTTGCGCGCTGCTGCACCGTTAAGGCAGATATCACGTTTCCCACATTCACCTAAGATAATATAAGTAGAGAAGCGCTCACCATTGTTTATGTTGAGTATCTCGACTTTTTGTCCAACACGCATCTTTGAAGCTTCTAAAAGCTCCTCATCTATGGTAATAGAGCCAACATAGTTCAAGTTTGCATCTGTTACTGTAGCGCGATGGATTTTGCTGTACAACATCTCGATTGTCATTATTTTTCCTACATTCCCATCTGTTTTTTCATATCAGCAGGGCTAATTGGCTCATCCCACATCTCAGAATCGATAACATATTCCTCTACAACATTACCGCCTAAGATATGTTCTTCTACAATTCTATCAATTTTTTCTTTAGTTAAACCTGCATACATTGTATGACCTGGCTCAACAAGCATAACAGGACCCATTTGGCAGCGATTCATGCATGATGTACGAATAGGCTGTACAGTTCCCATAATTCCCTGTTTCATTAATGATTGTGCAAGATATTGAAAAAGGTCTTGCGTTTGTGGTGTAACACATGATGGTTTTGGCATACCTGGAGGAGCTGACTGCTCACATTTGAAGATATAAAATGCCGGTTGTGGAATTCCCATTGAAATAGTCCTTAAAATTTTTGTGCAATTATAGCAAAATTCTACATCGATATTCTAATGCTGCACAATAAGTTTATATTTTTAAGTTAGCTTGCAACTTTTTAGATATAATTTTGCTAAAAAACAGGAATATTACTTTGAAAAAAATAACACTGCTGCTACTTATCTCTTCACTTCTTCTTGCCCAATCAAAAATTTATCTTGGAACTGGTTATGGATACAATCAAGAGGATATCTCTTACAATGGCTCACAGCTGTCTGTAAACAACAACGCAGCAAGAGTAAAAATCGGCTATGGGGACAGAGAAGCCTATGCGGTGGAATTATCTTTTGATTATGTTGACAACAATAAAGAGATATTTGGACCCGATGACGGGCAGAAGTATGGTTTTAATGTCGAACTTTTAAAGGCCTTCGACTTTGGCATCTATGTCAACCCATTCTTTAAAGCCGGGTTTGGTGCAGGCTACTTAAATACTCCCGAAGATGTGACAAACGGTTCGCTTACTTATGGAACATTTAATCTTGGAACGGGGTTGTTCATTCCTATCAACGAACATTTCGATATTGAAGTCGCTTATGAATTTAAAAATGTTTCCTATCAAAAACTTGGCACCAACCTCACCTACTCACCTTCGTCAACGCTCCACATAGGTTATGTAGGTGTTAACTTTAGATTTTAGCAATAAAATCCAAAATAGCGCTCATAGCTTTTTGTCGCATTGTATCTTTTTCAATAAAAAGCTCATGATATGCCCCTTTTATAGTCACCCCTTTACAGTATGGTGCTCTTTGACAAAACACAGCTTGGGCTTCATGTGTAACGACCCTGTCCTTCTCTCCCTGCAACAATAAAACAGGAACAGTGATCAAATTGGCTTTTTGCACACTTACAGCAGACCATTTACAAGCCTCTTTGAGCCATTGCAGACTTGGTCCGCCTACTCTTGTCTCTGGCTCTTTGGCATAGGCCTTTTTCATAATTTCAAAACGTTTTTTGGAGTGTGTCAGATCGTTCTCTTCAAACTCATAGTTTAAAACATCATAGGAAGCTGTCCCGCGAATATACTTTTTGAGGCCTTCTTCTTTTTTTTCAATCAGCTTACAAAAAAACCACTCATCGATGGTAGCAATAAAGAAGGCTCACATATCGGTGAAGCAAGAACAAGTGCATCAAAATCATCTCTATAACGCTCTGCATACAGCGCTGCAATAGCACCACCCATAGAGTGCCCGAGCAAGATCCGTTTTTTAAAATGCGGTACATAATTCGCAACAAAAAACTTCAAATCATCGACATAATGAAAGAAATTATCGACATAGCCCATCTTTTTATCCTCTACAAGGCGCTCTGAATAGCCCTGTCCACGGTGATCTAAAATATAAACACTGTAGCCGTTTCGATTCAGATCGTAAAGCAGTTCTTGGTATTTTACCATTCCTTCCGTGCGCCCGCTTGAGATGACGATAATGGCTTTTGGGTTTGTAACGCTAAATATCTTATATGCTATTGTGACATTATCAGGAGTTGCAAAGTGGTATAGCTTGTGTTTATAGAAATAGGGAGAGATGCTAGTTTCGTACTTTTGTTCCAGCTCTTTTTCTGTCGTAAATTTATACTCTTTATCGACATACTGCCAATACTCAAATCCAAAGAGCCAAGAGAATGTCAAAAGTAAAAATAAGACAATTCTCATACGCACTCTCTTAAAGATGCAGCAGTTCTCTGACTACTTCTCTGTCATCAAAAGGAAGTTTTTCATCATAGATGATCTGATAATTTTCATCGCCTTTGCCTAAAATGACAACGACCTCTTCACCCTCTTGCTCATCGAGTGCCATCTCTATGGCTTTTTTTCGGTTGAGTTCAACGACTACATTGCTTTTATCTTCTATGCCGCTTAAAATATCATCGATAATTGCATCAGGATCTTCATGACGAGGATTGTCACTTGTGATATAGACCTTTTTTGCCAGACTCGCAGCAACTCTTCCCATTAAAGGACGCTTGCTTTTGTCTCTGTCTCCGCCTGCACCAAAAACAACTAAGAGCTCTTTTTCTTTGAAGGCATTAAGCACATGCTGCATGCCGTCAGGTGTATGGGCAAAGTCAACAATGACATTCGGTGCTGCACACACCTGCTCCATTCGCCCGCTCACACCTGCAAAGTTATCGACAACATCTGCAACCTCTTGGAGTGTTTTATCCGTTATAAGATGTGTTGCGGCAATCGCTGCCATAAGATTGTACAGATTGAAAAAGCCGTGCAGAGACGCGGTAAAAGGAACGACCTCCCCAAAATGCTGAATAATTCCGCTGCTGCCCTCATTTAAAGAGTATGCCATCAATCTGTATGTAGCAGGGTTCTCTATTCCATATGTATAGGCATTTTTAAAATTGAACTTTGCACGTGGTTCATCTTTATTAATGAGTTTTTTACTCTCATCTTGAAAAAAAGAGTTTTTAACATGAATGTACTCTTCTATGCTCTTATGATAATCAAGATGATCCTGTGTAATATTCGTTAGGATTTTAAGGGAAAAAGGAAGCCCCTCGATTCTCTTTTGTACTATTGCGTGAGAGCTCACTTCCATGATGAAATAATCACACCCTGCACGCACAGCCTGATAAATATGTCTGTAGGTATTTAAGACAGAAGGTGTTGTGAGTGTTTTTCCCTCAACAACTTCATCGTTCATAAAAAGCCCTCGTGTTCCCTGCATTGCTGCTTTGTAACCTAAATCCAGTAAAAAGGAGTAGATTGCACTTGCTGTGGTTGTCTTGCCGTTTGTTCCGGTGATACCTATGATTTGAATATCGTTCACACCGAACAAATCAGCTATGTCTGTTATTTTTATAATTGAATGCGCGCCATTAGCTTTGGCGTTGTCCAGATACTTTTCATTTTGTGTGGTAAGAACAAAAGCTGTATCAGCATCGCATTCTTGTGAGTTTTCTGTTACATATTTGTAGGGTTGGCCTTCAAGCTCAATTTTCAATATTTTTTCCTTGGGCAAGTTTTTTGAGCAGTTTTGCCAAAAGTTTGTCAGAGGGATAAATACTCAAAGCATTTTCAAGATAGGTCAAAGCCATTTCGGAAAAATCGTGCTCTATCAATTTGTCCAAGAAATCTAAAAAGTCCTCTTTTTCAGTAATAATAACACGGGTAGAGAACATAATGTTTTCAAAGGTCTCTTTAAAATCAGCACCCTCATCGAGGAGTTTTTTAAAATCACTGTATAAAATACCGTCTTCAAATTCTACACGCTCACGCAAGGGCTGTGCAAAGGCTTCACCCAGTTTATCGAGCGTGCCGTCCATATTCTCAAGTATCTCCTGCATGACGATATCGGCTTCTTCTTTGTCCTCTTCACGCAGTATCTCGTAGTAATCAAAAAGAGCCTCAGCACCGATTTCACCACTCATAGCCATTTCTGAAAGAATTACACCATTGTAGGCCTCTTTTGAATTTGGATCGTTTTGTAAAACTTCGGCGAATTTTTGCAAAGCTTTCTCATACTCTGCTTTGGAAAAACTCTCTTTTGCCTGTGATAAAATCTTATATTTGCTTATTGTACTCATTTTTCTCTTTTACAAATTATCTATATCGTTTTTCATTCCCATAGGAACATTTACAACACAAATCTCTGGATGTATATCCATTCTCAACTGTCTCTCAACACCATACTTCAGTGTTGAACCACTACTGGCACATCCGATACATGCACCTTTTAACTGGACATACACATTACCATTTTTAACGGTGATAAAATCAATATCGCCACCGTCAAGAGCCAATGACGGGCGTACTTTATCTATAACGTGCCTTACCGGCTCTATAAGCTCTTCATCACTGAATGGAATCATTTTCTTCCTTTTATTGTATTAATATCATAAAATATGACAAAATCGCTTAACAAGCCATAAAAAATATTTTTACCTAAGCTTTTAAAGCCATTACCTCTTGTACATACGACGGTTTTCGCATTGAGATAATTATAGTATCTATATCGTCAATTTCCAATAAAAACCGCAGTGCGCACTCCTGCATTTTAGCATCACAGCCTTCAAAATAGCCTTTAAGTGCTGTTTTTGTCAGTTTTGATGACTCATATGCTACCATTGCTCTGTAAGCTTGCAAAAATCTGTCAATATATTCTAAAAGCACATCTAAAACATCTTGATGAATGTTTTGTATAGCTTTTTTAATGTGTGGCAGGATCTGTGTTGATAAAAATTGATCATACTCCCCAATAAAACCAAACTTATGCTTGTTCATATCCATCTGTTCTATCAGATTATAAAGAGATTTAAGCTGCTCATTATCGCAAATCTCCAAAAGTTCATTCAAACTGTGATAGTACTCTTTTGGCTCATCGTACGAAGCCAGTCTATACATTAAAGAGTCTTTTTGTGCATTAATCGGTCTGCTTGTAAGCGTACTTAGTCCGAGTTTTTTTGCTTCTTGAATTGTTTGTAGATTTTCCCTCTCTATAAGATTAAGCGAGAGTTCGACTGTTGCAAAAGCAGATTCTTTTTTGCCTATACTCTCTGCTACAGCGCGTGCTACAGCAAGCACTCCATCAAGATTTTCAATCTTTTGGGCACTTAGTCCATAACTCTTGATTTTCCCTGACTGCACTGCTTTTTCAAATACAGTGAATATCTCTAAGAGAGCTTCCTCTGCAGGTTCTTCGATCAAACAACAAGAAATACTCAGAAGTTTGAGATTTTCTAAAGATGTGTCTATCTGCTCGTTGATTGCTGCTGCGGCAGGAACACTCTCATCTTGTGGCAGCAGGCATTTTGAGATGATTTCTATCTCTGAGCGAATGTCATCTTCAAAGAGCTCCATTACTTTTTTAACAGCCCTCTGTGCACCACCGTCTGTATAGTAAGGAGCTGTCTCAATCACTCTGACGCCAAGTTCTATGGCCTCTTTGAGTGCCTCGATATGCAATAGATTTTCATCATTGACTCTGTAAGTTCCAAATGCGAAAGTACTCATAGTAATATCCTAGATTGTTAAGTATTTTAGAATGTGGAAAGTGTAGAGTAGCACAAAAAAGGCAAAAAGCCTCTTTTGTATAAATTAGTGTCGTATTATACTAATTCGATAAATGCCATTGGTGTAGCATCACCACGGCGAATACGTGTTCTAGTAATTCTAGTGTAACCACCTGCACGCTCAGCATACTGTGGTGCAACTTCATTTACTAGTTTTTTTGTTGCTTCTTTGTTTTGAAGCGCAGCAAATACTGCTCTGTGAGCGTTAGAGTCACCCTT
Source organism: Campylobacterota bacterium (assembly GCA_013607665.1). Taxonomy (GTDB): domain Bacteria; phylum Campylobacterota; class Campylobacteria; order Campylobacterales; family Sulfurimonadaceae; genus Sulfurimonas. The sequence continues at coordinate 4,234 of VCAX01000023.1, read as the reverse complement.
AGTTGCAGTAGTGATTAACTTCTCAACATAAGAGCGAAGCTCTTTAGCTTTTACAGCAGTAGTCTCAATTTTACCATGTTCAATTAACGAAATACTAAGATTCGCTAAAAGTGCCTTACGGTGAGCACTTGTACGACCTAGTTTACGATATCCATGACGGTGTCTCATATCTTATTCCTCTTTAATTAGCGCTTCTTAAGAAGCTGCTTCAATTTTCTTTTTTAGTGCAGTTGCTACATCATCATCTAAATCAGCACCAACTGTAAAACCGAACTCTTGAATCTTCTCTACGATCTCATCGTAAGATTTTTTACCAAGATTTTTTACATTTTTCAGATCATTTGTACTCATAAGTACAATTTCACCGACAAGTTTAATATTTGAGCGATCAAGACAGTTAAAACTACGAGCACTTAATCCTAAACTATCTATGTTAGTAGTTAGTTTTTTAAGATCCGGTGACTCCTCAACTCTCTCAATTGTACTTGGCGCTTTGATACTGATCTCTGAGTTAAATACCGCTAATTGTGCGTACATAACCTCTAAAGAGTTTCTAAATGCATCGATTGGAGAGATCTGACCATCAGTTCTGATGTTCATAACAACTCTTTCAAAGTTAGGATTGTCCTCTACAAGTACATTTTCAATCTTATATGTTGCACTTCGTACAGGTGTGAAGTAAGCATCCAGTGCAATATAATCATCATCTGCTACTTCAGCACTTGTATCTTCACTTGCTACATACCCGATACCTTGTGCAATCTTAATGCTGAAGTTCAATGTAGAATCTTCATTAAGTGTTGCAAGTGGAGCATCAGGAGTAACAATTGTAACTTCATCATTGCTCAAATCCGCACCTGTAATAGTACATGGACCTGCAAAGCTGTAGTTTATCTCTGCTTCTGTTGCATCATTGTTTAGTTTAAAACGAATCTCTTTAAGATTTAAAATAAAATCAGAAATATCTTCGAGCATACCACAAACTGAGTCAAACTCATGTTTTGCACCTTCGATTTTAATAGCGATAGGTGCATAACCAACTGAGCTGCTTAATAGAAAACGGCGAAGTGGATGAGCTAAAGAGATAGCATAACCCGTCTCAAACGGATATGCCATAATATTTGCTTCATTCTCACTAATTTGTTCTACCTCAAACTCTTGAGGAGCAAGTGGAGTAGTTTTAATTTTTTTCATACTTTTACGCCCTTTTTATTAATTATTATTTCGAGTAAAGCTCAACGATTAAACGTTCTTCAACTGGAATAACAACTTCTTCACGCTCTGGAAGGCGAGTAAAGATACCAAAAACTTTTTCAGCATCGATGTCAACCCATGGAGCAAGACCTGTTTGGTTTGTAAGTTCAATAGCACGTTGAACTTGGTTGTTTGTTTTGCTAGACTCTTTTACTTCTATTTTTTGACCCGGTTTAACACGGTAAGAAGGGATATCTACTTTTTTACCATCTACAAGGATGTGACCATGTGTTACAAGCTGACGAGCGAATCTACGAGTAGATGCGAATCCCATTCTGTAAACAACATTGTCTAATCTTTGCTCGATGAGTGTAATAAGGTTTGTACCTGTATTTCCATCACGGCGTTTTGCTTCAACGAAAAGTGCGTGGAATTGCTTTTCAGAAATACCATACATAAATTTCGCTTTTTGTTTCTCATTGAGCTGCAGACCATACTCAGAAACTTTTTTACGACGCTGACCATGTTGACCTGGACCATACGGACGCTTTTCTAAAGCAGATTTTCCTGCTAAACGACGCTCACCTTTTAAGTTAAGGCTTACTCCAAATCTTCTCTCGATTTTTTCTACTGGACCTCTATATCTTGCCATCAGTAATCTCCTTAAACTCTACGGCGCTTAGGTGCGCGACAACCGTTGTGTGGCAGTGGTGTAACATCTTTCATAAATGTAACACGGATTCCTTCGATAGCACCAACAGATTTAACTGCTGTCTCACGACCGGAACCAGGACCTTGTACTTTGATACCAAGCTCTTTGATACCATGTACTTTTGCTTTTTCTACTGCATCTTCAACTGCTGCTTGTGCTGCAAACGGCGTAGATTTTTTAGAACCTTTGAAACCAAGGCTACCAGCAGAACTCCAAGCGATCATATTTCCCATCTCATCAGTAATAGTTACTAATGTGTTGTTAAATGACGCTGCAATATGAATGATCCCGCGAGATACATTCTTTTTGACTACTTTTTTTCTAACAGCTTTTCTTTTTGCCATATTTTAATCCTTATGCTGCGCCGACAGTTTTACGTTTACCCTTACGAGTACGCGCATTTGTCTTAGTTTTTTGTCCACGAACCGGAAGACCACGACGGTGGCGAAGACCACGGTAGCTTCCTAAATCCATAAGTGCTTTGATGTCCATAGCAACTTTTTTACGTAAATCACCCTCAACCATATGGTTTTCACGGATCTCTTTTGTAATCGCTGCTACATCTTCTTCGTTTAGTTCGAAAACTCTTTTGTTATAGTCAATACCTGTTGCATCTAAAATCATGCGTGAAGTATGAAGACTAATTCCATAGATGTATGTTAGACCATACTCTATTCTCTTTTTCTTAGGTAAATCAACACCAGAAATACGAGCCATGGTTATCCTTGTCTCTGTTTATGTTTAGGGTTCTTGCAGATCACTCTTACAATCCCTCTTCTTTTGATAACTTTACAGTCATCACACATTTTCTTTACTGAAGCTCTTACTTTCATCGTAAGTCCTTGTCTTTGTTGTCTTTAGTGTTTCTAGGCAAAATTGCACCACTCTTAAAAAGAGCAGGAACTTGGCCAATACTTTTATCTATACTCTATTAATATAGATAGAAATACTCTTTTTCTTTGTTAAAACTCTAAAGCGGATTGGGATTATACCAAAACAAATATAAAACTTTTATTAATGATTTTTATTTTTTTGTAAATTAGCAGATTCAGGATTAGCAATGTAACTTCGGATTTTTACCAAATAGGCATAAGGGGCAAAAAGCCCCCCTAAAGCACTCTTATTTTACCTCTTCAAGATAAGGAGGCTGCCATTTTCCGTCAATCGCCACTTGTTTAGGGCCATACATACGAAGTACAAGGCTTACAACTTCTTGTTTTCCATTACTTGGCAACCAGTTGCTTTTTTTCTCTTTTGATGGAGCTTTTGCTTGGATGTAGATATCTAAAGAGCCATCTTTATTGAATTTCATGTCATCACGATCACCCAGAGCATAGCGATCTATTGAATTGTCGATAGGAAAACCATCTTTGTCATAAATCGTAATCGACCAAAATGCATCAACAGGAGGGAGCTGCCCTTTGTCAAAATGAATAACATATTTTTTATCTCCCATTGGAACTTTGCCGTTTTTATCGGTAACATTGAGTGGGTAGAGCGCCCAGTAGTAAGGGTTGGCTCCTAAACCATACAATGCAGTTGTAGCGCGTTGAAGATAGTCAATACCGTAAACCCCTACACTTTTTGTAGGAATCTGCCAGCCATTAACGATTGTACCGATCTTTGGCAATAGGTACGCATAACATCATGACTTTTTGCAACAGCATTTTCAAGGGCTGCTTTTATTTCAGGAGAGAGTTTGTCATAATCAAATCCCCCCGGCGTGATCCCAATGCGTGCCATTCTGTCAAGGCGAACTTGGTCTGTTGCGTGAGGAGGATGTTTTTGCATCAACTGCATCGCCATAGTGAAAAAAGTTTTGGCATCCATCTGCTCAACCTGTTTCATCGGCGGTGTTTCATCATCGACTGTTGGATCTTTTTTGAAAGCAGGTTTGTAAGGTTTACCTTTTACAAAGTAACTTAGTGGTGTGAGTTTAAATCCATCCTGAATTTTATGGATATATTCATAATCTTTTGGTCCGTTTGTCTGTGTACGACCAATAAACCAAAAAATCGGAGTTGTTACATTGATGCGCTTTACCCCTTTTGGAAGTTTCCCCTCCCAATCGGGCATACAGAGTGCAAAGTGACCCGCATCATTTCCGTTGGCATAGGTACCTACTACAGCAAAAGTGTCTGTCCACATATCATACATCGGTAGCATATAGAAGCGATCTTTGACTCTAGGAACACTTAAAATCACAGGTTCTTTACTCACATCAACCCAAGCAAGAGAGTAGAGTGTATCAAAGTTTGGGCGAACTACCTCACGAAATTTTGCATTTGGAAAAGTTCTGATGTGTGTAAACTGCATCATCGGTCCACG
>VCAX01000022.1 GCA_013607665.1 Campylobacterota bacterium | reverse complement strand
TTATTTAAGAATAGTAGGGTATTATTACATTCATAGACGACCTCCCTGGTGTGTTGGTCGTCACTCTTATAAGATCTGTTTAGTCCTCTTTTGTCGCTGCCCAGATAAAACCACCAACTCCGATACCAACTACAATTACCAATAAAATTACTTCTGCAATATCTACACCGGATAAATCACCCATTACAAGCCTTTCATTAATTTATTGGAATTATACTCCTAGAGTTGTTATCTAATTGTTAATTTCGTTTTGTGTTTTTTCTTTGAGTTGTCCGCATGCTGCTGAGATATCTATGCCTTTTGAATCACGTATGGTAGAGAGCAGTCCGTGCTTGATAAGATACTCTTGAAAGGTAAACATATCTTCATAACTAGGTCGCTCATACGGTGTGCCTGGATAAGGGTTAAAATAGATAAGATTGACCTTCGCTTTGATGCCTGAGAGAAGTTTTACCAGCTTCTTGGCACTGCTAAGATCATCATTTTTATCCTTAATAACAAGATACTCAAACATAACACGTTTGCGTGTATCTATAGGAAAGCGTTTAACGGCTTCTATGATAGAGTTGATGTTATGGGCTTTATTCATTGGAATGAGCTCTGTACGCAGCTCATCATCAACAGCATGAAGTGAAATGGCTATATGCACACCCAGATTCATTTGGCCGAGCTGGTCTATCTTATTGCTCAGTCCGCTTGTGCTCACAGTTTGTCTTTTGCCCGATATTGCAAGACCCTCTTCTTCTTTAAAAATCTCAATGGCCTTTGCAAGGTTAGTAAGATTATCAAGTGGCTCACCCATTCCCATATAGACGATATTTATTTTACGGTTATGTTTGTGTGCGTTATCACGTTTGAGATTGACAACCTGCGCAACTATCTCATCGGCTGTCAAGTCTCTGGTGAAGCCCCCTTTTGCTGTTAGACAAAAAGAACACCCTACTTTACATCCTACTTGTGTTGAAACACAAATGGTATATTTCGCCTCTTGCGTGAGCTCTCCGTTAGCATTATACTGCGCATCTTTCATTTTCAACCAAACAGCCTCCACTGTTTTGCCATCTTGAAGTTTAAAAAGGTACTTGATCGTTCCATCACTTGACTCCTCTTTGCGCACTATTTTCATAGGATTCACAAGATGTTTTGCTGCAAGTTCTTCTTTCATGACCTTGGGAATGTTTTTCATTACATCGTAATCTTCAGCATATTGATGATAGAGCCAACCATATATCTGCTTTGCGCGAAAAGAGGGTTTGACTAAGTTTGTGAGTTCTTTGAGCGTAAAGTCCAAGAGAGAAGGTTTGAGTTCATTCATCGTGATGTGAGTTCCTTTATGCGTTTTGTTACATATGTTTCAAGAAGTGCTTTTGCCTCTGCATGATTCTTTAAAAAATCATCATGCGCATTCTTGTTAGTATAGTTTGTTATACAAAAAACACCACCGGCAGGAATCTCAAACTCTTTGGCCACAGAGAGTACTGAGAAGTACTCCATATTTTCAATTCCTATACCAAATTTGAGAAACTTTTTAGCTAAATCTTCATTCGTCGTTATATAGTTTGAAGAGTTGACAATGATATCTTTCGTATTCGTTGTATTAGTGGAAATGACATTCTCTAAAGGTGTATAAGCATCATTGTTTAAAAAGGCAAGCTCAATGTTCGCTGCAGTTTTACTCTCAACAATGTCAAATATCTTCTGATCTCCATAGCTTCCCGCTGTTCCTACAAAGAGTAAAAACTCTGGCTTATCAAACAAACAGAGTCGCGCGAGATTCATAGCAGTCTCTATAAGCCCTACCCCCATAGGTGTTGCAAAAGAGAAAGTTTCACTATTTCCTGCGCAGATTATCATTTAGAGTCTCACAGGAATATTGTTGTCATGGAGATAGTATTTAAGATCCATAATATCTATCTCTTTATAGTGAAAGATAGATGCAGCAAGTGCGGCATCTGCACCATGTTCAAAAGCCTCTTTTATATGCTCCATAGTTCCTGCTCCGCCACTTGCTATGACAGGAACATTGACGGCTTTTGAGATCTGTTCTGTGATGTTTAGTTCAAAACCGGCTTTAGTCCCGTCTGTATCCATGGAAGTAAGGAGTATTTCACCGCTGCCCCGCTCCACGACCTCTTTTGCCCACGCAAGTGCATCGATGCCTGTATCGACACGCCCACCATTAAGGTAAACATTGTACGTGCCTTTTTCATTTTTCTTTACATCAATAGCCGTTACAATACATTGCGAACCAAAACGTTTTGCACCTTCATCAATAAGCTCAGGTCGTTTGATTGCTGCAGAGTTCACACTTACTTTGTCGCAACCGACATTGAGGAGTTTGTAGATATCTTCAAGTTTTCTAATGCCGCCACCTACTGTGAGGGGAATAAAGATCTCATGAGCAACTTCTGCCACGATATCGACAATTGTGTCGCGGTTGTCAGATGAAGCAGTTATATCTAAAAACGTCAGTTCATCTGCACCCTCTTCATTGTATCTACGAGCAACTTCAACAGGGTCTCCTGCATCTTTGAGGCCAACAAAGTTGACTCCTTTGACCACACGACCATCTTTAACATCTAAACAAGGAATAATTCTTTTCGCAAAATAGTTTTTCATGATGAAATTATACACTTCTAGACTTAAAATGATTTATTGTTTCACGTGAAACATTTCTATACAAAAGCTTTATTGTTGTTTAATCTATAACATAATATAATGTATAAAGTTTAGGAATGGAATACAATGACAAAAGATGAAATTATAGAAAAACTACAAAAGCAAAGAATTCTGATTCGCAATGGATTGACACTGCTAAAAATCTTATTGGTGGCATAAAAAGTGATGAGGGTGTGGTACCTGTTGAGGCACGTGAAAGTGAGTTTGGACAATTGTTTTACAATGAAGGACAAAAATTAAAAAACTTTTCAATAATCCTTTAGAGTGCATGCAAAATATAGAAAACCTCCATCAGCAATTACATGAAGAGTATTTTAAAATCTACAATATATACTTTTCCGATGCAAAAAAAGCAGGTTTTTTCTCTAAGCTTATGGGTGCAAAACGTCAGAATCTCAATGAAGAAGAACAAAAGCAAGCAGAACAACTTCTAAATAGTATGCAAAGATATGCCAAAGAATTTGTAAATGAGGTAGAAAGGCTGGAGAGACGTTTGGAAGCTGTTGCACAAGAAAAGCTAGATTCTGTCATGCAAATGTAGGAAAAGATGAAAAAATATAACTTTTTTACTATCTGTTACCTTTTTATAAGTATTTTTAGTATAGACTAGCTCTTATGAATAAAGAAAATGTTGTAGCAAAGAAAAAGTTTGGACAGAACTTTCTAAAAGATGAGTCCGTTTTAAGAAAAATCGTCGAAGCGATGCCCAATAATGACAATAAAGTCGTAGAGATTGGACCTGGCTTAGGTGATTTAACTAAATTTTTAGTTGATGTCAAAAGTGTAGAAGCTTTTGAGGTAGATACCGATTTATGTAAACTGTTACAAAGTACGTTTAAAGAAGAGATCGCTACCAAGCGACTCCGCATCCACTGCGGAGATGTTTTACAGGCTTGGAAGAATTCTTTGATAGATGAGCCGTATGACTTGGTGGCAAACTTGCCCTACTATATAGCTACGAACATCATGCTCAAAGCACTCGCAGATCCGATGTGTAAAAACATACTTGTAATGGTACAGCTTGAAGTAGCAGAGAAATTTTGCGCGACAAGTGGAGAGAAAGTATTTGGTTCTTTGGGAATAATTGCCCAAAGTGTAGGAGAGACAGCGATTGTCACAAAAGTTCCGCCAACTGCATTCGATCCACAGCCCAAAGTGGATTCTGCTGTTTTTCTCATACAAAAGAAGAGAGACAGAAGTCAAAAAGAGTTCGAGGACATGTTAAGAGTTGCGTTCACACAGCCTCGAAAGACCTTAGTGAAAAATCTCTCTTCTCAGTATGAGAAGGCAAAACTTCAAGAGGCTTTTGAAAAGCTTGGACTTGCATTAACGATTCGCCCTCATCAAGTTAGCACGAAGGACTATCACCAACTCTATACAATTTTATAAAGGAGTTTGGATGGCAGAAGAAACAAAAGAGGTACAACAAAGTAAACCTCAAACAGACCGCAAACCAAATAACAACAGAAGAAACAACAACCGCAGACCTAACAATAACCAAAATAGACAAGGCGGGGATAAAAACAAAAGTAATGGCAATCAAAATGCTAAATCAGGTAACAATAAGAATAAAAACCGTAATCGTCACAAAAGAGGCCCTGCCCCAGTTAATGAGATGCTTAAATCTTTTGTTGTCAAAAATCAAGAGGCGCATAAACAAAGACTTAATCCTCACTATAAGCTAGATCTCAACTCAAAAGCAAAAGTGCGTATCACACCACTGGGTGGACTTGGTGAGATTGGTGGAAACATCGCAGTATTTGAAACAGATAATGAAGCGATACTTATCGATGTCGGTATGAGCTTTCCGGATGAAGAGATGCATGGTGTTGATATTTTGATTCCTGATTTCTCTTACATTCGCGAGATCAAAGACAAGATCGTCGGTATTATCATCACACACGCACACGAAGATCACATTGGTGCAGTACCGTACCTTTTTAGAGAGATGCAGTTTCCTATCTATGGAACACCACTTCCACTTGCTATGATAGGAAATAAGTTCGATGAACATCATCTTAAAGAGTTTAGACGCTATTTCAATCCTGTTGAGAAGCGAAAAGTCTATAAAATCGGTAATGATTTTGAAATAGAGTGGATGCATATGACACACTCGATCTTAGACTCTTCATCAATTGCCATAACAACGGAGGCGGGAACTATTATCCATACAGGTGATTTTAAAATAGATCATACACCGGTAGATGGTTATACTGCTGACTTGCATCGTTTGGCATACTATGGAGATAAAGGGGTGTTGTGTCTTTTAAGTGACTCAACGAACTCACACAATCCAAATCCGACACCTTCGGAACTTTCAGTTGCTCCTGCACTTGATCGTGTCTTTTCAAAAGCAGAAGGGCGTATCCTTCTCTCAACTTTCAGCTCGAACATTCACCGTGTTTTTCAGGCTATCCAGTATGGTATTAAGTATGGGCGTAAAGTGTGTGTAATTGGGCGTTCAATGGAGAGAAATATTGAAGTTGCCTTACAGTATGACTATATTCGTATTCCAAAAAATGTTTTTATCGATGCAGATGAAGTCTCACGCTTGAGTGATAAAGATGTTCTTATTGTAACAACAGGTTCTCAAGGAGAGGCGAATTCAGCACTCTTTAGAATGAGTATTGGCGAGCACAGACATGTAAAGATAAAACCGACTGACTTGATCATACTCTCTTCTCGTGCCATTCCTGGGAATGAAGGCAGCATCTCTCAAATGCTCAATCACCTGCAAAAATGTGGTGCAAGAGTTGCGATGGATAAAGATCTTCACGTTTCAGGACACGCGTCAATAGAAGAGCAAAAGCTTATGCTGCGTCTTGTGAACCCAAAATTCTTTTTACCTGTGCATGGTGAGTATAATCATGTTATGAAGCATAAAGAGACAGGAATGCTGTGTGGTGTTCCAGAGCGCAATATCTTACTTATGACAGATGGTGAACAGATCGAAGTTGCACCGAAATATATGAGAAAAGTTAAAACTGTTAAGACAGGTAAAACATATATTGATAATCAAAGCAATTATGAGATCGAAGATGATATCGTTCTTGATCGTCAAAAACTTGCAACAGATGGTGTTGTTATGATTGTTGCTCAGGTCAGCGAGCAGACAGGCAAAATGATGGATAAGCCGAAAGTGACAACTTTTGGTATTGTTGCAGATAAGCGTGACAAAGCCTTTGCAAAAGAGATGGAAGAGATTATTGAAAACTTCTTACTTAATATGAAGCCGGGGCTTATTGGTAATCCAAAAACACTAGAGGGTGATCTTCGTCAGGTAGTAAGAAAACATATCTACCGTAAGATGAAAAAATATCCTCTTATTGTTCCACATATTTTTATTCACTAAAGGTCAAAAAGTTGTCCACTAAAAATGAAGCATTTGAAAATGCAGTAAAAACAATGATGCAGCATGTTGGAGAAGACCCTTCGCGTGAGGGTCTGCTAGACACTCCAAAACGTGTACGAAAAGCGTATGAGTTTATTTATGGTGGCTATAAAGAGGATCCACAGGAGATTCTCTCCTCTGCACTTTTTACAAGCTCAAATGACGAGATGGTACTTATCAAAGATATAGAGTTTTACTCTACTTGTGAACATCATCTACTGCCAATTATCGGTCGTGTGCATGTTGCTTACATTCCGGACGGAAAAGTGGTCGGACTCTCAAAAATTCCTCGTGTTGTCAATGTTTTTGCACGTCGCATGCAGATTCAAGAACAACTCACTGAGCAGATAGCCGATGCAATTATGGATACCATAGAACCTAAAGGGGTAGCTGTGGTTATTCAAGCACGGCATATGTGTATGGAGATGCGGGGAGTCGAGAAAATAAACTCAACGACAACATCCTCTGCACTGCGTGGGCTCTTTAAAAAAGATGAAAAAACACGCGCTGAATTTTTCTCTCTCATCAATTCCCCGACAGGGACAAGATACTAGCAATGCCGCTCTCTTCACTCAAAGCTAAACTTGCACAAAAGAATTACTCCGTAGCTTTTGGTGAAGTCGTGAAAATCAATGCAACGGTTATTACTGCCCGTGGACTTAATGTCAGCATCAGTGATATGGTAAAAATCGTCTCGAATGAAAACAGTTTAGAAACAGTAGGTATGGTTACTGAGATAGACGGGGATGTTTTTTACATAACGCCCTTTTCATTTGTGGAGGGATTTCGTTCGGGCGATAAGGTGTTTTTAGACTCTACAGGACTCAATATCCCTGTAGGAGCTTCACTTTTAGGACGTGTGGTCGATCCTTTTATGCGCCCTATTGACGGTAAAGGCTCTCTTAAACCCTCCAAACTCTCTCCTATTATTAAAGCGCCGATAGCGGCTATGAAACGCGGTATGATAGATGAAGTCTTCTCTGTCGGTGTGAAGAGCATTGATGGACTCTTAACCTGTGGAAAAGGACAGAAACTCGGTATTTTTGCAGGAAGCGGTGTCGGAAAATCAACACTGATGGGAATGATCGTTCGTGGTGCAGATGCACCTATTAAAGTTGTGGCACTTATTGGAGAGCGTGGGCGTGAAGTTCCGGAGTTTATCGAGAAAAATCTCGGTGGTGATCTGACAAATACGGTCATAATCGTGGCAACTTCCGATGACTCACCTTTAATGCGTAAATATGGTGCTTTTGCCGCAATGAGCGTAGCAGAATATTTTAAGGACAAGGGAGAAGATGTTCTTTTCATTATGGACTCGGTAACGCGTTTTGCTATGGCGCAGCGTGAGATAGGGCTGGCTCTTGGTGAACCGCCAACCTCCAAAGGCTACCCGCCCTCTTCTTTGACACTGTTGCCGCAGCTTATGGAGCGAGCAGGCAAAGAAGAAGGAAAAGGAAGTATTACTGCTTTTTTTACTGTTCTCATCGAAGGTGATGATATGAGCGATCCAATTGCCGATCAATCCCGTTCCATTTTAGACGGGCATATTGTCCTCTCGCGTGAGATGACAAATTTTGGAATCTACCCCCCTGTGCATATTCTCAACTCTGCCTCAAGGGTTATGAACGATATTATTTCAGAGGAACATTTTAAGGCGGTCATGAAATTTCGCCGTCTCTATACACTGCTAAAAGAGAATGAAACGCTCATCCGTATCGGTGCATATGTGCAGGGAAGTGATGTAGAACTCGATGAAGCTATTGCAAAAAAAGATGCGATGATGCGTTTTATTTCACAGGGGGCGATGTATATCTCTCAATTTGATCAAACTGTGCAAGAGCTGACAGGGATGATGGAGATAGGGCAAAAATCTAATTAATGTCCGTATAACGCCAACTATTGCGTTCTTTGTGCTTTTGCTGCGTGAAAGTAATGGCAAGTGTCTGTTGCGTTATTTTTTCAAAGGCCTGCATGAGCTGTTTTATTTCACTGTCCATGCCAAAAGATGTCAATGTAAGAGTAGATAAGATTCTCCGCTTGTTTGTATTGATGTCTTTGGAGATCTTCTTTTATCTTTGCGTGAAAGCTGAGACGCAGTAAATCGCAAACTCTTTGTGTGAAACAGCCTGTAAAAACTCTAAAAACTGCTTGTTCTGACGTAATAGAAGCTGTATCATGGCTCGTTTTGACTTACGGTGGCAAAGGGTTCAAGAATCTCTTTTGCTTTGTCTGTGCGTTGCATCAAGAGATATTTTTGTGCAAGCATAAAACTTTTTTTGTAAGAGCGCTCCATTTTTTCATACTCAGGAGTGAATTTAAGTGCGGGAAATTTTTCACATAAGGCATAGGCGAGCGCAAATTTGTAGTTTTTATAAAAGTGCTGCAATTTTTCATAATTTTGTGCACCAAGCAGAGCATTTTTATAATCATCTTGTTTGATGTTTTCTAAATCTTCATGGTTTTTTGAGTGTAAAAATTATCTCAACAGCGCCGTCATGTGTGACTATAGTCTGTAAAATATCACGATGTGTAGTGTCTAAAATATAGAGTGTTGCAGCATTTGCAATCGCTGCAATTGCTTGTGTTGGATGAAAAGCAATGGCAGAGGTCTTCTCTCCCAAGAGGTCAAAGTAAAGATTTTGTATAACTTTACACTCTTGCGGCAGAAGAATTTTAATGTTTTGATTGTGGCTTGTAATGGCAACTTGCCCATTGTTAAAGGTGTCAATATCTAAAATATCAGCGCGAAATTTAAGGCATTTAGTTTGCTGCATTGTAGATCTTTTTTACTAAAAACTGCACGGATACCCTTCCGTTAAACTCATTTTTGCTTACAGAGTAAGAGCAACTGATTTTTCTGTCTGTTGGCATCTCAAAAATAGTCCGAAAAGTGATGAGCTCTATGGTTTTTTTTTGGTGAGGATACTGGCGTACTTCAATGCGTGAGTGGGATTTGTCTGCACCCATGAGCTTGATACTGACAACTTCGGCTTCATGGAGCAAAAAGCTTGGGCGAAGATTTGCTTCCCCGTAAGGCTCGAAACTCTCTAAGAGATCCAAGAGCTCAAGGTCTATATCCTCTGTTGCCAAAACACCTGTAATGTTCTCTGTGGGTAAAAAATCCTCTGCATCAAGCTTTTGAGCACTTGCATTGACAGCCTCTCTAAAAGCATCGATATCCTTACGCAGGAGCGAGAGACCGGCAGCCATTTTATGTCCGCCAAACTTAGTTAACAAATGTTCATTTTCTTTTATTAGCTCGTAAATACTGACATTTCCGATACTTCGAGCACTCCCTTTTGCCTCTTCGTCTTTGATGCTTAAAACGATAGCAGGCTTTTCAAACCTATCTACTAAGCGTGAAGCAGCGATGCCAACGACACCTTCATGCCATGCTTCTTGTGCTACAACAATGACCTTATCGTTCTCATTTGCAGAGGCCATTGCCTCTTTGGTTGTCTGTGCTTCGATCTCTTTACGCAGTTCATTGAGCTGGCCTAAGAGTTCAAACTGTTTGTAGGCTGTGTGTGTATCGGTTGCTGTGAAAAACTCAAGTGCGATGGAAGCATCTTCAAGTCGTCCTGCCGAGTTGATGCGTGGTGCAATCATAAAAGCGATGTCCTCACTGGAAATGGCGCTTTTATTTAAAAAATCTCGAATGATTATGGAAGAAGGGCGCTTTGCGTGCATCATATATTTGAGACCCTCTTTGACGAGGGTTCTGTTGATGTCAATAAGCGGCATAACATCTGCAATGATAGCCACTGCCAAGATATCTAAAAACTGCCGCATATCTATCTGTAAGGCAAGCTCTTTTTTCACAAGCGCCAAGAGCAGCCAAGCAACTTCTGCTCCACAAATTTCTTTAAAAGGGTAATTGCACGCAGGAAGTTTCGGATCAACAATTGCGTAAGCATCAGGGAGTGTTTTTGAGGGAGTATGGTGATCTGTAATGATAAGATCAATACCTCTTTCTTTACAGATATCTGCAGCCGCTATGGCTGTGATACCGTTATCGACCGTGAGAACGAGGTCAGCATCGATTCGTTCCAAAACAGTAGGATTAACACCATAGCCGTCCGTGAAGCGGTTTGGAATGACAGCTTCAAGCGGGTAGGGTATCTGTCTGAAAAAATCGACCATAATGGCTGTGGAGCTCACGCCATCGACATCGTAATCCCCTACGAGTGTGATGCGCTCTTTGTTTTGTATTGCGTGAGCAATTCTTTTAGCCGCTTTGTCGGCATCATGAAGCAAAGAGGGATTGGGAATTTCGGAGAGTTTTTTCTCTGCATCAAACCTTGCTGATAGAATTTCAAAAAGGTCTGATTTTGTTATATGCGGCGTATTATTCAGCATTCAAACTGGCATTGACAAATGCAAGTATTGAAGGGTTTGGAGTCTGGAGTCTCGATGTGAATTCAGGGTGAAACTGTACACCTAGAAACCATGGATGGTCTTTTACTTCAACAGTTTCAATAAGCCCATTTGACTCACCTGTTACTATCATACCGGCTTTTTCAAGCTCTTCCCTATAAGCAGGGTTTGCTTCATAACGGTGGCGATGACGTTCATAGATTGTTTTTGCTCCATGGTATGCCTCACGGAGGATTGAACCCTCTTTTGTATCACAAGGATACTCTCCAAGACGGAGTGTTCCACCCATTGGAGATTGGTGTGTACGCAGCTGCATACCACCGCTTTGGTCTAAAAAGTTATCGATAAGATAGATCATAGGATATGGTGTATTCTCATCAAACTCAACAGAGTTTGCCCCCTTAAATCCGAGAACATTTCTTGCATACTCGACAAGCGTGAGCTGCATACCGAGACATATTCCAAGGTAAGGCACTTTGTTCTCTCTGGCATATTTGATGGCTTCAATCTTGCCCTCAACACCGCGAGAACCAAAACCGCCCGCAACAAGAATACCGTCACAATCACGAAGCAGTGCTTCTGCCCCGCGCTCTTCAATCTCTTCGGAATCTACCCAGCAGATCTCAACTCTGGAATCAAGGTGTGCACCTGCGTGAATAAGTGCTTCTGTCAATGATTTGTAAGACTCTTTGAGTGCGAGATATTTCCCTACAAAACCAATAACCACACGACCTTGCGGTTGTACGATTTTTTTGACTAAAGAGTCCCACTCTTCCATGTTTGGCTCAAGCTCACCAAGTTCGAGCTCTTTTGCAATCGGCTTGAGGATGTTTTGGCGTAAAAAACTCATTGGCACATCATATATGCTTGCGGCATCCGTTGCTTCAATGACACTGTCTGCGTTAACATCACAGCTCATTGCAAGTTTTTTCTTGAAAGTCTTTGGCAGTGGATTTTCACTCCGTGCAATAATCATCTGTGGTGTGATACCGATACGGCGAAGTTCCTGAACAGAGTGCTGTGTCGGTTTAGATTTAAGCTCCCCTGCTGCTTTGATGTAAGGAATAAGCGTTACATGGATAAAAAAAGTACCTGCAACTTCATCGTCATGCTTCATCTGACGAATCGCTTCCATAAATGGCAGCCCTTCGATATCTCCAACAGTTCCTCCAAGCTCGACAACTAAAATGTCGTGCCCTTCACCTGCTTCTTTAATACGCTTGACAATCTCACCAACGATGTGTGGAATGACCTGAATCGTCTGCCCAAGATAACCGCCGGCACGCTCACGCTCAATTACAGAAGAGTAAACCTGTCCTGTCGTGAAGTTGGAGCTTTTTAAAAATGAGGTATCTAAAAATCTTTCATAGTTTCCAATGTCAAGGTCAGTTTCCGCTCCATCTTTTGTTACAAAAACCTCACCGTGTTCAAGTGGAGACATCGTTCCAGGATCAACATTGATGTATGGATCGATTTTTAACATACCAACATTCTTGCCGGAGTGTTTAAGCAGTGTACCAACACTAGCAGCTGTAATCCCTTTTCCAAGAGAGCTTAAAACGCCTCCGGTAACAAAAATGTATTTCGTCATATAAAAATCTCCATATAGCTTATTTATTATCGCGATTATAGTATATAATGACTTATTAAATTATGAAAGTTTGCTTATGGAAGATATTTTACTCTATATTATTGCAGCGCTTGGTATCTCTATTGTTATCAATATTTTTCTGAAAAAAATAGGGATTTCACAAATAATCGGCTACATTTTGACGGGAACTATCATTGTGTATGCCTTTGATCTGCGTGATGCAGGTCACTCGCATGAGTTGGAGATGATAGCTGATTTTGGTATTGTCTTTTTGATGTTTACCATAGGGCTTGAGATATCTCTGGAAAAAATGGGACATATGAAAAAGGATATTTTCGGCAATGGTCTGATGCAGGTGGCCTTTACCTCTGTGATCGTCTATCTCGTAGCACACTATTTCTTTGGTCTCGCTAGCCAGCCATCGCTCATTATAGCACTTGCATTCTCACTCTCTTCAACAGCTGTCGTGCTTTCCTATCTCAAAGCTTCTAAAGAGATATATACAAGCTATGGACAGAGTGCAACGGGTATTCTTATCTTTCAAGATATTGCAGTTATTCCTATTTTAATTCTCATAGGCTTTTTAACCAATGAAGGCAATGAGAGTGTTCTGACGATTCTATGGCATACGCTCAGTAGTGCTGTCATTGTTGTGGGTATTTTACTTACCGTCGGAAAAAGAATCGTGGCATGGCTGCTGCATTTTTCAGCCTCTTCAGATCTTGATGAGCTCTTTATGGGCTCAGTGTTGTTCATTGTAGTGGGTGCCTCGCTCTTTGCTTCTGCTATGGGCTTTACCTATTCACTTGGCGCTTTTGTTGCAGGGATGATTATAGCGGAGACGAAGTATCATCATAAGGTTGAAGCAGACATTGCACCTTTTAAAGATATTTTGCTTGGAACATTCTTTGTTGTTGTCGGTATGAAAATCGATGTGACACTGTTTGTAGAGCATATTGGTATTATTATTGGTTTTTTCTTTCTTGTTTTATTTGTAAAGATGACAATTATTTTTCTGCTGCTGCGTTTGAGTTCTAACAGTGCAAACTCCTTAAAAACAGCGATGCTGCTCTCACAGATAGGGGAGTTCTCTTTTGTCATTTTTGCTTTGGCGGCATCGGGTGGTATTATCGAAGAAGATTTGGCATCACTCCTTGTGCTTATTGTCATTTTCTCTATGATTGTAACACCTTTTTTCATTGGAAAGGTAAGTGCTTTTGTTGATTCTTTTATAAAAGAGAAAGATATTGTAACAGATATGTCTGCTCTCGCAGAGAGAGAAAATCATGTCGTTGTCTGTGGATACAGTGTTGTCGGGAAATTTGTAACAAAATATCTTGAGGATCTTGATGCCTCATTTGTTGTTATAGATAACTCAAATAAACATGTAAAAGAGGCACTTAATGACGGCATCGAGTGCTATCTTGGTGATGCATCGAAGTCTTCTATAGTCGAGGCACTGCATGTTGAAAAAGCAGCAGCTATTATTGTCACACTTGATAATATCACGAAGAAACGACTTATTTGTGAGACGATCTTAAAAGTGGCAAAAAATGCAAATCTTATTGTGAAAGTAGTTTCATTAGAAGAAAAGGAGCAGTTAGCGGACTTAGATATCACGACAATAGTCGATGGAAAAGTGGAAGTCGCACGCGTACTTGTTGAGCGCATGATAACATGCCAACTCAACTATAAGTAAAAGAAAGTAAAGAGCTTATTAGTTTCCGCGTGAGCCTGGTTTAATAGCCTCACTGCCCTCTTTACATAAAGGACACTCCTCTGGTGTATACATTTCAAATGTAAAGTCAGCAAGTGCAAAAAACGGAATATCCTGAGGCAGTTTACAGTTAGGTTTTGTTTGTATCTCACTGCCTTCACGGTGACAAAAACCGCGGTTTGCCAGTGCCGCAACACCGACAATCTCTCCGCCTAGTTCTTTCACGACTGCTGCGGCTTCCATAGCGCTTCCGCCTGTTGTGATGATATCTTCACACATAAGTACTTTTTCACCCGGTTTTATCTCAAAACCACGGCGAATTGTCATTTTGCCGTCAACTCTTTCAGCAAAAATACTTCTGACATCAAGTGCAGTCGCTAGTGCAAAACCTGCGATTAGTCCGCCAAGTGCAGGCGCGCAGACTGTGTCTATCTCTAAGCCGCTTGCTTTTATCTCTTTTGCCAATTCGTCAGCTAAGAGCTTCGCTGTTTTTGGATCTTCAAGTACTTTTGCAGATTGCAGGTAAAATTGTGAATGATTTCCACTGCTAAGCTTGAAGTGCCCCTCTAAAAGAGCATCTGCATCCATATATATTTGTTTAATATCCATGATTAGACTTTTAATATTTCAGCTTCTTTGTCTTTTAAGATGCTGTCTACTTTTGCGATGTATTTGTCTGTAATTTTTTGTACATTCTCTTGAGCAGATTTAGACTCGTCTTGCGTAATCTCTTTCTCTTTTTCAAGTTTTTTGATTTTATCATTTGCATCACGTCTGTCATTTCTGATAGAGACTTTTGCTTTTTCGCCCATGCCTTTCATCTGCTTTACAGATTCTTGACGCTGTTCAACTGTCATTGGAGGAAAGAAAAGTTTGATCTGATCACCGTCATTGTTTGGGTTTACACCAATGTTTGCAGCAGCGATGGCACTCTCAATATCTCCAAGAAGATTTTTCTCCCAAGGATTAACAACAATAGTTGTAGCATCCGATGCAATAACAGAACCTACTTGATCAAGTGGTGTCGGAGTACCATAGTAGTCGATTTTTATGTTGTCAAGAACTGATGTTGTCACTTTACCGGTTCTGAGCGTTTTGAACTCTCTTTGCATATGCTCAATGGCACCTTGCATTTTTGTTTCACATTCGTTAAATATCTCTTCTAGCATACTCTTATTCTCCCTATTTTGAACTGTTTGCTTCTTTTGCAGCGGGTACACTCGGCAGTGTAGGTGCTACAACATTTGTATCTTCTACAACTTCATCCACAACAGAAGATTGTGCTGCTTTTGAGTACATATACCCTAGCGCGATTGTATTGGTGACAAATAAAAATCCAATGGTAAAAGTCGCTTTGGCTAAGAAGCTGTTTGGACCTTTTGCACCAAAGACAGATTCGTTAGAACCACTGTATGCACCAAGACCGATGCTTGAGCTTTTTTGTAAAAGTACTGCAATTACCAAGATGATAACGAGCACGATTTGTACAATAAGTAAAAGACTTGTAGTCATATATATTTCCTATAATAAAGTGGCGAATTATATCTAAAA
This sequence comes from Campylobacterota bacterium, assembly GCA_013607665.1. Classification (GTDB taxonomy): domain Bacteria; phylum Campylobacterota; class Campylobacteria; order Campylobacterales; family Sulfurimonadaceae; genus Sulfurimonas. The sequence continues at coordinate 4,872 of VCAX01000022.1, read as the reverse complement.
AAACTTATATTATCAAACAATACAAAAAGAGGGTATAATTACGAATAATTTAAGTTGAGGATATCTGCGTGAAAAATTTGAAAATCATAGCTGTTATATTAATTGCGGCCATAGCTATTTTACTCTTTTTCATTGCAAACGATACGAACAAGCCAAAAAACAAAAAGCCTATTGTCGCAGTGACGACCTTTGCTTTGTATGATATTACGACTCATGTTGCAGGCGATACGGTTGATATTGTTCATATCCTCCCTTTTGGTGTGGATCCACACAGTTTTGAGCCGACACCGCAACTCATGGCACAGATAGAAAAAAGTTTCTTGATTATTTACAGCGGAGCAGGGCTGGAACCGTGGGTAGAAAGATTTCCTTTTAAAGCACGAACGATAGATATGAGCAAATATGTCAAACTGCGTCATTTAGAGCCTAATGAACATGCACATCACGAGCATCATGAACATCATGATGAAGACTCTGCGCATAACACGACAGATCCGCACTATTGGCTGGATTTTGCAAATATGCAAAGAGCTACAGAGATCATTACAAAAGAGCTTATAAGACTTTTGCCACAAAACAAAGTGTACTATGAACAAAATGCAAAAAAGTACATAGAGATGCTGCAAAAGCTTGATAAAGCGTATAGACAAAGACTTGCTTCGTGTAAGGCCGACACTGTTGTTGTCAGCCACAATGCACTGGGGTATCTCTCACACAACTACGGTTTTCATGTTGTATCACTTACAGGGCTCTCCCCAGAAGCACAGCCGAGTGCAAAGGATGTTACACGTATTATGGAAGATATTAAAAAAGATGGTGTATCGACCATATTCTTTGAGCATTTCGCCAATGACAGCGTTATTAAAAGAATCGCAAAAGATGCCCATATTCAACTTGAAGTATTTCAGCCGCTTGGCAACATTACAAAAGATGAAGCGGCAGCAAAACTGAGTTATGAGGATATCATGCAACAGAATCTCGATAAACTCTCTAAGGCGCTCATGTGCAATTAAAGTTCAAAGTGCCTATCTTTGATGTGAAAAACCTCTCTTTTGTTGTGCATGGACAGACAATTTTGCAAAATATCAATTTGCAGGTTTTTCACGGAGAGTATATTGCCATTATTGGCCCAAACGGAGGAGGGAAGACAACGCTTATTCGCATGCTGCTTGGGCTTGAAGAGCCGACATCCGGTGAGATTCGTCTTTTTGGGAAAAAGCTCAAACACTTTAAAGAGTGGCACAAGATAGGCTATGTCCCGCAGCGGGCTTCATATGTCGATGCAAATTTTCCTGCAACCGTAGAGGATATTGTCAATATGGGTCGCATTGCGAAGAGAGGTATCTTTGCCGGTATGAGTCAGGAGGATAGAGAGATTGTTCAAGATGCAATGCAAAAGATGGATATTGCAGACCTCAAAGATAAAATGGTCGGTACGCTTTCAGGCGGGCAGAGACAGCGCGTTATGATAGCCCGTGCACTTGCATCCTCTCCGGAGATATTGATTTTAGATGAACCAAATACGGGCGTTGACATAGTGTCACAGCAGCGTTTTTACAAACTTTTGGCAACGCTGAACAAGGAAGAGGGCATCACTATTTTATTTATTACACATGATATTGGAGTTATTGCTGATGATATCGGCAGACTCTTTACAATCAATCAAAAAGCGACGATTTGCAATAATCCAAAAGAGGCTCTCTCCTGTGAAGAGATGAGTGAGCTTTACGGCATAGAAGCACATCTCCTTCATAATCATAAGCATGAGCATGAGCATTAGGATGAAACAATGGTAGAGATGTTATCGTATGAGTTTATGCAGAGAGCTTTTATAGCAGGAATCTTCATTGCTATTCTCGCTTCACTCAGTGGCACATTTGTTGTTTTACGTCGCTACTCACTTATTAGTGAAACACTGGCACACTCTGCTCTTGTTGGGGTGGCAGTAGGCTTGGTGGCAGGCTATAACCCTCTGTGGGTTGCCGTTGCTGTTGCGATTATTTCAGCTTGGCTCATTGAGTATCTGCGCAGCTCCTTTGCACTCTATTCCGATGCTATTTTAGCTATTTTACTCTCAGGTTCACTGGCTCTTGCCGTCATCATCGTCTCACTTGGAGGAGCATTTAACAATTCACTTTTTTCCTATCTTTTTGGCTCTATTCTCTCAGTGGGTGACAGTGATGTCATGACTATTGTCATCTTTGGTTCACTCTCTTTGCTCTTTTTACTTCTCTTTTCAAAGGAGCTTTATTTCATTGCCTATGATGAAGAGGTTGCAAAAACAAGCGGTATAAAAGTGAAATTCCTTAATTTTTTACTTGTAACGGTCGTAGCGATTATTATCGCACTCTCTATCCGTGTTGTGGGTTCTTTGCTCATCGGGGCACTTATGGTTATTCCTACAGTAGCTGCCCTGCAGTACCGGTTTGGTTTTAAGGGTACAATGCTGCTCTCCCTTCTCTTCGCACTTTTTAGTGTTGTTTTTGGTATGAATCTCTCTTACTATTTCTCCCTACCTTCGGGTGCGACGATAGTGCTTTGTGTTATTGCTATCTTTATTATCTCATTGATTATCAATAAAAAATGAAAATATCGACAGAGTTTTCCAAATATGCCGAACATTACGGTCACTATAATGTCATCCAAAATCAAGTAGCTGACAAACTGCCGCAGTATGTCACGCAAGAACCAAAAAAGATTTTAGATCTTGGCTGTGGCAGCGGGGCTTTGTATAAAAAGATTGATTGGCATGTAGAGCACTTTGTCGGTGTGGACTTTGCACCGAGAATGTTGGAGCTGCATCCTAAGGCAGAACATATAGAGTGTATCTACGGCAATTTCAATGATGCTATGCTCTTTGAGTATCTGCGCACCTATAGTTTTGAGCATATCTTCTCTGCCTCTGCGCTGCAATGGGCAGATGATTTAGAGAAGGTGTTTCAAAATATCGTCACACTGAATGCCCCTGTGGCTTTAGCAATCTTTACGGCAAATACCTTCAAAACACTCAACACAACAGCAGGGCTCAAACCACTGTTACGCTCACGTAAAGATATCAAAGCGTTGCAAAAAAAGTATTTTCCCGATGCAAAGTTAGAGGTGGTAGCGTATAAGCTGGAATTTGCAACTGTTAGGGATATGTTTCGCTACATTAAAAAAAGCGGTGTCAGTGGCTCACGCAAGCTGCTCTCCTATAAAGAGACAAAGCAGCTTATGCAAAACTATCCTCTTAACTATTTAGAGTTTGAAGTTGCTTTTATTGCTCACTGAGAACTATCTCTTTTTCTAGGTTGTAGAGCTCATAGCGAATAGTTTTAAAACTTTCACTCCGCTTTATATCTTCAAGTTTGAAAATCTCTTCTAAAACTCTGGCAGACTCCTGTGCTCTTTTAAAGTTCGCCGTTATAATACTTTGAATGTCTGTACGCATCTGTTCACTTTTTGTAGAGCTTTTAAGGACATCGTTGATGCTGTCACGATTTTTGAGGAGTTCTTTTGTTTCGTTTATTCTTGCGTTGTGACGGAGTGATTTGAGTTTTTGCGAGAGTTCTTTGTTATTGTCTCGGTATCGCATGATGTCTTCTACAACACGGATACCCTCTTTGAGACGGTTGAGATTGGCATCTACCACCCGATAGATCTCGGGTGAGAGAAGATTACTCTTCATTTCCAAAGATGCCAAAAAGTTGTAAAAGTGCTATAAAGATATTTAGAAAGTCTAAATAGAGTGCGATAGCACCATCGATTGGAGTCTCATACGCTCCATTCATAATGTTTTGTGTATCGTAGATAACTAAAATGCTAAACAAGATTACCACTGCACCTGCAATGATGATTTGTAGCATTGGATTCCCAAGAAACATATTTAAAATTGAAAAACCGATGATCACAAAAAGTGCAATCATTAAAGGCTTTCCATATCCTGTAAAGTCTTTTGTGCTTTTAATGGCAAAGAAGCTCATAGCACCAAAGACAACTGCAGTCATCGCAAAAGCATTACCTACTATTGTCGCTCCACCTGCCATACCAAGTGTGTATGCCAAAAGTGGCGCAGTTGTAAGCCCAGTTACAAAAACAAAGGCAAACATAACAAGCAGGTTGATACCCGGCTTGTTCTTAGCAAACTGAAGACCGATTAAAAGCCCTATCTCCAAGAAGAAGAGAGGCCAAATCATAGAAGATATGCTGGCTACTAAAGGCACACCGACATAAGCTCCTACGGCACCGGCCATCATCGAAGCGGCAAATAGTTTATATGTCTCTTTTGCAAAAGAGACAATCTGTGCTTCTGAACGATGCGTTGTTTCGTAAGTATAAGAGTTTCCTCTTGCATAATCACGATCATAAAGTCCCATATTTTTTTCCTTTTATAAAAATCTTTTTACAAAGACCTTTTTATTTAGATAAATTCTATAGTCAAATAGTAAATAGAAAGCAACATTCTCATAGAAAAGGTGCTTACAATATTATATATAGACAAAATAAAAGATTTAAAATAAGTAAAACAAATTCTATAAGAAACACTGACAAAAGAAATTTAAAATTCTTTTGTAAAACTATTGACATTGAAGTTAAAATCTCCTATAATTCCCCTCCACAAACGAAGAGACTTCGAGTTGAAGTCAAGAGACCGAGAGGTCAGACGTTTGAGATCATTGAAAACTAAGCAAGTAAGAGACTGGAAGTAATAATCTAGTTATCTTATTTAGAAATAACTAATATAACAACAACCGTCTATTCTATTTTGAATTCTAACTATTAATTTAGTTAGTTTCCCTATAGTAATAGATAACTATATTCATTAGAAGTTTAAGCACTTTTAATGTCTTAACAAAGCCAATGATTTTTAAATCTTGGGCAAAGATCAGTAAT
>VCAX01000021.1 GCA_013607665.1 Campylobacterota bacterium | reverse complement strand
GATATGAGTAACCAGTTTAGCAATGCTTCAGATAAAGAAATCGCAGAGTTTTATCAAAAGATATCAGAAAGAATCAAACAACTAAGAGAAGAGAAAAAATTAACACAATTAGACCTAGCATTGGATATTGGCATAAAATCTGTTGCTTTTTATTCTAATTGTGAAAATAATCGTTATAACAAACATTTTAATTTGGAACATATTTATAAAATAGCAAAAAGTTTAGAGGTTGATATATGCTATTTTTTTAATCGTTAATTATTTCTTACGAGCAATAAGGAGTGTTGAGATATCCATAGAGAAACTTTGGGTATGCAGCATCTCAAAGCCTGCATTCTCTAACTCTTTTTGCATTCTCTGAATGGTCACAAAATTCTCGATAGAGTCTGGTAAGTAGGTATAGGCTTCAAGATTTTTAGAGATCGCACCGCCTACGTATGGCAGAATTTTATGCATATAGATATCACGCAATTTTTTCAGCAATGTTTTGTTCTCATCTTTCATAAACTCCAGAATCACTACCAATCCACCTGGCTTTAAAACGCGGTTAAATTCATGAAATGCCTCTTGACGCTCAACTACATTACGGATACCATAGGTGATACTCAGCAGATCGGCAGATGCAGTCTCAAGAGGAATCTCTGTTGCTTTTGAGATATGATAATGAAAATCTGGAAATTTTTTACGAGCGACATCAACCATTCCATTGGATGGGTCAACACCGACAAACTCACCAATGGCAACACCGGCTTTCTCTGCCTGTTTCTGCCAAAAGCCCATCATATCACCTGTTCCACAAGCGACATCGACTACTTTATCAATATTTGTCTTAGCATAATACTCAAACGACAAATCACAGGCTTTCTTTCTCCATGAAATATCGACACCCATACTCATTACGCGGTTTGCCGTGTCGTATGTCGGTGCTATATCATCAAACATAGAGACAATCTTTTCCTGTTTTACATCACCCTCTTGCTCTAAAATACTCATATATTTACATCCTTCTTTTCATCCATACAATTATATCTTCGCTCTCTTTATCCACATTTAAAAACTCAAAATCCGCTTCATTAAAACCAATGGAAGTTTTACCGCCAAATTTCGGAGCAATATAGCAGAGATAATAATCCACAATATCCTGCGTGAGCGTATACATCTCTGCACCACCCTCAATCATAATGTTTTTATACTCTCGCAGACGTTCAAAATTATCTGCAATAAACACCTCTCTACCCTCTACATCAAAAAGCGGAATTGTTTTGTCAAAATCCTTTTGACGTGAAAAAATCAAGATATCAGGTGCTTTTCCATCTACCAATCGTGCATCGAGTGTTGGTCTGTCTTCTCGTACCGTCTTTCCACCAATGACAAGCAAGTCACAAACATCACGCATAGCGTGTACCTGTTTGCGTGAAGCAACGGAAGATATTGTCCCCGCATCCACTGTACCATTAAGACGCTGCGCCCATTTAAAAAAGATGAAATTATCCTTTAGGCTTTTTTGAAATGGCAGCAACAGTGCATCACACTCGGCTTTCTTTATTTCACTATAGACTGTGCAGTTATTCATCGAGAGAATCAATGCACCGTTTGCCGCTTTTTTATTGTTGTCGTTTGAGCCGACATAGACCTCTTTTATCCCAAGCTCGGCTATAAAATTGGCACATGAGGGAGTTTTACCTTGATGCGAACAGGGCTCAAGTGTCGTGTAGAGTTTTGTATTTTGAAAAATTCCGTTGTGATTGCTTAAAAGATGGGTATGAATATCTGCAGAGTCAGTAAGTGCTAAAATATAGCTGTCATTTGTCAGTTTATAGTATGCAGCTTTAAGCGCATTGACTTCTGCGTGAGGTTCACCTGCTTTGTGATGTGCTTCGACGGCTAAGATTTCATCATACTCGCCAAGCACACAGCAGCCTACTGCCGGATTTGGATAGGTCAATCCCTGATATTTCCATGCCTCACGCAAGGCTAAGGTCATATAAAAGTTATGATCGATTACCATTCAAAATAAGTTTTTGCTTTTTTAACATCAGCAAAATCAACATCAAAACTCTCATCTTCTGTAGTGAAAGTAAGTTTGTTGCCATCTACGGCAGTGAGTTTTGCTTTGATTTTTTCTTTATCTGCAAGTACAAGACTTACATCTTCACCAATAGATTTTTTAAAATGTTCAAGTGTTGTCAATTTTCTCTCAATGCCAGGACTGCCGACTTCGAGTCTATATTCTCCAGAAACAGGCGGTGTCACATCCAAAAGAGGAGAGATAAGATGTGTAAGTTCTACATACTTTTCAAGATTGACACTTTTTCGTTTTCCATCTTCAAACTCAGGTGAGACAACACTTACACGAAAAATAGTCTCATCATGTTCATTTACTATAACCGTATCATATAGTTCAAGGTCAACAGACTTTACAATAGATTCAATATCACTTTGTAAGCTCATTAGAGTTCCTCTTTCTTTTCTTTTGCTATCTTTTTAAACACCTCTTCTATGGTTTGTGATTTTTTGAGTTGCTCATCGAATTCAAAAGCAAGTTTTGGACATCGGTACCAACCCTGATCTTTGAGACAAAAATCTTCGATGATAGGACGTGCTTTTCTGAGTTGTTTCAGGTAAGCATTTTTCTCTTTTTCATTGAAGCTGCTTGGATCCAGGAAGACCTTTGCATCACTTCTTCCACGTGAACATTTTACCTCAATGACACTCAGTTTATGCAAACGTGCATCATTAAGCTGCGTAAGAGCTTCAGGAATAAGTTCAGCCAAAAGCGCTTCTGTACGCTTGAGCTTTATCTGTGCTTCTGTCATCGCTAGAGAGAGACTTTTTGCTCTACTTTTTTGAATGTTTCAAGAACATCGCCAGGAACAACGTCATCATAACCGCTGATAACGACACCACACTCATACCCGTTTCCAACCTCTTCAACATCATCTTTGAAACGTTTAAGCGAAACAAGCTCCCCTTCGTATGTAACGACACCGTTACGAATAACACGTACCATACCGCCACGGATAAGCTTACCGTCATTGACGATACAACCGGCAACCATACCTTTAGGAATTTTAAACACTTCTCTTACTTCTGCCTGACCTGTATTTTCTTCAGTAAATTTCGGTGCCATCATACCTGTAAGCATCATTGTAATATCATCAAGAAGCTGATAGATAATAGAATATGTTCTAATATCAATATTTTTCTGTTTTGCAAGTGCTTTGACGGAACCTGTAGGGCGAACATTAAATCCTAAAAGAACACAATTTTCAGAATTCGCAACAAGTTCTACATCACTCTCTGTAATTCCACCAACACCGCTAGAGATGATATCGATCTTAACCTCTTCATTTCTAAGCTCTGTAAGGGATGATTTAATCGCTTCAAGTGAACCGTGAACATCTGTTTTAAGGACAACTTTGAGTGATTTGAGTTTGCCTTCTGCAATCATAGCCGTCATATCTTCTAAAGATGATTTTGTAGATTTTGAAAGCTCTTTATGACGCTCATACTCTTTACGTTTAAGCGCGTACTCTTTTGCCTCTTTATCACTGCTCATCGCCATCAGTATCTCACCTGCAGGCGGTACTTCATTCAAACCGACCACTACAGCGGTATGCGAAGGCGCTACCTCTTTGATGTTTTTACCCATATCGTTAATAAGCGCTTTAACACGTCCATATGCGGCACCACATACAACATGATCACCAATTTTGAGTGTTCCGTTTTGTATAATCACAGTTGCAACCGGCCCACGTCCTTTTTCAAGAGAAGACTCAACAACTGCCGCTTTTGCAGGTGCTTTTGGATTTGCTTTAAGCTCAAGCACTTCCGCTGTTAAAAGGATATTTTCTAAAAGGTCATCAATACCCATATTTGTTTTTGCAGATACTGGAATAAATTCTACATCCCCACCCCAATCAACTGGACTGATGCCATGCTCTGCCATTTGTCCTTTGACAAGGTCAGGATTTGCTGTCTCTTTATCCATTTTATTGAGTGCAACGATAATAGGCTTGCCAGACTCTTTTGCAAGTTTGATAACTTCAAGCGTCTGTGGTTTTACACCATCATCAGCAGCGACCACGATAATAATGATATCTGTAATATCTGTACCACGTTGACGCATATTTGAGAATGCTGCGTGACCCGGAGTATCGATAAAAGTAATGTCTTTTCCATTTTGCTGGATCGTGTATGCACCGATATGCTGTGTAATACCACCAGCTTCACCCTCAGTCACTTTCGCATTTCTAATTGCATCAAGAAGAGATGTCTTACCATGGTCAACATGTCCCATTATTGTAATAACAGGTGGACGCTCTACCGCATCTGGATCTTCCTCTGGTTGAGACTCTTCAACATAGTTAAACTCATCTTTTGGATCTATAATGGTAACTTCAACACCGAACTCTTCAGATAAAATTTCTATCTCATCAGCGCCAAGGAAGTCATTTTTCGTCATCATCATGCCAAGATCAAAAAGAACTTTTATGATATCTGACATAGGACGCTTGAGTTTCTCTGCAAATTCGTAAACACGAATATCTTCAGGGATCTCTACATGTGTTACCACTTCATCAACTTGCTTCTCTTTTGTGTACTTCTTACGTTTGTCACGAGAAACTTTTCGCCCACGTGGAGCCTGCTTTTTGTTAGCATTTCTTCCTGCAGGTTTTGGAGTTCTTGGTTTACGAGGTTCTTCAGGAGCGATTGGTGCACGCTCTGTTGCGTTTAAGTCAAGCAGTGTTACCTGATCATCCATATCCATTGTCACTTCTGCCAAAGATCCACCAAAGATGTCAAGTTTTACACCTTGGTCTTTTTTCGGAGCAGGTGCCTCCTTTTTAACAGATTTTTTCTTTTTAGCAAGCTCTGCACGAGCCTCTTCGCTCAATTTTCCATAAGAAGAGATAGCTGTTGCATTTTTTTGTGGCGCAGCAAAAACATCTTCTTGTTTTGGTTTTTTCTTTTTAACAATCTTTAGACCAGATTTTTTAATGGCAGGTCTCGCTACTGGTTGTACAACTTTAAGATTACTCTTCTCTTTTGTTGCTTCTTTTGGAGTTTCACTTTTTGCTTGCACTTCTTCTTTCTCTGGAGCGGGAGTCTCCTCTTTTTTAGAGACCGCTTCCTTTTCCACAGAATCTTTCTTTGGAGCTTTTTTTGTCTCTTCTTTTTCAGGCTCTTTTTCTTCTACAGGAGTCTCTTCTTTTGGAGTATCACTTTTCTTCTGCTTGCTCTGCTTTTGTTCTGCTTTTGGTTTCTCTTCTACTACAGCAGGTTCACCGTTAATAATGTAATTAGCGATATTCTCAGCCTGTTCCATCGTCACTACACTCTGTGCCGATTTGACTTCCAGACCCATTTTTTTCGCTTTTTCCAATACATCCTTTGAAGCTATTCCCAGCTCCTTGGCAATCTCGTGTACTCTAACTTTTTCTGTCATCAGTGATGATCTCCTTTAGTGTGTTCATATGTTTGTCTTTGTCTCCACCTCTGCACTGACGCATAAGGGCACGGATAACTTTCTTATCTTCTTTTAGACAATCATGACATAAATAAAAACTTCGTCCAACTCCGTTAAATGGAGTAAGTTCTCCATCAATACATCTAAGTCTCAAAAGATTAAACTGTGGCACCCTTGTCCTGCAAGAGACACACGTTCTCGTTGGTTGATGAAATTTTTTCGCCATTATATCTAAATCTCGCTTTATTTAATAGAGCTTTTTGTTTTTATCGCTCTATAATGAGGCCATTATTGTCAAAATCTAAAATTTTTACTCCAAAATCTGGAAACTTTTGTTTAAAACGATTGGCAATCATAGCAGAATCATCATCATAGACAAGAGAGAAAAATGTCGATCCACTTCCCGAGAGTGTACTCATCAACGCACCGCTCTCATAGGCGACTTTTTGTACTGAAAAAAGCTCCGGCAGTGTTTTCATTCTCGCTTTTTGATGAAATCTATCTTGTGCGGCAAGTTTGAGCATCTCCCAATCCTCATTAAAAAATGCTGCGACTGTCAGTGCTGCGTGAGAAAGGTTATAGATAGCATTCTCTTTGGAGTAGGATTTTGGCAGAATTGTACGGGATTTTGCTGTATTCATCTGCTTATTTGGAATGACAACAACTGCTTTTAAATAATCCGGCAGGTGTTTCTTTTGGGAAAAGACCTTGTTCTTCTCTATGGTTGCGACATTAAAGCCACCCATGACCGCCGGTGTGATATTGTCAGGATGCGGTTCATAGACAAGTGCATGATTAAGAATGCGACGCTTACTGACACGAATCCCCACTGCTTCATGTGCTGAAGCGATCGCTGAGACAATAACGGCAGAAGAGCTTCCAAGTCCGCGTGACATCGGAATCTGATTATAAAAAGTAAATTTAAAGTTCTGCTTTTTCTTTGTCAGACGTGAGTAGTGCTCATTAAAAATCGAGATAAAAAGATTATTTCCTTTGAGGCGTGGATTGTTTTCACCCTCCCCTTTAATACTGACACTAAAAAACTTTGATGGGTGAAATTCCACACGGTTACGAAGATCGACGGCAAGACCCAAGGTATCAAAACCTGGTCCTAAATTCGCAGAAGTTGCCGGTACACTAATTGTCACTAATATTTCCTATCCAACTGCCCCTATTTTATAAAGAGGTGTTGCGTTTGTACTAAACTCGTTATAATCCAGTTCATTCGGCAGAGAAAATAGCGTCTGTGGAACTGTTTCAAACTTTTGAGTTGTTATTTCTGAAGCGATTTTAACAAAACATAGCTTTCCTATCGCTTTTATCGGTTGGTTTTCATTAAAATAAAAAGCATCACGGGCATAGAGAGGAATCTTTTTCAGAACTGAGAGGGACTTCAAAAAGACATAGGCCACTTTAATGGCCATAAAGCTTCCCGGTCCATTGGCATAGAAAAGATTTTGAATTTCATACTTTTTTAAAAGATCTTCAAAGATCAAAGGCAAAACATCGGAGCTTTTTCCTTCAGACTCTATGGTCTCTATAAGCTTTTGATCCTCATAGATACCGATAAGTATAGGAGAAGTGAGTGTTATAAGCAGTATATCTATTTTTTTAGGCATACGCTTTTTCTAACTCTCTCATTTTTTCACCGACTGCTTCAATGACTTCATAATTCTCGGCATCCTCAAGCAAAGCGAGCGTCAATTTGTGATTTAGATCATGGCTTCCTGCCATCGCTTCATAGTTACCGATAAAGTTCATCCCTATCAGACTCATATCACCGATAGCATCGAGAATTTTATGGCGAACGAACTCATCGGGAAAACGCAGACCCTCGGGATTAAGAATCTTCTTTTCATCGAGTACTACAGCATTTTCCAAAGAACCGCCAAGTGCCAATCCCTTAGAGCGGAGATACTGCACTTCGTGTAAAAAACCGAAAGTTCGTGCGCGTGCTATCTCTTTTTTATAGCTCTCTTTTGTAAAATGCAACACATACGCCTGTTCTTGAATCACAGGATGCGGAAACTTGATAGTAAAATCATAGTTTAAATCAGGTGAAGGGGAGAGTTTGACATACTTCTCTCCCTCTTTTACCTCTACCTCTTTTTTGATGCGCATCACTCTTTTTGGAGCATCGAGTTCTGCAATACCCGCTTCATCAAGCAGTATGCAGTAACTTGCACTACTGCCGTCCATTACAGGAACCTCATCCGCATCGACAATGATTTTAAGATTGTCTATCCCATACGCATAGACTGCTGAGAGCAGATGCTCAATAGTAGAGATAACGTGCCCGTTCTTTCCAATAACTGTTGCCATTTTTGTATCAACTACATTCTGGGGAAGCAGAGGAATAGCGACATCTACATCACTTCTGTAAAAGACAATGCCGCTGTTGGCTTCAAGCGGCTCTATTCTTAATTTAACAGGAGAGCCTTTGTGAAGCCCTATTCCTACAAGTTCAGCGCTTTTTTTAATAGTAGTTTGATACATAATATTTTCCTATTGCTGGTCTATAATTTTTTTGGCACTCTTAATTATATCACTAATGTTGAGTTTTATCCACTGCTTGTCCATCCACTCCTGCGGACGCATTTCGATTCCCTGCACTAGTACACCAAAATGGAGATGATCTCCCATCGCATACCCTGTTTTTCCTGTACTTGCAATCTTAGAGTTGGGCGGCACATCCTCTCCTTGTGTTACATCAAGACTAGAGCAGTGTCCATAGATAGTATAGAGCCCCAGTCCATGAGAAAGTGCAAGCATGTTGCCATACAAACCGTTAAAATCGGCAAAAACCACTACTCCACCATTTTGTGTTTTAATAGGGGCCATTGCATGAGAGGCAAGATCTATACCTAAATGGTATGCCTCAGAGACAAACCGCCCTTTATAATAGTACTTTCTGTGGTCACCAAAATAAGCGACTACCTGTCCATTTTTCAGAGGATACATTCTTTTCATTTTAAAATCACTGATCATCTCTGTAGGTACTTTTGCAGTCAGCTTATGAATTAATTCCTCATTCTTTGCACGTACATCTTCATTAATTATTTTAAAACGCTCCAGCCTGTTTTCAACGCCCTGTGTCTCCTCAAATTCATCAGAGAGTTCCGCTATTTTTCCATTAAGGAACTTGTCTGAGAGTGTGATCTTTGAGACTCTGTAGTCTTTGTTTTTCAAATAGAGTGGAACATAAGCTTTTACTACATTTCCTGCTGCATCTGTTGCAACCACTGTTGCTTTAAATCCACTGTCTTTTACAGGCCAGGCAAGCAGTGCCATATAATAACCCTCTTTATAAAACGGTTCTGCCTTAAAGTGTTTATTGTGATTAGAAAGAATATAAATATCATCAATATTCTCATCTTCTACTTTAAAAACCACAAGAGCAGACCCGCCTCTTGAGATTTTGTATGAATTTGAAACAATGCTGACACGCGGTCTTTTTTTATCAATTTTAAGTGTAAATTCCTGTTGCGCGAGATTGCCTTTTAGCAGATTCCACTTACTACTTGTATCTTGGGCTTGAACAATGAGTTTGATTGCTTTATCTTTCATTGTGTAAGAACCTCTTGGAGGAGCCACTTCGAGTTGTAGTTCTTTTTGCGGATTTAAAAGTTGCTCATACTGCAGCGTTTTATCTCCATCTTTGGTACGCATGATAATCTTATATGATTTTACACCGCTTGTGTCACTGATTTTTATCTTCAGAGGTTTTTTTAGATTCCAGTAACCATTTGAGTTTTTCAAAACGATTTGGGGAGCCACTCTCTCAAACGTTGCCGAAAAATAGACATACAACCCTGCTGCTACAATCAAAACCAATACAAACAAAACACCAAATGAAGAGTTATTCTTTCTTCTTCTCAAATCAAACATCCTTAATAATTTTTATAATATTTTCATCACTTTTTACAAGTTCTACTGCTTCTACATGGACTATATCTAACAACTCTTTTGCTGCTTCTGTCGCTTCTTCCATCGATACACCACTGCGAAGCAAATCAGCATCATCTATAGAGACAGAAGCAACTTTTGCATTCTCTTTCAGGAGACATTTCTCAAAGAGAATTGCTTTCAAGCGAATATGGCGCAAAGGCGTATTTTTACATAAATGTGTAACGCAGAGTTTATGCTCTGCACCAAATGTTATGAGTTGACCCAAAGCAGCAAAAACCGTGCCATTGACATCATCTGATAAGAAGTTTTTATAGCGTAGTAAAAAACCTGCATAGAGAGCTGTTGCCATCTTTGCGTTTATCTTAACGTCACTCTCTTGTAAAAAGTTATATAAGTCCATAATTTCAATGTTGGCATCTATCTCCAAGTCCGCAGAAGACGAGCAGTTTACACGTATCTTCTCAAACCATGGTAAAAAAGAAAACTTCTTATCTGCTTCATCAGCACAGCAAGAGACCTTTTTGTGCCTACTCAAAAGATAAGAATAGAGGACACTCGCTTGTGGAAGGTTCTTTTTATCACTTTTAATAAGAATGTGCCTTGAGGCATCTATCTGCTTACTTGGTATCAAATTACTCAACTTTTTTGAAAATGTGACAAAATTATATACTATTTCTTATTCATCTTGTAAACGTATGCAAGGACCTCTGCAACCGCTGCAAAAAGCGCTTCAGAAATAGGTTTTTCTACATCGACTTCATTGTACAAAGAACGGGCAAGCGGTGGGTTTTGGACAATATGTACATGATTTTCACGTGCGATCTTTTTAATCTTTTGTGCAATATGATCCATTCCCTTTGCTACGACTATCGGTGCGTGGGACTTCTCGGCATCGTACTTAATTGCAACTGCATAGTGTGTCGGGTTGGTAATAACGACATCAGCGTTAGGGACTTCTGCCATCATCCGCTTGCGTGAGGCCTCCATTTGAATTTGGCGAATCTTAGATTTAATGAGGGGATCCCCCTCCATATTTTTCATCTCATCTTTGATCTCTTGCTTGGACATCTTTAAGCCGTCAAAATACTGCTTGCGTACAATGATGACATCAATGACAGCAAAAAGAAAGATGATAAGCAGCATAACAAAAGCAATGACAAGCATCTTGTCTTTGAGCCAATCGAGCTGATCATGCAAGCCAAAAAGTGCAACAGTCGGCAACTCCGTAATAAAGTAAAAGAAAAAAACAAAGCCGACACCCAGTGTTGTGAATGATTTAAAAGTAATTTTCACGCCTTCAATCATCTTCTTGAGTGAAAAAAGATTTTTCGTCCCTTTTATAGGGTCTATCTTTTTTAAATCCGGCATAATCGCTTTACTTGTGAACAAAAATCCAAACTGTGCAAAAGCAGCAATGATACCCGCAATAGCAACAGCCGTTGCAAGCGGTAGAACCATAAGCAAAAATTCTCTGATAGTAACAATAGCGATATCAAGCATGGAAGCCTTATCTATGGGAGTACCAATAAGAGAAAAATAGTAGTGAAAAAGCAAAATCATATGTTTTGCCATAAAGGGAAAGAGTATTAAAAATGCGAGTATGGCCACAAAAAGCGTAACGGTTCCCGAAGCATCCTGAGACTTGGGAACATTCCCCTCTTTTCTAGCGTCTTCTATCTTCTTGGGGGTGGGTTCTTCTGTCTTTTCCTGATCATCAGCCATCTGTTACAATGACCTTTAGTCCATTTTCATGGAGAGATCGATCCAATTCGCTTGATGGATCAACGAACCAGAGCTTATAGCATCCACACCTGTCGTAGCATACGACGCAATAGTATCGAGTGAAATATTCCCGCTAGCTTCTAAAAGTATGTGCGGATAGTTCTCATTTCTGTAAGTCACTACCTCTTCTACCTGTGTCGGTGTCATATTGTCACACATAACGATATCACATTTGGCCTGCATCGCTTCTTGGGCACTCCACAAAGTTTCCGCTTCCACTTCTATCTTTGCAGTAAAAGGGATAAGCTCACGCGCTTTTGCAATGTAAGCAGAAAGATCTTCTATGGTCTTTAGATGGGTGTCTTTTATCATCAAAGAATCATCAAGTCCCATTCTAT
This sequence comes from Campylobacterota bacterium, assembly GCA_013607665.1. Lineage (GTDB taxonomy): Bacteria > Campylobacterota > Campylobacteria > Campylobacterales > Sulfurimonadaceae > Sulfurimonas. The sequence continues at coordinate 8,776 of VCAX01000021.1, read as the reverse complement.
GGTTCACTGCACCGCCGCAGCGTGTTGCATATTTTTCAAAAACACGCAGAAGCGGTCTTGTTTTTCTTGTATCTAAAAGTTTCACACCGTAAGGTTTGATGATATCGACATATTTTCGAGTCAGTGTCGCAATCGAACTAGCATGTAGCAACATATCTAAAATAGTGCGTTCACAGCGCAGCATTGCATGAGAGTCGGCACAGAACTCAGCAATAATTTCACCATTATGAAAGCTCTCGGTATCATTTTTAAGCCATTTCACCTCGATATTTTCCATCTTACAAAGAGCATCGACATATTTCACACCTGCTACAACACCACTGCTCTTTGCGATGATCTTCGCACTGGCAGCTACGGCAGGCTCTACGAGAGCATAGAGGTCTCCACGACCAACATCTTCAGCCAAAGCCTCTTTAACGAACTTCTCTATCATAGGTCCAACATTCTCTCAAGTGCTATTTTCGCCCACTTTTGTGTTTTAGGGTCAACCTCAATCTCATTAATAGGTTCACCCTCATCAATGGCCTTGAGTGTTAAATAGACATCTTCGAGTGTTGTCTCATTCATCGTTGGACACTCCGGTTTTGTCGAAGAGAGTACATAGGTATTTTTTGGGCGCAAGCGGTTTACAAGATTAAACTCCGTTCCTACCGCTACTTTTTGATCCTCAGGCAGCTCTTTTATGTACTTAATAAGCTGTGAAGTCGAACCGACAAAATCGGATGCAGCACAAATAGCAGGATCACACTCAGGGTGTGTTGCGATCTTAATACCTGGATATTTCTTGCGATAAAACTCTATATCATCAAGCGTAAAAAGCTGATGAACTGAGCAAAAACCGTCATAACAGATGATATCTGCCTCTTTAGGGTCACCGCCCTGCCCAATTACCATAGATTTCAAACCCATCTGGTTGGCAATATTCTGCCCAAGACATCCGTCTGGTACAAAAAGGATCTTCTTGCCTTCACCCAAAGCTTTTGTGATGATTTTTTTTGCATTGGAACTCGTGCAGACCATACCGCCCATCTCACCCACTTTCGCTTTTACATCTGCATTTGAGTTGATGTATGTAATTGGTAAAATATTCTCATTTGCAATGCCATGGTCATTAAGGAACTTCACAGACTCGTCATAGTACATCGAATCGATCATCCTTGCCATTGCACAACAGGCGATTTTTGGCATTACAACGCGTTTCTCAGGGGAGAGCACCTTCACACTTTGTCCCATAAATCCAACACCGCAAAAAAGGACAAATTCAGAGTCATCAGCCTTTGTTTTCATTGCGAGTTCAAGCGAATCACCGGTAATGTCACCAATCTCAAAAACTTCATCTCTTTGATAAAAGTGAGCAACGACCGTAACACTCAGTTTCTCTTTGAGTTCATCAATTTTTTGTTTTAATTCTTCATTCGTGTATTGCAAGAAAATGTCCTATATTTTATTATTCTGCAATTATATCAAAAATTATTTAGCATATACACTGTAGAATACCAGAACAAATTATAATTAAGGTTTTTTATGGATTTTTTCTTTAATATCAATGTACAGTTTTACATTGCTGCATATCTCATTGGTGGTATTCCTTTTGGTCTGCTGCTTGCAAAGAAATTTGCCGGTGTAGATGTCAAATCTGCGGGAAGCGGGAGTATTGGTGCGACGAATGTACTGCGTGTTGTTAAGGAGCGTGACCCCGCTTTGGCAAAAAAACTCGGTATTGCAACACTTGCACTCGATGCTTTAAAAGGTGTTGTTGTTTTAGTCGTTGCGTATTTTATGGGGCTTGATGAGTCAGTACTCTGGGCGATTGCCGTTCTTGCTGTTCTTGGGCATTGTTTTTCCCCTTATCTTGGCTTAGAGGGAGGCAAAGGGATTGCAACCAGCATGGGTGTTATGATGTTTATGCTGCCGGTTGAGACAACTATTGCGCTTGTTGTATGGGCTGTAATGGCAAAAACTGTTCGCATCTCTTCTGTTTCATCTTTAACTGGTGTCTTGGCACTTTTAATAGCCAGTTTTTTGATTCATCCGCAGATGGCACACGCTCCGGTTGTCTTTATTGTTTTCATTCTTTTTTACAAACATATACCAAACATCATTCGTGTCGTCAAGGGTGAAGAGAAAAGAGTCATATAGATGAAAATTTCTATCGAAGATCTCAAATTTCAGTGTATTATTGGAATTCTAGACTTTGAACGCCAAAAAGAGCAGGATGTCATTATCGACCTTAGCATTGTTTATGAGTATGTTGATGTGTTTATCAACTATGCAGAGGTGGCCGAAGTAGTAAAATCTTCTATGAAAGATAAAAAATATCTCTTGATAGAAGATGCTTTGGCTGATTTATCACAAATACTGAAAGAAAAATTTTCAAAAATAAACACCCTCAATTTAAAAATAACAAAACCTTCCATACTTCCCGACTGCAGGGTCTCTGTGGAAGATTGCTTCAAATTTGATTCTTAATCCAAACTTCACTTTTTTTTTAAAAATAATTGAAAAAAACTTTAAAGTAACCTAAAATTATGATACAATTCCGCCAAAATATTAGAAATAGGAAATGATGAATGCGTATTCTTATCATAGAAGATGAAGTAACATTAAATAAAATGCTTGCAGAGGGACTAAAAGAGTTTGGTTACCAAAGCGATGTTGTTGAAACACTTAAAGATGGTGAGTACTATCTTGACATCCGTAACTACGACTTAGTACTTATGGACTGGATGCTTCCAGACGGTAATTCTGTTGATATCATCGGTGATATCAAAGCTAATACACCAAAGACTGTTGTAGTCGTACTCTCAGCAAGAGATGATAATGAAAGTGAAATCGAAGCACTTCGTGCCGGTGCAGATGATTACATCAGAAAGCCTTTTGACTTTGATGTACTTGTTGCACGTATTGAAGCACGTTTACGTTTTGGCGGCAGCAATATCATTGAGATTGAAGACCTCACTATCAACCCTGAAGAAGAAAAAATCACATATAAAGAGACAGAGATTGAACTCAAAGGAAAACCTTTTGAAGTCCTTACGCATTTAGCACGTCACCGTGATCAAATCGTCTCTAAAGAGCAGCTGCTTGACGCGATCTGGGAAGAGCCGGAACTCGTAACTCCAAACGTCATCGAAGTTGCAATCAACCAAATTCGTCAAAAAATGGATAAACCACTCTCTATTACAACTATTGAAACAGTCCGTCGCCGCGGATATCGTTTCTGTTTTCCTAAAGAAGTTTAATCCAAACAATGCTATAATCCCGTAAATTTTTAAAGGGATTATAGATGTTTTCCAAAAAGAGCATTAGAAAAAGTTTTCTAATCCAACTTATATTCTCCTCTGTAATTTTAATCTTTATATTTTCATCTGTTTTGTATTTTTATATTGAAAAATCTGTATATGACGAAAAAAAAGAAGAACTGATTCATTACGCCAAGAATATTGCCAATTATAAGTCCGTCTTTCAATTTGATGAAGCTATTTCAGAAAATTTTCTCTCTTTGAGCGTTGAAGTAATTTATCTTAAAAATCCAATGGGTGATATGGATGTTTATGAGATAACAAAAGACAAAAAGACCTATTTGACACTTGTTTACCCATTCAATCTCAAAGATTACAGCTACTTAAAAATAACAAAAGACATCACAACGACAAAAAAACTCCTAAGCAAGATTCTGCATTATATTTTCATTATCAATATTGCAGGATTTTTACTTGTCATTCTCTATGCTATCATGCTCTCTAAAATGTTAGTTATTCCCATAAAAACACTCAATAAAAAACTTGCAAATATGAACGAACATCTTATGAAACCTATAGATCTCAATGCGCTGCCGCAGGAGTTTGAGCCATTAGGTGGGACAATCAACCATCTCATCGCCCGCATTCAAAACTTTGTTAAATATCAAAAAGAACTCTTTATCGGTACGGCACATGAGCTCAAAACGCCCCTTGCTGTCATTAAACTCAAAAATCAGGTAACGCTTATTAAAAAGCGCTCACCCGAGGAGTATATAGAGGCACTCAAAACTACGGACAAGACCATAGATGAGATGAACATCATTGTCTCAAACATTTTAAACATCGGACGCCAAGAGGGTGCACAGCTTGATAAACCTGTAGAAGTGGACGTCATTGCAATACTCAAACAAAAAGCCGATGACTTTAAGCTCCTTGCTGAAAATGAAGGCAAAGAACTTGTAATGGACTTCAAACCAGATGGATACATGGCAACCCTGCAAGTAAGTCTGCTCAATCAGATCATACAAAACTTTTTACAAAATGCACTCAAATTTACACCTAAAGAGAAGCGTGTAATGCTGCGCAGCCGAGAAGATGAGTATGGTCTTTTAATCGAAGTGATTGATGAGGGATGCGGTATTGACGAGAGTGTCGATCTTTTTGCTCCTTTTAAACGCCAAGGAAACAAAAGCGGCGTTGGGCTGGGGCTCTTTTTGGCAAAAAGTGCTGCTGATGCACTTGGTGCGAAAATAAGTATCAAGAACAGAGAAGACGGCATCGAGGGAACAGTCGCTACTTTACAATTAAATTCTAAACTCTCCTGTATTATTCCAAGGAATTAGAAAGTTCTTTGAAAAGTTTCTCTGCTTTCAAAAATAATAAAGCTTAGTTTTGTTATAAATCTCTCACGAATTGATAAGTAGAAAATATAAGGTTTTTGAATATGGCATTAATAATTAATGAAGAGTGTATTGCATGCGATGCTTGTCGTGAAGAGTGTCCAACACTGGCGATTGAAGAGGGAGATCCAATTTACTACATAGATCCTGATCGCTGTACTGAATGTGTTGGTGTATATGATGAGCCTGCATGTATTTCAGTCTGTCCTGTTGACTGTATTGTTCCAGACAAGGACAATGTCGAAACCATTGCGGAACTACAGTTTAAATACAAACAACTCCAAGAGAACGAAGAGTTATAATTGGCTAAACGAGTTGCCATCATAGATATCGGTTCTAACTCTGTTAGAATGGTTGTTTATGAGAAAACTTCCCGCTACGCATTTCATCTGCTCCACGAAGAAAAATCCAAAGTCAGAATAGCACAAGATGCTTATAAGCACAATGGAGAACTACAAGCCACTCCTATGCAGAGAACTTTCGATGCACTCAGTGATTTTTTAAGTATTGCCAACTCCTTTAAAGTACGAAAAATTCTTTGTGTTGCTACTTCTGCCTTGCGTGACGCCCCTAATAAGCAGGAGTTTATACAAAAAGTCAAACATAAGCTCAAGCTCAATATAAAAGTAATAAGTGGCGAAAAAGAGGCATACTTTGGTGCAATTGCCTGCGCAAATCTTCTTCCACAACAAAAAAATGCACTCAGTATCGACATCGGGGGCGGTTCAACAGAATTTGCCTTTATTGATGAAGATAATGTTTCTCATACCATCTCTTTAAATCTGGGAACAGTGCGCCTTAAAGAGCTCTATTTTGATAAAGAAGACATTGAAGGAGCTACTGAGTACATAGACAAAGAGCTCGAGAAATTTCCAGAAATTTCCAAGCTGACAACACTCATTGGCATAGGTGGTACGTTTCGAGCTATTTCAAATGCCATTTTAAAAGAATCCCTCTACCCTCTCAATAAAATTCATGGATTTGAATACAGTATAAAAACTTTTAAAGAATATCTCAAGCGTCTGCTTAAAGCAAAAGATGAAACAGAGTTGCATGCTCTTTTTATAAAAAGTAATCGTTATGATGTCATTAAACCCGGTACTTTGATACTCCAGCGTGTTATCAACAAAATCAGTATCGATCACATTATTACAAGTGGTGTAGGCGTGCGTGAAGGAGTATATCTATCGGATCTACTTCGAAGTAGCAAGCATAAATTTCCACATAACTACAATACGTCCGTACGGTATATCTTAGACTCTTATGTGCAAGATAAAGCATTTTCAAACAATCTTACTGCTTTGGTAAAAAAGATTTTCGATCTGAGTGCGGAGTATTTTGGCATTGATTATAAGTATAGAAGACTACTAAGTATTGCTGCAAAACTTTACCCTGCAGGCAGCAGTGTTCACTTTTACTCGCAGAACAAACATACATACTATATTATTCAAAGTGCTCTGGAGTATGGATTTTCGCATCAAGAGATCATGCTCATCTCAACACTAGCAAAATATGCGAAAAACAAGCTTCCCTCAGATACACACCTACAGCTTTATGCAAAACTTTTACCGGATAATGTGCACACAATTCATTCACTTAGCTATATGCTTTCTCTAAGTATTGCACTTCTAAGTCATAGACCGAGAAATATTGATTTTGAAATGCAGTTTTCAAAAGGAGAGCTGCAGGTCATCTCAAAGAGAAAAACCTACATTACACAAACTGCAGTTGCAAAACTGGAGTGTAAAGACAAGCAGTTCAAAGTCACCTTCAGCAACTAGAACCTCTGTCCCATAGTAAACTCAAAGTTCGATGTTTTATCGCCCTCTTGCGGATTAAGTGCTTTAGAGTACATCAGCTGAATCGGTCCAACAGGAGAAAACCACTCTAGACCTGCTCCGTAACCTGCACGAGACTGATTGTTTGTTCCATCCAGAATATTGGCAGAGATATTATCGGAAATGAATCCCCAGTCCAAATAGGTAACCAAACGCATCTTTGCTTTTGGTATAAGTGAAAAACTCACTTCAACATTATTTGAAAATGTCTGTGTCCCACCTATTCTTCGAATTGGTACTCCTTTGTAGGTATCTGTTCCTGTGTCATCTTCAATCATAGGTGAAATAGAGTATGATTCATATCCTCTGACGCTTCCTATACCACCCATATAAAACTTCTCAGCCAAAGGAACATAACCATTGTCTATAATGGTATAATAACGAGCTTTGTAGCGAAAAATTGCATCAAATCCGACATACTCATCAAGTCCAAAGTATTTATTGAATGTCGTTCTTGATTTTAAGAAATCCGCATCACCACCCAGTCCTGATTTTTCAAAACTTTGAGAGAGCGTAAAGCCTTCACGCGGCAGGTAATAATCATCCGTGGAATCCCAATTAACACTGACCGTAACCGAACTTTTATCATACGCTTCAAAATAGTAGGTTCCCGTACCATACTGTGATGCATTGAAATCACTGCCAAATTCATAGTCATTTTTAGAATATCCATACCCAAGATAACCACTGATATGACGAGAAAATCTATGTCCGAAGCCAACAGTGACGCCATCACTGATTGTCGTATAGTCGTTATAATCATAGACTGAATGATAAACTGAGAAGTTTCCGCTAAAATCACTGTCATTGAGTCTTGGATTAGAGATATTAAACGAATAGCTCTGTGATGTTTGTGATTTTTCCGCTTTTACACCGACATTAATCCCTGAACCCCAGATATTTCTATCATTGACGCCAATACTCAGAAGCAGTCCTCCATAGGATCCATATCCACCACCAAGTTGTATATTCCCCGTTGGTGCCTCTTTGACTTTTACAACCAAGTCCATCGTATGGTTATCTATACGCTTCTCTTCTATTGTATTACTGTCAAAAAATCCAAGACGCCCAAGAGCATTGCGTGAGTCTTTTAGATCCGTTAACGAGTACATATCTCCAGGCCCCAAATAGAGCTCACGTCGAATGATTCTATCGAGTGTTCTTGTATTTTCGGAGATGACAACATTTCTAATACGTACTTTATCTCCAGGCATAACTCTAAAAACGACTTCTACCGTTTTTTCTTTTTTATCTTTTTTCAAGTCAGGAACGACCTGAACGAAAGCATAACTTTTATCGGCTATGAGTGTTTTAATCTTCTCTGAATCGTCACGAAATTTTTTCACATTGAAGATATCACCTTTTTTCAAAGAGATTAGCTCTTTAATCTTTGCATCGTCAATAACATGCTTGACCTGATAAATTGTTACTTTTCTAATAGTGTACTGTTCACCTTCTTCAATCTGATAGCTCATATCTGCCTTATAGCTGTCAAAGTTGACACGCACAAAAGGTGCATCCACTTTTGCATCAAGGTACCCATGCTGCATATAAAAATCACGTATTCGCAAATTATCATATTCTAGGTCACGCAGAGACATTTTTCCGCTGTTTCCACCCCAAAACCATCCCATAAACTGATGTTCTTTATTTGCGATAACATCATCGAAATCATCAGGATCAAGTCCATAAACACCACTGTAATCGATCTTTTCAATTGTAATCTCTTCGCCTTCATTGACAATAAACGTTACTTTGACACTGCCATTTTCAAGATACGTTGTTGTAACTTCAACGACAGAATCTATCTTCCCCTCTTGCGAGATCGCTTCGATGATTCTTTTTTTCGCTGCCTCTATCTTCTTCTCATCATAGAGGGTACCTTTTTTTAACTGTACAACACTCTCTTTAACATCATCATCATTCTCTTTCCAGCCTTTTAGCTCAACCTGAGAGATAATCGCTTTTTCTTTAAAATAAAACGTAAGATTCCCATCTGAGAACTCTGCCCATATGTCATTAAAGTAGCCTTGGTCAAAATACTTTTTAATCGCTTTGTCCACCTGCTCCACATCGACATCATCCCCTTTCTCAAAAGAGAGCATACGCAATGCTACCGGCTTTGAGAGGTGCATCATTCCTTCAAAACTGATTGATTTTACAATCTCGGCATACAATGTGCCTGTAAAAAAGATAAAAAAGAGAGATAAAAAGATTTTCATTAAAGTTCCATATGTAAAATTAGAAAAGATTTTACCCATTATGAGGTTAATGTTAAGTAAATTTACTCAACTTT
>VCAX01000020.1 GCA_013607665.1 Campylobacterota bacterium | reverse complement strand
TGCGGAATGACGGTTAATTAAGTCTCAAATCGCTATATGATGGACTTTTTAAACTACTATTCACAAGATGTCCTCGTTGTCAAAGGAGTGAAATATAAAATCCCGCACATCGAAGCAGATAATGGGCTGCGCTGGACCGTACCCTCCATGCTGAGTATCGTAAAGATCTATACAAAAGCAAAAAACAGTATTGCAACACTTAAAAAAGAGCGTAACCACTATCAAAAAAGGGTACAGAAATTCTATGTCAACGGTGTTTCTCCTATCAAGAACAATGAACTCTTGCTCAGTGAAAAAGCGAGTATTGAGATAGATATAGAGCATACCATCCGTTCTATCAATATCTTAAATGACAAACTTGACATCACCAAAGATGCAGCAAAAAAAACCCTGCTTCAAGATGAACTGGCAAAAGAAGAAGAGAAGCTCAAACAGCTTCAAGAGAAAAAACAGGAAGTTCTGCAAAAAGTAGTCAAACAAAATGGTCTCTCAGAGTATGTCGCTTTGCAAAAAGATCTCGATACCATTACTCGAAAACTCCAGCGTGAAAAAAAGATCCTCAAACAAAATGAAACTGCCTACAGTTCCATAAAGAGTTCTCTAGTAAAAGCGCTCATCTCTAAAAAGACTCTTCTCTAAGCAGTTAACGCTGCTTGCCTACAAAGAAACCACCGGCCATGCCAAGCGGTACCACTGTAGTATAAAATAAAAATCTATCACTTATTTCACTTGCAAAGCTCACAAGAAGAGCCAGACCTAAAATGAATGAAGCTGTCATCATGGAAGAGCCGCTTACAAAGACAAGAGCAAGAAGTGGCAAAATAACACCACCAATAAGTAAGCTGATAAAACGTATCTTCTTGAGAGCAGAAAAATTCTCATTAAGCAGTCGTTTTGTACGTTGCAGCTGGTACTCGTTCTCTTTTGCATCAAGCGTTCGTATATCTTCATATGAGAAGAAAAGCTGAGCAAGCGCACCAAGCATTCCCATTGTTGTTAAAGGAATGATCGCTTCATGTACACTTGAAATACTACTGATAAAAGCCAATAAAAAGAAGCCGATGTAAGCAACACCGAAAAATTTATAATTCGTCGTTATTCTGTTCCATGACGGTCTCGCTTTAATTCGGTAGATCATACTCTGTGCATAGATACCATAGATACCGGTTGCCAAAGTGACTGCTTCGACAAGTAAGCGCAACAGATGAGAAACATCGAACCAGTAGAGTGCGACATTGACACTCATAAGCCCTGTAAAAACACCAAGAGCCAAAGCCTCACGTGAGAGCCATGAGGTTTTTACATTTTTCATCGCAGTCATTGCCAAAAAAGGACGACCAAGATGCAGGGCTGATAGCGGTAAACCAAGAGCAGCAGGTAACATAACCAAAAGAGCCATTATCCAGTTTGTCTGCTCAAAACCAAAGAGGCTCATCACATCACCAAGGAAAAGCGCAAGAAAACCACCTAAAGATATCTGCGTGAGCACCGTCATAAAGACAAGCGGTAACTCTTTATGTGCCAGTTTTAAGATATGCTCATCCATCTCTTTCATATTGTCCGGCAGATTCTCAGGCAATGTATAGCGCGTTGTAGAGTTTGTAATGCGTGCATCCGGTAAGAACGGCATATTCGCCTGCTCATCTATGTCACGATTTAACCACTCCTCGACATTGACTACCTCTATTTCAATAGCTCCGGCAGGACAGGCCTGCACACAGGCAGGGGATTGTCCCTCATCGAGTCTCTCATGACACATATGACATTTTGTAACGATATTACGCTCTTCATGAAAAACAGGAACGCCATACGGACAGTTCCAAGTACAGTACTGACACCCTATGCAGGTATCATCATCATGTATAACGATACCCGTCTCGGCGATTTTGATGTAAGATTCCGTAGGACACCCGCGCAGACACTCAGGATCAATACAGTGGTTACAACTCATGGAGTTGAGCATCTGCGTGAAAGCCGGAAATTCACCGCCTTCCATCTCACCGACACGACGCCATTTAATATCTGCCGGATTATTGTTCTGCTCGTTACACGCAACTTCACAACAGCGACATCCGACACAGGCAACAGCATCAAAGTGAAAGCGGTACTGCTCGCCTTCTTTGAGAGGAGGAACATCTATGGAGTATGAACCACACTGCATTCCAGTGTCTGCTTTGTGGTCTATAAAGCTCTCTAAAGGTGTCTGCATATAATTCATCTCCATATATTAGTGATGAAATTATACTCTATAAAAACTAAAAAATTTTCTTTATCATGGCTAATTTTTAATCATCCATATCCTCTTTATCCATAACAAAGCCGACAACCAAAGGCCCAATGACAAAGAAAATGACTGCTCCTATAAAAAAGTAGTGCATTACAATTTTCCCTTCTCTTTGGCAATGTGCACAAAACGAGTTTTATCACCCGCATTTTTAAAAGCACTGTTTGCAAAAAAGAGTGCATTCTCTTTTGCTTGCACCAGTACGCCCTCTTCAAGCTCTATCACCTTGAAAACTTCATCCCACGAAATATTTTTCTCTTTGCCATGGAGTCCATTCTCATCTATGCTGAAGTGTATCTCTATATTTTGAGTGTTATTTTTGTCATAGTAGCGCACTAACATTCGTTTTCTTAAAAACCATCTGCCATAGTACCAATAAGCAACCAAAAAAGTAGAAAGATAAAGCAGTCCGTAGCTGTCATGCTTAAGCGCACCAATAATGCCAAACTGCACAAGCGCTACAAAGAACCAGCCGACATAGCGTTTGTTGGAGTGGCGCATATCGTAATCATAATAAAGCTTGCTTGTTTTGAGTGCAAGCTCTTTATTCCATGTAAAACTCACTTCTATGGGCTTAGACATGTTCCTCACACTCCTCTATCATCAACTCACTCTTTTTGATACAACCTGCATCTTCCAACTCTTCTATCAGCCCTAGTGTCTGCATATAGAGTGCATCATATATCTTTTTATTTGTATCATACAGACGACTCTGCTTCTTGCCATACCAGTAGGCTATTGCCACCGATGAGGCAAAAACACCGTATATCCACCACTGCCAATCTTTGAGATTAAGAAGTACGATAAAATACTGCACAGAGAAAAGAACAAAAAATTCGATTGAAAAGATGATAACAAGAGTAGCACTCTGCTCAAAGTCAAGAGTATATTTTTCCAGCTCTTTAAGCTTTGCCAAATTTGCATTGACCTCTTGTGCTTTTTGTTTGCAATCATCTTTTAAATCACTCACATCAATATCGCGAAGATGAATATTTGACAGGTTATATTCTACATTTGTCTGCATATAATCTTCAAGCAGTTGCGGGTTTTCATCGAGAATACGCAGTATCTCCTCTTCACTTACTCTATTCTTCCCTGCAGCTCTTTGCACATCTTGCAGTACAAGATCGTAGAGTCCGACCGTTTTTATCTCTCTGGCAACTCTGTTTAAGTTTATCAATGCTTAATCCCTTGTTTTTTGGAAGTCATAGGGACGAGTGTCCCTATATCTTGATTAGTTGTTTGCAAATGCAGGATCATCTGCAGGCTCTATCTCTTCATCTATCCCATACGATTGTGTTGGATCTTTAGCAGGTAAGAAAATACCGACAAGCCCTTTGATGCCGACACTCATAATAATGTTGTATAAAAAGATCGCCCACGCAGCCAAAAGCATCGTTCCAAAAATGGCTGCAAAGATCATGTCAGGGTTAAACTGTCCGTCAACATAAAGGTGACGGCGAAGCATACCGTCAAGTCCTGCCATACCCATAAATGCACCCATTCCGATACCACCTATAAGGTGTAACCAGAAGTGTAGATTTGAAAGTTTATGCGAATAGAGCTTCGTGTTGTTCGTGACAAGCGGCCATAGTACATACAGCGCACTGTAGAGTGTCATGTAAAGCCCAACAATAAGTGCGATATGCACATGCGCACCGATAATCCATTGCGTATTATGTAACACACGGTTCATTCCCATATCTGCTTGAATGATAGCAGCAGGAACGGCCAGACCAAAACCTACCAGACCCCCAAGAAGATACTTTAGCTCCATCGTCATTTTCAGTGGACGAGCCTTCCAGAGCGTTACGAGTGTAATGAAAAGTGCAAGTCCTTGCGTGAGCAGCTCAAACGCAGTTACCATCTCACCGGAGATAAGTTTCATCATCTCAGGCTGTCCTTGATCACCAAGGAGATGGTGCGACCAGACCATCCAAGAGACTAAAAGCTCAAGCATCAATGCAGCACGCGCCACATTTTCCATAAAAAGCTTTTGTCCTGTAATGAGTGTCGCAAGCAAATACCAAGATCCGGCAACATAGATTAGCACAAGCCCATCAGCAACAAGATCAAGTCCCCACCAGAAAAAGTTCTTATACAAAAGTGCATCAATAGCTGTTACATCAAGTGCATGCCCAGTGGCATCAAATACAAGATAAATTAAAATCAAAATTCCCGCAGCCAAAATGACAATTGCATCCAAGAAAGTATCGACCGTACCACGGAAAATCGCAACAACAGGCAGTGCAAGTGCCGGCTCTTTTGAGTAAGGCTGTTTTCCACGCAGTTTATTGATAAGATTTAAAAAACCGTCAATACCAAAACCTGAAATTAGCAGCTCTTTAGTTGTTTTGTTTTTATGCACACCCACACGAGCAAAGATTGTCGCATAAATGTTATAGATAAAGCCCAAAGTACCGGCCATAATCAAAGCGACACCTATAATAAAGACGATACCACCAACAACACTGAACTGATGCGTATCAGCAGGAAGCGGCCAATAAAGCGTGTAAAGCGGTGCATACTGCCATATAAACGCAGCTATCCAGGCCAATGCTGTACCACCGGTAATAAGCAACCAGGTAATGTTGGCAAGTTTGACACTATAGAGTGGTTTCTTTGTCAAATACGGCACTAAAAATGTAAAAGCGGCAAAAACCAACTGATAGGTTGAACCAAAAATACCTACGATCGGATGCACTGTCATAATAGAGAAAAAGTGTTCTGGATGAAAAAACATCTCAGGAAGAGGATTAAACGGAACACGCCCTACCTCTACCATTCGCATAATCATCCCCTCTAATGCAACAAGCCCATAAAACAAAAAGGCCATGACAACAGGACGTAAAGTCACTTTTTGTAAAGCATTCAAACTTGTATGGTCGAAGTTTGTCCCTTCTATCAAATTTTTAGTAAAACTCATTGTATTCCTCCATTATCTTTACAACCCACAACTTTTACAAAGTCTTTCACCAGCATCAAATCTTTTCCATTTTCATCATACTGCTCTGGTCCGGAGTACTCTGTTGATGTCAGATCAAACTCACCATTATGATGGAAGGTCCAAAGAATATCATTGGAGTCTAAGATACCATTAACATCTGTTCCCGGATTGACCTGCATCTGCATAACCATAGAACCATCTTTTCTAAAAAGACCAAATCCATAGACAAGGTCCCTACTGTGCACATCAAATTCCACTGTTTGCCCACACTCAATCACGATCTGTTTAGGCAATCCTATCCACTTATGATCCTCAATCTCAAATTCATATTTTGCATCAGGTGTTATGTTGTGTCTGTCTATATCTTGTGAAACCCATGGAATCGTATTGTATGTAAAGATATGGTGTCCCACACCGCCTGCAACCAAAAAAGCCATATACCAGTAAAATGGTATTCTAAAAACTGATTTAGCATCTTTTTTCGTCAAGTTGTATCCAAACCACGCAACAACAGAAATAATCATCATTGCATAGATCGTATAAGCAACCCAGTGAAAAGAGAGTAACTCAGCAGAGTTTGTAAATGTCATCTTCTTTCTCCTAAAATTTTGCAAAATTCTATCATCATTGAGTAATTTATAATCTTGATATATATCAAGAATTAAACACTAATTTTGTAAATATTGTATATTTTTTAATCATTTGATTTTTTCACTATGATTATTTTTTAATCAACAAGAGGTACAAATAGCTTATGTTTTATACTATAATTTCTGCATAATTTCAGTAGGAGATATTTTTATGGCAGGTTTTAAAGCCCTTAAAGGGCAAGGTGATGCAAAAACACTTTTTGCAGCTTTTTTATATTTTGATTTTAGTTTTATGGTTTGGACAATGCTTGGTCCTCTCTCAACAGAGATAGCAGAATCACTTCACGCAGCAAGCGGTTTTATGATGAGTCCATCACAAAAAGCGACACTCCTTTCCATTCCTATTTTAGCAGGTGCCCTGCTTCGTATTGTTCTTGGGTTCGGTGTAGATAAATTTGGTCCGAAGAAAACCGCACTTATGGCACAGTCTGTTGTCATATCTGTCCTTTTTTATGCCTTTTTCAGAGGGGAGCACATTACATATAATGAACTCCTTGTCGTAGCACTTGGTCTTGGTTTTGCCGGAGCTTCTTTTGCAGTTGCATTGCCACAGGCCGGTCAATGGTATCCGCCAAAACTACAAGGTGTCGTTTTAGGTATTGCAGGAGCGGGAAATATCGGTGTTGTCGTCGACTTCCTCTTTGCTCCAAAAATTGCAGAGATCTGGGGATGGCAGGCAGTATTTTTAGTTGGTGGAGTTCTGTCGACAATTATTTTTGCGATGTACCTTTTAATGGCAAAAGATGCACCGCGTGAGATCTACGTTGCACGTCCAAAGAAAGTTGCTGACTACCTAAAGCTCTTGCGTGATAAAGACACATGGTGGTTTGGACTTTTCTATGCTGTAAGCTTTGGTGGTTTTGTCGGTTTTGCAAACTATATGAAAGTCTATTTGATGAATACCTATCAAGCAGATATGTCTGCTTTTGGATTAGATGTTTTCAATGAGCCAAATGTAAAAGTAATTGCGGGATATTTTGGAGCATTGACTATCTTTGCAGGAGCTATTCTTCGTCCGGTCGGTGGTGGCCTTGCTGATAAGATGGGTGGCGTCAAGTCTCTTTATATCTTCTTTGGTGTTGTAACAGTTTTAGCGCTTATCAATGCGCTTGTAACACTGCCGTTTTGGGTGGCTATTGCAGTTCTGTTTTTCATTATGGCATCACTCGGTATGGCAAATGGAGCTGTTTTTCAACTCGTACCACAGAGATTTGGCAAAGATATTGGTATAATGACAGGGCTTATTGGCGCTGCCGGAGGACTTGGCGGTACGGCACTTGTCAAAACACTCGGATGGTCAAAAGGTGCTTTTGATGGCTACTCAGCAGGTTTTATGATATTTGCAGGTGTTGTACTTGTAGCTATCATCGGTATCTCTCTTGTAAAAACAAGATGGAGAACAACTTGGGGTGTTGCCGCTGGCGGAAGAATTTAAAGGAAGATTTTCATGGCAGGAAACAGACTCAAATTCTCAGGCTTTTCTCTTGCCAAACGCAAAGAGCTGACAGGTGATGACTTTTATGATGTCAAAACCATTGGTGACCTGACCGTTGCCATTGTCTGTGATGGAGTTGGGAGTGCCCTAGAGGGAGCTGCTGCTGCAAAACGCACCACACAACACCTTATGAACAATTTTAAGATCCGTCCAAAATCATGGAGCACAGAGAAATCGCTCCGCTCTTTCATCGAATCGATCAACGCTATTTTATATCAAGAATCAAAAATCAACTACAATGCACCCGAACTTGTTACTACCCTTACTATTGTCGTCATACAGGGAAACAGACTCTATGGTGCCAATGTAGGAGATTCTCGGGTCTATCTCTACAGAGACCATAAGCTCAACCAACTCTCTCAAGACCATGCTATGGATGAAGAGGGCTATGAAAATGTCCTCACGCAGGCCATTGGGATCTCTGAAGATGTAGAGCCTTACTACTTTGAAAATATCGTCGAAAAAGATGACAAAATCTTACTCTGCAGCGATGGACTCTATAATGTTTTAGACAATGAAACACTCATAAAGGGCTTAGAACTTGGCAATGCGCATACATTGGTAAAAAAAGCGAGCAAACTCGAAGAAGACAGCCTGCCAGATGACACAACTGCCGTCGTCATCGAAATACTCAAAGCAGATGAATACACAACACTGCGCCAACAAAAGCTGACAATTCCGCAAAGCCTTAAAAAAGGTCAGGTCATTGACGGCTACACACTCATTAAGCCGCTAATTCAAAATGAAAGAACATGGCTTGTGCATAAAAAAACGAAAGATTATGTTTTAAAATTTGCACCGTATGAAGCTCTTGAAGATGAAACACTCCTCGATCTCTTTGTAAAAGAGGCGTGGAATGCAAAACGTCTTAAAGCCGACTTCTTCCCAAAAGCCGTCATTCCAAAGACACGCACAATGCGCTACTATGTCATGCAGCTCTTTAAAGGGGAAGATCTTGACCACTATCTCACACATAAACAACTCACCATTGATGACAGCGTAGAGCTTGCTGCGACACTGCTGAAAATGTCTCAGTTTTTACTCAAATATGACCTCGTTCATGGTGATATTAAACCGCAAAATATTATGATAGCAAAAGATGATGATGAAAATCTGGAATTTAAAATCATTGATTTTGGAAGTATTACGGAGATATTCTCGACAGATTCAAAAGCGGGAACACCAAGCTTTTTAGCACCGGAGCGTTTTTTGGGCGAAGCTATCAGTGAGACGACGGAGATATTTGCTATTGGAGTCACACTCTATGTGGCGCTCACGGGCAAATACCCTTATGGAGAGATAGAGCCCTTTCAAAATCCGACTTTCAAAGAGGCAAAAAGACCAAGCACTCTTAACAAAAATATTCCTGATTGGTTGGACAGTATCATTATGCGAAGTATTGCCATTGACAAAGAGCAGAGATACTCGCACTATTCTGAGATGCACTATGAGCTTACGCATCCTGAAAAAGTAAAACCTTATTTCATCAAAGATGCACCGCTCATAGAAAAATCACCACTTGTTTTTTATAAAAGGGCTTTTATGATTATGACCTTTGTCAACTTTCTCTTAATTTACCTGTTACTACGTTAATTTCTTATCTGTAACAGGTGTAATCGGCTCACCTAGTTTCTCTTCGATCTTGGCACGCTGTTCTGCCATCTTCACACGAATCTCATCGACAACAAAAGGAGGAACATTTTCATCTTTAAGCCATCGCACCTCATCGATATGACCGCCATATTCACTGCCCATCTCTTCTATTTTACTCTCATACTCATCAAGATCAAAACAGATCTCCTTACGGACATCATCAGGATCAGTAGCATCTTCAATCTCAATAAACCACTTGCCGCTGTCATCAACTTTGATGGTTGAAGTAAAAAGAACAGCCATTATTTTACTCCACTTGCATTACTGAGATCTTTTGCAAACTCCTGCAGTTGATCGTCTTTTTTCTTTAAATCACCATGATAAACGACTCTGTCAATATCAACATTTTCATCATTAAGCACAGCAGGAACGGCATCGGATTCATTGATAACCTTGATATTCTCATCAAGTTCATCTTCAGAATATGCCATCTGCATATCAGCGGCAATTACATGAGGAATAGCCTCAATGACTTTCAGTTTTCCAAGCTCTTCACTCACATCTGCACCTTCAATAGTGACAATCACACGCCCTTTTTCATCATGCAGATGATAATCACACACTTCACAATTTTTCAAACTCTCTACAACTTCATCTAAAAACTTCGGCATTGTCTGCACTACTATACTTGAAATGTTCATATTATCTTCCTTTTTATGTGTAAATTACTTTTCTTATTCTTTCATTATGTTCTTGACGCATTTTATCATACAATATTTGATATTGTAACTTAGTTTCATAAGAAATTGGTGTACGAAGTGATTTATACTCTACCAACTCCCCGTTTTTATAGACACCAGAAACTATCGCTTCCACCCAGTAAAAACCTTTATCTTTACGAAGATTCTTCACAATGCCCTTCCACTGTTTTCCAGCTTGTATGGTCTGCCAAAGATCCTCAAATGCAGCACTCGGCATATCCGGATGTCTTACTATACTATGCGCTTTGCCTATAAGCTCTGCTTCTGTATAACCGCTGATATCACAAAATGTCTCATTTGCATAAGTGATTTTTCCATGCAGATCAGTCCGTGAGATGATAAGCTCATCTTGAGGCACTTCCGTCTCAACCAAAAATTCACTCTCGTTATACTCAATCATGTCAACTCCTTTTTTACTTCACTCTGTAATATCCAACACTTTTTGCGCTGCTGTTAATGAAAAACTCTTTTTCATTGATAAAGTATATACTGTTGACAACTTTTTTTGTTGCCTTGTATGTCGCTATCTTCTCTTGTGTCGCTGTATGAAACAGCTCTACATTATTGTCTATATCACAACTATATGCGCCTATCTTTCCACTTGGACTCAAACCTACACCATAGACAAAGAAATGCGATATTTTATGGTAGGAAAGACCACTCTTGATGTTATAAACTGCTGCACGTCTATCTTGTCCCCCGGTAAGTACAATATCTCCACGGAATGCGACACTAAAAAGATTATCGACGTTTTCGCCATCCAATGTTTGTAATTTCTTACCATTTTTAGTATCTAGCAGATGCACTGCACCACTCTCATCTCCAACAGCTACAATGGAGCGCTTAGCATTGAGTGCAAAATTTGAAAATTTTGACATTGATGCCTGTTTGCTCCAGATGATTTTTCTGCTTTGCACATTGTACAAAATAATATCATTACTGATAAGTGCTAATAAAATATTATTTTTATCAATAAATTTTGCTTTTATGATATTTAATTTATCAGCCTGAGATATCACTTGTTTCAGTGCTTTGTTTTCATAAAAATGCACTCGACTGTAACCACCGCTGTCTTGTGAAAGTATCAGCAAAATATCTTTATGCATATCTATCGTAAAAATCTTTGAGTCGATTTCATCTCCCATGAAATCTTTGATCTTTGTAAGATCTATATGTTTGAGCTCTTTTTTTGTTTTTGTATCAAATATATCTACTCTTCCGGCATCAGTCGCAATATAGAGTCTGTTTTTGGCATAATCGACATCTGTCGCCAAGCCTTTTGTTGTTTTGTAAACATAAACAGGCTGCACTAATTTCTGAGCAAACAGACTTGCAACAAGGAAGAACATAGTCAATAGTATTCGCATTAACTCACCTTTTTAATATCTATGGCATCTGCAGGACATCGTCCAATGCAAAATCCACAATTTGTACACTTCTCATTTATGCTCGGCATAAACATCGCCTTAAAATCAATGGCATTTTCCAAACAGGGGTCTTTACAGGAAAAGCACATCACACCCTGCCAACTGAGGCACTTTTGTTTATTAATAACAATGGAAGCCTCAATAAGTTCTCTATTTTCAACTAAAAGCACATCACTCGGACATGCCAAAGCGCACTCATCACAGTAGGTACACCCCCGCTGTGAAAAATCCAAATAGGGTGTTTTATCTTCTGCTATTTTAATTATCTGTTCTTGACACAAAGAAGCACATTGTCCCTCACAATTTTGACACTCTGTGGCAAAAGCATTAACATCACTGTAATACGGAGGCCGAATTACAACAACTTCATCTTTGTTCTCTCTTACTGCCTCTTTTACAGAGGAAGAAAGAAAGCTAAAAAGCTCTCTTCTTTCCATATTATCTACTATTTAGCAGTATTGATATCTTTTAACCATTTAGACTGATTCCAAGATGACTTTTCAGCACCATCTGGAGCAGTATAAACCGGTTTAAAATGATTATCATCCACTAAAGTGTTTGTCGCCTGTGGCGCATGACATTGAGAACAGTTCCATCTACCTGCATAGAGATGTTGCTCATCTTTATCCACTTTAATCGAAACATTTGCCAATTTCTCAGATGAAGTATTTTTAATTACTTTACCGTTTTTAAGTATTTCATCACCAACAACTTCAGTTTTTGGTCTAAAACTTGTAAAGTGAGAAACAGGAATCGGTGTTGCACCCATTGAAGCTGCAACATCTGGCATATGACAACCAAGACATGCGTTGTTGTTCTTAGTAATCGGTAATAATCCCTCAGTTGAGTGTGGGATCATCGGTGGTGCATCTTGATATGCACGTTTAAACTTCTTCGATGCTCCCGGAGGTGCTGAATGGTATGTAACTGCAGGTGGAATAACATCTTCTTTTAAAAGGTCATCCGTACCTCTATATCCTAAATTAGCTTCCGTAATTGTTGGTTTTACAACACTTTTTTCACTCTTTGCACTTGTGTTGGCACCATTACATCCAACAAGCAGCAAAGCTGAAGCAGCTAAACCTATCGTAATTTTTGTTAAAATTTTCATTTTACTCTCCCGTTTTTTTATTTTGAATAAAATCTCTTATTGAGAATCTCAGAGCATCATCATCACATACTTCTATACAGCGTGCACAGTTTGTACATTCGCCCGAAAGTACAGGAATCGACTCTTTACCGATCATGTGAAGCACCTGCTTTTCAGGGCAGACCACTTTACATTTCATACACAGAGTACAATTCTCTTCTGCGTGATGTACTCTAATAAAACTAAACTTTCCTAAAAGTGAATAAAATCCACCCAGTGGACATACATGCCCACACCAACCATTTTTTAAAACAAACAGATCAAAAAGAAAGATCAAGCCGACAGCTGCCCAGCCAAATCCCATACCAAAAACAATACCGCGATGCAGCATCGAAATTGGTGAGATAAACTCAAAAGCAGCGATGCCCATAAAGGCCGATACGATCAAACTAAGACCAAGTACCCAGTAACGTACATTTCTTTTAATTGGCTGACGCTCCAACTGTGCTCTGTCTATGTCAAAAACGCGACGAAGATAGTTTGCACTGTCAGTTACCATATTAATAGGACAGACCCAAGAACAAAACGCTCGTCCGCCTATTAAAAAATAAAAGAGTGTCACTACTGCAACACCTATAAGCAAATCACTCGCAACTACAGCACCTGCAACGACCATCTGCATCACTGCATAAGGGTCACTCATTGGAATCAATCCAAAAAATAAAGATGAGCTAAGATTTCCTTCTAAGATCTTCCATCCCCAGGCATTTGCACCAAAAAAGAGTACTAAAATACCGATTTGAACAAATCTTCTAAGAATAATGTATCTATAACTGTTCCATATCTTACTCATCTAGTAAACCTTCCAGACCGCTATTTAGTTTGTCAACCGCTTTTTTTCTGCTTACATTCGTTGTTGTATGAATTGCGTGCGCATCTTTTAATCTTGACTCATCTTTTTTGTCCCAACCTTTTATGTAGTGACTTCCGGCTTTCCCCATAGCTACCTCTCGTGGCAGTATAAATATGGCCGGTTTTTCAGTGACACAAGCATGCTCACACATTCCACAACCCGTACAGGCATCCGCATGAATGACAGGTTTTAAAAACGCATGTTTCCCTGTTCTGTCATTTTTATCGTATTGGATTGTTATTGCCTGATCCAAGATTGGGCAGGCTCTATAACACGCATCACATTGAATTCCCCAAAAAGCAATACAGCTGTTCTCATCGATTACAGCAAGTCCCATATCAGCCGTGTTAATGTCAAGCTGACCATTGACCGTGACACTTGCTTCATCAAGCGCGCCACTTGGGCATACCGGTACACACGGAATATCCTCACACATATAGCATGGAATATCTCTTGGTGTAAAAAATGGTGTTCCCATTGGTTTATGATCACCTGGTTTCGCAAGCTTGAGCGTATCATACGGACACGCCTCCACACATAAACCACATTTGATACAAGTCTTTAAGAAATCATCTTCTTTAATGGCTGCAGGTGGACGCAAAATCAGCGGTGAAGCTTTCGCTTCATCGAGGTAGGCGCTCCATAAAAAACCGCCTACTGCTGCATATCCGACACCTTTAGCCATATTGAGAATAAATTTTCTTCTATCACTGACTGGCTGTTTTGCTTTTGAATGATTACTCAAAATGACACTTCCTTCTTTTTTTCTTACTTATGCTTTGTAAATTTTAACAGCACATTTTTTAAAGTCTGTCTGTTTTGACATTGGACATGTCTGATCAAGTGTTACTTTATTAATAAAGACACGCTCATCAAACCATGGAACAAATACTAATGGTTTTGGCGGTCTGTTACGTCCACGAGTCTCAACACGAGCTCTTACTCTACCACGACGAGATTCAACCCAACAAAGGTCATTATCTTTAAGTCCTCTTGCTTTTGCAGCATCTGGATGCATATAGACAAGAGCTTCTGGAACTGCACGATAAAGCTCAGGTACACGCATTGTCATTGTTCCTGAGTGCCAGTGTTCAAGTACACGTCCTGTACATAACCATAAGTTGTACTCATCATCCGGCATTTCCGGTGGATCCATATACGGACGAGCAAAGATTTTTGCTTTATCTATCAATGGTTTTTTCTTTTTATCTTGCACACCTGTAAGGTTTCCTGATGGTAACGCTTTTGCAAGTGGACCATAGAAAGCAAACTCACTGCCTCTACCATTCTCTTTTGCATGTTTTGCCGCATACGGGTCAAAGTTTACGTTAAATCTCCACGCAGTCTCTTTACCATTAACTACCGGCCATTTAAGTCCACGAACTTTATGGTATGTTACAAAATCTGCCAAGTCATGCCCATGACCACGACCAAATGAAGCATACTCTTCCCAGAGATATTGATGAATCATGAAACCGTATCCTTTAAATACTTTTCCATCACTTCCTTCAACATTTCTTGCATCACCAAGACATTCAGAGTTGTCATACCCTTTTTGTGGGAAAGTATCTAAATCAATCTTATACGATTTTGCTCTATCATTTGCATAAAGAATTTCAAACATTGTAGTGTCTGGTTTATATCCCATTTTATACGCTTCTTGACGTACATCAGCAAGTTTTTTACCATTTCTAAGAGTATATGGCCCCCAAAGATCATCAACAGTAAAGCGTTTTGAAAGCTCAACCCACTGCCATGTATCACTCATTGCATTTCCTACAGGAAGTACCTGTTGTCTCCAGTGCTGTGAACGACGCTCAGCATTTCCATACGCTCCCCATTTTTCATAGATCATAGCAGATGGCAAGATAAGGTCAGACACCATTGCAGAGATACCAGGGTATCCATCAGATGTTACGATGAAGTTATCCATCTCACGCGCTGCTTTTACCCAGTGCTTTGCATTTGCAGAATCTTGGTATGCATTACATACATTTACCCATGCAAATTTAACAACACCATCTTCGATGTCTCTGTGGATTTTCATAATGTGCTGATTACCAACAGGGTTCAATGTTCCGGCAGGAAGTCCCCATACTTTTTCAGTTTTTGCTCTGTGTTTAGGGTTTTTAACCATCATATCCGCAGGTAAACGGTGTGCAAATGTACCAACTTCACGAGCAGTACCACAAGCAGACGGTTGACCAGTTAGTGAGAATGCACCTGAACCTGGACGCGCTTGTTTATTAAGCATAAAGTGAACATTGTATGAAAGTGTATTATCCCATGTACCACGTGTATGTTGGTTCATACCCATAGTCCAGAAACTAACGACTTTTCTACCATCTTCTATATAAAGTGCCGCTAAATCTTGTAGTTTTTTCTTAAAACTATCAAGAGATTCATCTGGATCACCTTTACAAAGTTCCGCAACATAATCAAGTGTATAAGGTGCTAAAGATTTTTTATACTCTTCAAAAGAGATCTCCCAGTGTTTTAAAGTACCGGCAGTGTTTTTCATTGTATCACCAGCTTTATAACCATACGGCTCTAACGCAGGACCTTCAAGTTCTGAAACAACTTTACTCATCTCTTTATTATAGATTTCCATCTCTTTAGCATCATATTTACCAGCACTTCCATCAGGTCTTACAGGAGTAACAGATTTTTCACCCGCACGTCTGAAACCATACCCGATGTTTACAGGACCAGCCGCGAAGATAATGTTTTTCTTGATGAAATCCCAATCAATCGCTTCTGGATGGTTGTAAACAATCTCACGCGCAAGATAGTTCCAAAGTGCAAGGTCAGTATTTGGTCTAAAGATGATGTTAAAATCACCCAAGTCACAAGTACGGTGTGTATATGTTTGGATATTGACGACTTTTACATTTTCAGGATCTGAAAGTTTTCTGTCAGTTACACGAGACCAAAGAATCGGGTGCATCTCTGCCATATTTGAACCCCAGGTTACAATAGTATCTGTAAGCTCGATATCATCATAACAACCAGAAGGCTCATCGATACCAAAAGTCTGATAAAAACCAACAACCGCAGATGCCATACAGTGACGAGCATTTGGATCGATCGCATTTGATCTAAATCCACCCTTCATCATTTTCTGCGCAGCGTACCCTTCCACAATAGTATATTGCCCAGATGCAAATACTGCTACACCCTCAGGACCACTCTCTTTAAGCGCTTTTCTGATGTTCTTTTCCATTTCATCATAAGCACGCTTCCATGAAACAGGAGCAAATTTACCTTTTTTATCAAACTCGCCTTTATCATTTACACGAAGTAACGGTTGCGTGAGTCTATCCGCACCATACATAATCTTCGCATTGAAATAGCCCTTAATACAGTTCAGACCACGATTAACCGGAGCTGCCGGGTCTCCTTTAACTGCAACGATCTTTCTATCTTTTCCTTCACCTGTAGTTGCAAGCATAATCCCACAACCGGTACCACAGAAACGACAAGCTGCCTTGTCCCATCTCCAATTACTTTCAGCTGCATTTGCATTTGCCTCGAGCTCTGCCGGTACACTCATACCGATAGCCGCTGCTGCCGATGCTGCCGCTGAACTTTTAAGAAATTCTCTTCTTGAAAGTGACATATTTTCTCCTCAAATTAATTTTGAACTTTGTTGTTAAGGTGTCCATTAACGGTACAATAATATCACTATTAGCTTAAAGAATAATTGATATATGTCAAATTTATAGTTTCAAAATATGCTATAATTTTGTCGGGGCCTTTAAAAAGTAGTCTAGCTTAAAGTTTTAAGCTTAACATTATAAAAATAAAGAAGGAAGAAAATGAAAAAAATTACAATGTCAGCTGTTGCTTTAACAGCAATAATGGGTTCTTTCAGTAGTGTGAGCGCTGCAGATGGTATTAACATCTTAGATGATTTAAAACTTGATGCTCAAATCCGTCCTAGATGGGAAAATGTTGATGATGGTAATTCAGATACAGCAAATGCAAATGCCTATACTGCAAGAACAAAATTAAAGGTAACAGGTAACTTACTTGACGTAGATGGTCTTTCTGCTTCTGTTGGTATTATCTCTGTGAATAATTTTGGTTCACATACATATAATTGGGATAAGAGTGGTCAATATACAGATGGTACAAAACCTTACGCTATAGTTGGAGATCCTCAAGCTGCAATGATTTCAAATGCTGAGATCAACTATAAAACAGGTGATACTGTACTGCATGCAGGTCGTGATCAGGTAAATCTTGATAACCAAAGATTCATCGGTACAGTTGGTTGGAGACAATTAGAGAGAAGTTATGACTCTGTATTTGTTGCAAACAACTCTATTAAAAACTTATCAGTTCTTGCTGCATGGGTATATGGTTATGCTGGTGTTGGAGGAACAACAACTACTGATGCAAACAGTATTCTTTTACATGCTGTATATAAAGTTAATGAGGCATTAAATATAACTGCATATGATTACATGTTGGCAACAAGTCAATTTGATGGTGCTGGATTTGATATTTATGGTGCAGCTTTAACAGGGAAAACAGCACTATCAGGTGTAAAACTAAACTATCGCGCTGAATATGCTGTACAAAAAGATGCAAGCATGAAAATTCACGACACTCCGGCAACAGCAGATCAGTTTAAAGCTGATGCAGATTACTATAACTTAGATTTAGGTGCAAATATTTCTGGTGTTTTAGTTGGTGTGAATTACGAATTTTTAAGTGGTAGTACTGGCACTGATAATAAGTCAAATTTTATTCCGTTGCTAGGTACTAATCATAAATTTAATGGTTGGGCAGATGTATTTTTTGTTGGAAATACTGGTCCAGAGGGTGGTTTAATTGATGCAAATGCTCGTTTAGGATATACAGCAAAAGGTTTCGGAAAACTTTTAGCAGTTTATCATGACTTTACAGCTGATAAGAAAATGGCTACAACCACAGGAACATCTGATGATTTAGGTTCAGAAATCGATGTTATGTATGTAAACAAAATTCCAGGTGTCAATGGTTTAACAGGTATGTTAAAATATGCTGATTATTCAAAAGGCGCAGATATGACAGGTTTTGATAATGTAACACATGACAGTACAAAAATCTGGGCACAACTTGACTACAAATTCTCTACAAAATAGAGTCTATAAAGTCTAAACACAAATTTCATATAACTCCGATATTAAGCAGTTTGGCTTTGCCACTGCTTAATATTCATCATTTCTTCATATAAATGCTATAATTACACCAAAAAGGCCGTAATTATAATGAACACATTTTTACCTTTTCAATGTAACTTAGAAACTTTCATAGATAATTTAAAATCAAAAACACAAACAAACCTCACGCAAGTCGAAAAACTCCTCACGCAAGAGAAAAAAACTTTTGCAAACTTTGTAAAACCCTTGGAACTCCAAGAAGAAGAACTCGAACACTTCTTTACGCCACTTTCATACTTAAATGCAGTAAACAACTCCGAAGAGACACAAAGGGTTTATACAGAAGCATTACCAATCATTACCGAGTACTCTACACAGCTATCCCAAAATCTTGAAATCTACAACGCTTTTAAAGCCATTAATAAAGAAGAATCAGATGCACTCAACTATGAACAGAAAAGAGTGCTGACACTCAATATTCAAAATTTTGAACTCAGCGGTGCCCATCTCGATGAAAAAACAAAAGCAAGACTCCAAGAGATAAATATCCATAAAAGTGAACTCGCAAATCAATTCTCACAAAACCTTCTTGATGCAACCAATGCCTATGAGTATATCATCACCGATGAAAAAGATGTAGCAGGTCTGCCGGAAAGTGAAAAAGAGAGTGCAAAGTATGAAGAGGATGGACAAGTAAAATACAAGTTTACTCTGCAGATGCCCTCCTACATCGCCTACATGACATACGGACCAAACAGAGGCATCCGAGAAGAACTCTACCGTGCCTATGTCTCACGCGCACCAGAGAACGCAGCCATCATAGATGAACTTTTGGCACTGCGCCAAGAGATGAGTGAACTCTTAGGATTTAAAAACTATGCTGAGTATTCACTGGCTTCCAAAATGGCAAAAAGCAGTGATGCAGTATTTAATTTTTTAGACTCCCTTCTTGAAAACTCCATTAAACAGGCAAAAAAGGAGCTCACACAACTCCAAAACATTGCGCCTTTTGAGCTTAAAAGTCATGACATCGCATACTATAGTGAGATTCTAAAAAAAGAGCAGTATGCCATTGATGAAGAGGAGTACCGACCTTACTTCGAACAAAGAAATGTAGTGAGTGGTATGTTTAGCTTTTTAGAACAACTCTTTGGTATAAGTTTCAAAGCAGTCGATGAAAAACTCTGGCACGAAAAAGCCTATGCTTACGATGTTTATGAGAAAAACAAACTCAAAGCCAGAGTTTACTTTGACCTTGAATCCCGAGAGTCAAAACGCGGCGGAGCATGGATGCACAACTGGCAGTCTCACGCAACAAATGAAAAAGGAGAAGTACAGTTAGCTTCTGCCTTTGTGGTCTGTAACTTTCCTCCTTCAAGCGACTCTGCACCTTCATTACTACGCCATGATGATGTCGTCACACTCTTTCATGAGATGGGTCACGCTATCCACCACATTCTTAGTGAAGTGAAAGAGAATGAGGTCAGCGGTGTCAATGGCGTAGAGTGGGATGCTGTAGAGTACCCTTCACAGTTTTTAGAAAACTTTGCCTATGAACCAAAAGTACTGAAACTTTTTGCAAAACATTACAAAACAGGAGAAACAATTCCCGATGTAATGATAGAAAAACTTGTAAAAAGTAAAAACTTTCTCTCTGCTATGGGAATGCTTAGACAGTTGGAGTTTTCCATTTTTGATTTTAGACTCCACTCAAAACTTTACCAAGGAGAAGAAGTCCAGATACTGCTAGACTCCATTAGAGAAAAGACAGCCCTCATTAAACCTCCTACATACAATAAATTTCAAAATGGATTTGCCCATATCTTCGCAGGAGGCTATGCAGCAGGGTACTACAGCTATAAATGGGCAGAGGTGTTAAGTGCGGACACCTTCTATGCTGTAGTTGATGAAGGTATATTTGGCTCACAAACTGCACAAAGATACCTTGAGATAATCCTCCATAACGGTGGAGCAAAAAGTATGCAAGAACTTTACTTGGAGCTCATGGGCAGAGAAGCAGATACAGAGCAGCTTCTAAGACTAAGTGGCATTAAATAGTGAAAACACTTCTTTTTTTACTGTTGCTTACATCCTTACTATTTGGAGAAAATATGCTAAAAATCGCTACTTATAATGTTGAAAACCTTTTTGATCTCAAACGCAGCGGCCATGAGTACAGTGAATATATTCCCTACACAAAAGCAAATTGGAATGATAAAACCTAAAAATAAAATTAAACAACATTGCAAAAGTCATCAAAGATATCAATGCCGATATTATCGGGCTTCAGGAGATAGAATCCCTCCAAGCGCTCAAAGATCTTCGTTATACACTCAAAAGAAAAGGGCTGTACTACCCTTACTATAAAATTGCAAACCTAAAAGAGACAACTGTAAAAGTGGCAATTTTAAGTAAAATTCCTTTTATTGCTACACATGAAATAGCTGTGCAGCAATCTTACAAATACAGAAATATCTTAGAAGTAAAATTCAAAATAGGCGGTGAAGATCTCTATGTTCTTGTAAATCACTTCAAAAGCAAAGCAGGTCCGGAAAGTATGCGTATAGTCTCAGCAAGAAAACTGCGTAAAAGAGTTGAGGAGCTAGGATATGATAAAAACATCATCGCACTTGGCGATTTTAACTCAGACTATGAAGAGTACCTTCGTTTTAAAAGAAAAAGAAAATTCAATGACACAGACGGTATTACAGGCATCAACCACATACTTGGCACAATCAACTATCAAAATTCCGCTGCCAATACTATGATAGAGAATGACGACTTTTACAATCTCTGGTACGATGAACCCGA
>VCAX01000001.1 GCA_013607665.1 Campylobacterota bacterium | reverse complement strand
TTTTAGTTCAAAAAGACGACCAGAAAAGCTAGAAAAGATAATCTTCGAAGAGTATTTTTTACATCGTCACTTTGACTTGAAGATATGCAAAAAGCGATAGAAAAAGATCCACTTTTAACGGCGAACATACTCCGCATCGTTAATACTCCTTCTTATGGACTCAAAAGTAAAGTTACAAGTATCAAACAGGCGATTTCCTTACTCGGAAAAGATGCTGTGCGTACTTTTGTACTTGCAAGTGCAGTTGATTCAAACTTTGAAATCGATCTTTCACCTTACAATATGACAAAAGAGGAGTTTGCATTGGCATGTGACAGACAGCTCTCTTTGACAATCAATTGGCTTATTCGAAAAGAGTCAAAGAATCTTGCTCTTTTAGCTCCTGCTGCATTCTTGGTCGACATTGGTCGCGTCATCATTGCAAAAACACTTGTAGAAGATGGTAAAGTTGACATTATACAACAAGCGCTTTTAGCGGGTGAAGATATTGCAAGTGCAGAAAAAACTGCTTGTGGCGCTCAGACGACCGATGTGACTGCGACACTGTTTCATAAGTGGGGATTAGATCCAGATATTGTTCATATCATCCGTTACAGTGATGATCCAGAAGGAACAAATCCAGATGAACAAAGACTTGCGGCCGAGCTCAAAGCTGTGCGTGAGACGGTGATGCCAAACGGTGAAATTACAGATGAATCGATTGCAGTTGCAAAAGAGACGATCGAAGAGTTTGCGCTGGATCTGGAGTCTTACGAAAGGGCTTTGGAAAAAATATTAAATACTTAACACCTTTTGAAAAACTGCTCTGTACCTTTGCAGTTTTTCTTCAAACTTCATACTCGCAAAAGCTGGAGATGTAGAAGGTAGGAGTACTTTTTTTATTGCAAGATGTTTATATTTTGTATTGAATATCTGTTCTGCTTTTTTGCCTGTAAAGGCAATCAGCTCAATGGATGGGTGCTCCTTTAAGAGCTTTTCAAAATCATTTACTTCAATATTTTTGAGATTGGTATCACTGGAGTTTCCTTTCTCACGCAAAAGACTCTTTGCGCTGTCAAAAAGTGCAATATGATGCTTTTTGCAAAGAGCTATCTTCTGCTCTTTTGTATCTATTTTTTCATGAAATATATTTGCTAAAATAGGCCAGAACTGATTGCGTGGGTGTGCATAGTAAAAACCCTCTTGGAAGGATTTTATACTTGGAAAAGAGCCTAGAATCAAGATTTTTGAATCAGGAAATATCAGAGGCTCAAATGTATGATGCTCTGTCATTTTTAAAAACTATTTCTTTTTAAAAAATTTATAATAAAAATCTTTGACAAGACGCATTTTCGTTCTACTAAGAACAAGGTTACCACTTTTTATAGTTCCACTTGTAACAGTAGTACCTGCGGCTATCATAACATCATCTTCAATTGTAACAGGTGCGACAAGTTGGCTGTCACTGCCGACAAAGACATTTTTTCCAATAAGCGTTTTATATTTATTGATACCGTCATAATTACAGGTAATCGTTCCTGCACCGATATTTGTTCTCTCATCAATCTCTGCATCGCCAAGGTAGCTCAAATGTCCGGCTTTGACACCTTTGAGGGTTGCTTTTTTTGTCTCAACAAAATTTCCTATATGTGTATCGATGAGTTGCGTGAGAGGGCGAAGATGTGCCATTGGTCCACAGTCGGAGTTTTGCATCACGCTCTCTTCAACAACACTTCCTGCTTTAATGTGTGAATCAATTATTTTACTCTCTCCACTTATTCGGCAGTTGTTCTCAACCGTGCACTCTCCTTCAAAAACAACTCCTTCTTCTATGTAAATAGTCTCTGGAAGTTGCATTGTGACCCCCTTTTGCATCCACTCATTTTTAATGCGGTTTTGCATAATGACTTCCGCTTCTGCAAGGTCTTTTTTAGAATTGATACCTTTAAAATGTTCTTCATCAACAAGAAGTGGGACGATACTGCTCTCATCCTCTTTTGCCATGGCGATAATATCGGTCAAGTAGTATTCCTGCTGAGCATTGTCATTCTCTAAATCAGGAATATAACGCTCAAGTATCACTTTTGAAAAGGCATAGACACCTGCATTGACCGTTGTGACATTAAGTTCCGCTTCTGAGGCATCTTTTTGCTCGACAATATACTCGACTGCACCATTGCGAATGATGACACGGCCATAGCCACTTGGGTCTTGAAGGTCAAAGACACTCATAATGATGTCAGCTTCCATCGTTAAAAATCCTTCCAGCGCTTCAGCAGTAATAAGTGGCATATCACCATTAAGTACGAGCACTTTGTCATGTTTTGGTGCGATATCCATAACAGCGCCACCGGTACCTGGGTAATTTTGGGCATCTTGCTCGATAAATCATATATCATCAAAATAGAGCTCCATTGTTGCCATGACAGCTTCTTTTTGATGTGACACAACGACACTGATGTCATCAGAGAGCTTTTTAGACTCTTTAATGATATGATAAAGCATCGGTTTTCCATTGATAGTGTGCAGTACTTTTGCCTTGTTTGATTTCATACGACTGCCTTTTCCGGCAGCTAGTATGACGATACTGATTTTTTCATTTTTCATAGAGACTCTTTACGTAGAAATAATTGTGCAATTCTATCATCTTTCTCTTTTACTTAGCATTCATTTTAAGAGTGTATAATTGCAAAATATTATAAAAAGAGAATATTTACTTGAAATCCTTGAATAAAATCACGCAGACCCAACTTATTTTACCGACAAGCCTATTTTTAGTTGTTTTTGACAACTACGCTTTTTTTACAAACCTGACGAAAGTATATCCTTTGAGTGATAATTTCGGTTTTGTTGTCTCTACTGTATTTGTTAATTTCTTTTTTACTGTTTTGCTTTTTGGATTGATAAGTACAAAATGGACGATAAAACCTATTATCATCACTATTCTAATCGTATCGTCTTTGACAAATTATTTTATGAACGCATATCATGTTATCATCGATGCAAGTATGATTCGCAATATGATGCAGACAAACCTGAATGAATCAATAGATCTGTTGACACTCAAGCAAGTGCTCTATTTTCTATTCCTCGGTCTTTTACCTTCAATTTACGTTTATAAAGTCAAAATAGTCTCACAAGGTTTTAAAACGGAACTGCTATCACGTTTGAAGTTACTTGCTACGGCGCTCGTTGTGATAGGGCTCTCTATTTTTCTTTTCTCCAAGCATTACACCTCTTTTGCCCGTGAACATAAACCACTTCGATTTACGGTCAATCCAAGCTATTGGATATATTCAACAGGAAAATATATTCACAAAACCTTTAACAGCGGTCCAATTGTTGTTCAAGCCCTCGGCGAAGATGCGAAAGTGCTTAAGAATCCTGATGATAACCGTTCCAAACTTGTTATTATGATTGTGGGAGAAGCAGCGCGTGCAGACCACTTTTCTCTTAATGGTTATCAAAGAGATACCAATCCACTGTTGGCAAAAGAGAACATTATAAATTTTAGCAATGTCAGCTCTTGCGGGACATCAACTGCCGAATCAGTGCCTTGTATGTTTGCTGTATATGACAGAGGAGATTACAACTATAAAAAAGGTGTTACCACAGAGAATGTATTAGATGTACTCAAGCATACAAAAGATGTGGCGGTTTTATGGAGAGATAACAATTCTGACTCAAAAGGCGTGGCCCTGAGAGTTGCCTATGAAGACTTTAAAACTCCAAAAAACAATACCATCTGTAGTGAAGGAGAGTGTCGTGATATCGGTATGCTTACAGGACTTGATGCATTCATAGAGGAGCATAAAGGCAAAGATATTCTCATTGTACTGCATCAGATGGGAAATCACGGACCTGCCTATTTCAAACGCTATACAAAAGCGTTTGAAAAGTTCAAACCGACCTGCAAAACGAATCAACTTGAAGCATGTTCACAGCAAGAGATAACCAATGCTTATGACAATGCAATTCTCTATACAGACTATTTTCTTTATAATGTCATACAGTTTTTAAAAAAGTATGATGAGCGATATGATACGGCGATGATTTATATGGCCGATCATGGTGAAAGTCTTGGAGAGAGTGGTGTCTATTTACATGGACTTCCATATTTTATGGCACCGGATGCACAGACACATATTGGAGCCATTATGTGGTTTGGCAAGCATATGAGTAAAGAAATCAATGCGGATGCTTTGCGTGAACGAAGTAAAAAAGCCTACTCACAAGATAATCTCTTTCATACCTTGCTTGGTATTTTCAATGTGCAGACAAAAGTATATGATGCTGATATGGATATGCTTAAAAAATGACACTGAATCGTCAGATAGTTCTTACATCACTTTTTCTTCTTTTTAGCATACTTTTTTTTGGTATGACAGATATTGATTTAAGTGTGCAGGATCTCTTTTATAATTTTGACAGGCATAAATGGATACTCGATTGGAGTTTACAGCCTTATAAGTTTATTTTTTATGATGGTAATAAAAGATTGCTTATTATTATCGCTGTTTTCCTGCTGCTGTCACTCCTGTTTTTCTGGAAAAAGCCACTTATTCAAGAATATAAAAGAGGCATTATTATTGTTATACTGTCGGCTATCTTTGTCCCTATGATAGCAAGCGGGCTCAAAAAAGAGACAAATATGCCCTGTCCAAAAGATGAAGTACATTACGGGGGCATATATCCACGAACAGCTGTTTGGCAGGAGTATCCAAAAACGTTTAAACTTACGCATAAAAGAACAAAATGCTGGCCTGCAGGACATGCCAGTGGTGGTTTTGCACTACTCAGCCTTTTTTTTCTTTTTAAAAAGAAAAAAAACAAAATTATTGGACTGAGTGCAGCTCTTATCATAGGATGGAGCATGGGGCTATATAAAATGGTTATTGGAGATCATTTTTTCTCTCATACCGTTATTACCATGGTACTTGCCTGGCTTATTATTTTGCTTATTGCAAAGTCTGTAAATTCCCTGCACATTTTAAAATTGTAAAAAAAATGTGCTATTTCCCTCTACATAATAATTTTTGTGGTATTATAATGTGATTATAAATTTTGACAAGGTAATTAAATGGATTTAGGTACGGTCATTGGTATTGTTTTGATTATGGCGCTTCTTTTGGGTGCTATGGTTATGGGTGTTGGTATCGGTGCGTACATCGATATTCCATCAGTGCTTATCGTTATCGGTGGTAGTATCGGTGCCTTAATGGTTTCATTTAAACCTTCTCAAATGAAACAGTTTACAAAAATCTTTATGAAGGCTATTAAGCCGGGTGAAGAAGATACAGCAGAGCTCATTAAAAAACTTGTAGAGTTCGCGACAAAAGCAAGAAAAGACGGCATTCTCGCATTAGAGAGTGAAGTGAACAATGAAGAAAATGAGTTTTTGAAAAAAGGGCTCTCTATGGCGATTGACGACAATGAACCAGATACTATCCGTGAGCTTTTAGAGATAGAGATGGAACAGACAAGCACGCGTCATAAAGTGCATGGCTCTATCTTTAGTCAGTGGGCAGGACTTGCCGGAGCTATGGGTATGATCGGTACACTTATCGGTCTGGTTGCGATGCTTTTAAATATGGCAGACCCTTCAGCAATTGGTCCATCAATGGCGGTTGCTTTGCTGACAACGATGTATGGTGCAATGATCGGTAATATCTTTGGTGCGCCGATTGCAAATATTTTAAATGTTAGAAATGATGAAGAGACAATGGTAAAACAGATGATACTTGAAGGTATCATGTCCATCCAATCAGGAGATGCTCCTCGAGTTCTTGGAGCCAAGCTGCTTGCATATTTGGCTCCAGCAGATCGTGTGAGTCAGTTTGACTAATGGCTAAGCAAAAGTGTCCTGAATGTGAAGAGTGTCTTCCTGCGTGGCTAGCCGCGTTTGGAGACCTGATGTCTCTTCTTTTGTGTTTCTTCGTTTTACTGCTTTCAATGTCAAGCATGGATGCAAAAAAAGTTTCCGAAGCAATCGGCTCGCTTTCGGGAGCTATGAGTGTTTTAGAGGGTGGAACGAAAACAGAGATCTCAAAACAGCGTATTCAGGAATCAACACCTATTGAGTCGCAAGATGAGACAAGTGACGCTGTAAATCGTATTCAGCAAGCAGCAGCAGATGCGAATGAGATGATGGAAAAATCACAAAGTCCTGAAGTTACAGTTGATGAAGCAGAAAATGGTTTTGTAATTAAACTGCCCGCAGCGCTGCTTTTTAAACCGGGATCTGCGACAATCGAAAATCAAGATGCACTTTTGTTCTTAAAACGGGTTGCTTTGATTGTCGGCGAGTTACCAAACGATATGCAGGTAAGTGTGCAGGGACATACTGATGATACCCAACCAGGGCCATCTTCTCCTTTTAAAGATAACTGGGAGCTCTCAACCGCACGTGCTATCGCTGTTTTACATGAACTTATTTTAGACGGAGTCGCTCCAGCCCGTATGTCTGCCGCAGGATTTGCGCAGTATCATCCCATAGCGACGAATGCAACACCTACGGGAAGAGAAAAAAATCGTCGTGTAGAGCTGCATTTCTTTGGTAAAAAGAGCGAAGAGAACAACAAAGAGACAAACTCTGTTCTAGATAAGGTAAATAAGTAGAAAATGGTTAGAATCCTTATAGCTTTTTTAGCGCTTGGTTTCGTGGCTTTTGGGGCCGATAGTGTAACAGTTCCAACTGTAAACCTGAATCTTTCAGCACCTGATTCTCCACAGCAGCTTGTTTCATCATTAAATGTGCTGATTGTCTTAACCCTGCTTGTTTTAGCACCTTCTATGGTGCTTGTCATGACAACGTTTACCCGTTTTGTCATCGTTTTTGGTTTTTTGCGACAAGCACTCGGCACACAGCAGGTTCCACCGACACAACTCCTTGTTATGCTTGCGATGATACTTACATTCTTCGTGATGGAGCCTATAGGGACAAAAGCGTATGAACAGGGCATTAAGCCCTATGTAGCAGAACAGATAGGCTATAAAGAGGCGTTTACAAGAACGGCTTTGCCGTTTAAGAACTTTATGATTAGAAACACGCGTGAGAAGGATTTGGCACTCTTTTTACGCATTAGAAAAATGCAAAACCCTAAAAGTATTGCAGATGTTCCGCTCTCTATAGTTATTCCTGCATTTATTATCAGTGAGATGAAAACGGCTTTTGAGATAGGTTTTTTACTCTTTTTGCCCTTTTTGGTCATTGATATGGTTGTTGCCTCTATATTGATGTCAATGGGTATGATGATGCTTCCGCCGGTTATGATCTCTTTACCATTTAAGATACTGGTTTTTGTGCTTATAGATGGCTGGAATCTTCTTATTGGTAACTTGATTGCCTCTGTAAAATAAG
Organism: Campylobacterota bacterium; assembly: GCA_013607665.1. Classification (GTDB taxonomy): domain Bacteria; phylum Campylobacterota; class Campylobacteria; order Campylobacterales; family Sulfurimonadaceae; genus Sulfurimonas. The sequence continues at coordinate 62,103 of VCAX01000001.1, read as the reverse complement.
TGTAGGGAAGGTAGTGAGATTTGGATTGTAAATATTTTGGCCAGTGTGGTGCTTGTCGTTTTTATGAAGATGGCTACGAGGGACAACTACAGCAAAAGTTAATGCAAAATCGTGAGCGTTTTTCTCCTTATTATCAGGGGGATATTGCGCTTTTTCGCTCTTTGGATGAACATTATCGTGCACGGAGTGAATTTAAAATATGGCATATTGATGATGCAATACATTATGCCATGAACCACAAAGATAAAAAAGGTGTTGTCTTAGTTGATGCATGTCCACAGGTCAATGAATATATAGCGGCACTGATGCCCAAACTTTTAGCTGCAATACAAAAAGAAGCTATAGATTTTAAACTTTTTGGTGCTGATTTTTTAAGTTCTAGCAGTGGTGAGATTGTAGTCTCTTTGCTCTATCATCGCAAACTTGATGCTGCATGGGAAGAAAAGGCAAAAAAAATTGCTGGGGAACTCGGTATTTATATCATAGGACGCGCGCGCAAACAAAAAGTTGTCATTGGACAGGATTATATTACAGAGTCTTTACATATTAAAAAAAAAGAGTATAAATTTCATTATATAGAAAATAGTTTCACGCAGCCAAATCCACGTGTGAATGAGCAGATGATCGCTTGGGCGATGGATGCGTTTGCAGGAGTAAGCGGTGATCTGCTTGAACTTTATTGTGGTGCAGGAAACTTTACTATCCCTTTTGCCACACTTTTTGAGAAGGTCTTGGCAACAGAGATCTCAAAATCTTCCATCAATGCAGCCAAAGCAAATATGCTTTTAAATGATGTGCATAATATTGAATTTGTACGGATGAGTGTAGAGGAATTCACGCAGGCACTCAAAGGCGTACGTGAGTTTCGAAGAATGGCACATATTGACATGAACAGCTACAATATCAATACTATCTTTGTCGATCCGCCTCGAAGTGGTATGGATGAATTCTCCTGCCATTTTAGCGCACAGTATGAGACTATTGTCTATATTTCCTGCAACCCTGAAACACTACATCGTGATCTTGCAATACTGTGCCAAACGCACAAGGTCGAATCGATGGCGCTCTTTGATCAATTTCCTTACACACATCATGTAGAGATGGGTGTCAAACTGATAAGAAAGGTAAGTTCATGAAACATCGCTTTTTTGTATTGTTATTTGTTTTTAGCTCTCTATTACCTGCGAGCCAAGAGATAGAACGTATCGACTCCATTGTCAATGATATTGCCAGTTTGCGAAAGAATTATGAAACGAAACTTTTAGATGAAAAAGAGAAAAATATTATTTTAGAACAAGAGAAGAAGAGTGCACAAAGAAAAATAAAAAATTTGGAAAATGAAATAAAACGACTGCATTCTCTTTTAAAAAACAGAGAAACTAAGCAAAAAAATAAGATTATAATCAAAAAGAAAATAGAAAAAGTATTTGTTCAACCGGCATGTACAAGTGAAAATGTGTTTCCGGAATTGAAATTAAAAAAGAGCAAAAAGAGCACATTGCAGCACTTTAAGGCCTCTGCTTTTCGTTTGAAAAAATCTGCAAATATCTATGCAGGTATGCATACAAAAGAGGTAGTGCAAAGATGGGACGGGCATACCTCTTTTACTTCCAATCTAAAAAGTCAGACACGCATTAAGATAACAGGATACTTTATAGATAAAAAATGGACAAAAGCTACACAAGAGATGTGGGTGGATCTCACCGATGTTGAGCAAAAATAAAGTTCTGATATAATACAAACATGAAAAAAATATTGATAATCAGTGATGGTGCAGTTGGTGAGCACTTTATTCAAAGAGTAACGGAAACATATACAAGTGAAAATATCTACTATGTTGTTCAGGTAAAAGAAAAAGAGTTCCCTGACGCAAATCCTGCTCGATTTAAATTTTATGAATTTGATCCTACAAGTCTTTATAAACTGACCAACCTCCTTAAGATGGAATTTATTCAGGTTATCATTGCGATGGAGAAGCAGATTGATGTTGAAAACACAATCAAAAATATACGAATCGTTAAAAAACAGCTGCGTATCATCGTTTTAAATCAATGGAATATGCACAATGAAGATGCCAATGTCGTTTTGGTAAATGCGAATGAAATTCTTGCTTCAAGAATGCTTGATTATCTGCCGAATGTTCCTGTTATCGCACAAAATGTAGGTCTTGGCGAGGGTGAGATCATGGAAGTGCTTGTTCCTTTTGGAAGCTCTTTTGTCTATCGTCATATTGGTGTAATAGAGCAGAAGAACTGGCGTATTGTTGCTATTTACAGAAATCGCCAACTCTTGATGCCCTCACGCAGACGGATGATTCAACCAAATGATCTACTGCTTCTTGTTGGTGAACCTGCAGTGCTTAAGTCTGTCTATCGTGCCATCAAACGGGAACTTGGACAATTTCCAGAACCTTACGGTGCAAATATCTTGCTCTATATCGATATGGACATCGTTCCTCATGAAACAATCAAAGAGTTGGTTCGACGTGCTGTTTATGTGCATACGAAATTCAAGCATGATCTTATTATCAAGGTTGTAAATCCTGCTAACATTGCATTGCTGCAGTACATTAAAGAGTATCGTGACCTAGATATCGTCGTCGATATCGATTATGACAGTATCAGTCTCAAAGAGACTTTCTTTAATGATGTAAAATCCTATCATGTCGGTCTTGTGATTGTCTCCTCGGAGATGTTTGGAGACTATTATGTACGGCGTGCACTCTATGAGGTGCATGTACCGGTACTCAAACTCTCACGCAGAAGCTTTTCCAATGTAAAAGATGCGGCACTGATTCTTTCAGATAATAGAGATCTTGAAAAGATATCGGCGACAATCTTCGATATCTCTGAGCAGATGAACTTCAATCTGGAACTCTATAACTATGTTCATGAACACCAAGAGGAAAAGGAACAGGTCATAGAGCACTATTATAATCTTTCCAGTATCTTCTCAAAATCGATTAAAGTTATAAAAGAGAATGAAAATCCAATACGAGCATTGAGACAAAAGGATGATTTTATTCATATTCTTCCTTTTACTGCCAAACTGACAACAAGACGCATATATGCCCTGTTTTCGACTGATAGTGAAAAGCTCTATTTCAAACTTGATGATTATCATCAAATTTTCATACCCGTACAACTCTGATTTAGCCGTTTTTTAATATAATTTAAGTATTATGTACTATATTTTTTTATGGACAGATAATGCAAGTAAATATTTCTCTCAAACAGGTTGTTGATAACTCGTACGACATTACAATTGATGCTCTTCCTGCGCTTAGTTATGATACCAAAGTAGCTATCATTACAAACCCTAAAGTCTCAGGACTGCACTTAGGCTATCTTTTACAAAAAATCACTGCAAAAGAGCTCTATATCATCACAGTTCCTGATGGTGAAGGGTACAAAAATCAAGCATCAATAGATCTTATTTTAGAATCACTTTTCAATCACCGTTTTAATAGAAAGTCACTGCTTATCGCTTTTGGCGGCGGGGTGATCGGCGATATGACAGGCTATGCTTCAAGTATTTACCAGCGAGGGATAGACTTTGTTCAGATACCAACGACGCTCCTCTCTCAGGTAGATGCAAGTGTTGGTGGAAAGACAGGGATAAACAATAGTTACGGGAAAAACCTTATTGGTGCTTTTCATCAGCCGCGTGCAGTCTATATTGATCCCCATTTTTTAGAGACGCTGCCAAAAAGAGAATTTGCTGCGGGTGTGGCAGAAGTTGTCAAAATGGCAGTAACTTTTAATGCTGCATTTTTTAACTATCTTGAATCTGCCGATTTAAACGATAAAGCATCTTTGCAAGAAGCGATTAAGCAAGCGGTACAGACAAAAGCAGATGTCGTTGCAAAAGACGAAAAAGAGCATGGTTTGCGTGCTGCGCTTAATTATGGACATACTTTTGCACATGTCATAGAGAATGAGACAAAATATACAACATACCTCCATGGAGAAGCCGTAGCCATTGGAATGGTAATGGCGAACCTGCTTGCTGTAAAATTAGGACTTATGCAGGAGAGTGAGGCAGAGCGAGTAAAAACACTCTTAGAGAAGTATGGCCTTCCAACACACTACACAGTAGAGAATCCACAGAGCTTTTATGATGCATTCTTTCTTGATAAAAAGAGCTCTGATGCAACTATTACATTTATTCTGCCTGTTGGCATCGGTGATGTTAAAATTACAGACAGTGTCGATAAAGAGATAGTTTTAGAAGTTTTAGAGAGTTTTAAGAAGTGAAAATGAAACAAGTGCAAAAATTCTTCTTTACTCTGTTTTTGCTCGTAGCATCTTTAGCAGCAGGTGATATCCAAAGTGCATCTGCCGAGTCAAATGAGTCTCTTGCAACTCCAAGTGATTTAATTGCACGAAAAGCGCTGATACAAGAGCAGATAGACCAATATCAACAAGAACTCAATAGACTTGATTCTCAAATATCAGATGAAAATGTATGGATAAAAAGTTATGCTTCATATCTCACCTCTTTAGAGGTGAAAAATAATCTTGAAAAGATTAAAAAAAGAATCAAATGGCTCTCCAAGCATGCAAAAACACCAAGTGATATGGATGAACTCACAGGGCTTATCTCAAAAGAAAATATTTTAGCATCACAAATAGATAAGCTCAAGGGTAATAGCAGTGCCCCTTTTTCTAAGCTTATCACACCGCCAAAAATTGATGAAGTACCGAAAATTTCCAATCCCTTTGAAATTTTCACAGGACTTTCACTTATCAAGACTATAGATGCAAATTATGAAGATTATCAAAAACGTAAAGAGAGTCTAAATTCACTCATTATTTTGTTGCGTAAAGAGTTGGCACTCTATAAAAAACTCTCAAAAATAAATCCGCAAAAATATGAAACTGTTTTAATGCAAAAACAGACAGAACTTGAGCGTTTTGAGAGAGCACTCGATACAATGAATGTAACACTTAATGTATATCAGAAACGTTTGGAAATTGCGAAAATAAACATTAACAAAGGGATTGAAAAACAGGTTTATAAGTTAGTAAAAATCGGGATTGCCGTTTTAGTTGTCTTCATTATCTTTTTTCTTTTGAAACTTGTCGTGAAAAAATATATCACAGACAATGAACGCTTTTATATGGCAAACAAGATCATCACTTTTACGAACTTTACAATCATTATTCTCATTGTGTTTTTCAACTATATTGAGAATGTCAGTTATCTTGTAACTATTTTAGGGTTTGCCTCAGCAGGTATTGCCATTGCCATGAAGGACTGGTTTATGTCCATTCTTGGTTGGTTGGTCATTGTTTTTGGTGGCAGTGTGCATGTAGGTGATAGAATTCGTGTGGATATGGATGGGAAAAAATATGTCGGAGATGTGCTGGATATCTCGCTTTTGCGTATGACAATACTTGAAGATATTACACTCACTTCCATTATGCAAAACCGTCGTGCAGGAAGAATTGTCTTTATTCCAAACAACTATATTTTCACGCAAATGATAGCAAACTATACACACTACTCATTAAAAACGGTCTGGGACGGTGTAAAGATCACTATCACTTTTGATTCAAACCATAAAAAAGCGATGCATCTTGTCAAAGAGATTACAAAGAAATACTCCAAGGGTTATACAGACATTACAAGAAAACAGTTAAATAAACTGCGCCAGCACTATAGCCTTAAAAATACGAACGTTGAGCCACGTATTTACTCCTTTATAGAGCCTAATGGTCTCGATATCGAGGCATGGTATCTGACGAATGCTTACGGGACATTAACACTTAGAAGCGTTATATCGAGTGAGATTGTCGATGCATTTAATGCAGAAGATGATATTACCATTGCATACCCAACACAAAAACTCCATGTTTCTATGCAAAGTGAAGAACCAAGTGCACATAATAATGAGATTGTCTAATGGCGAAAAAAGTATATTTTAAAACTTTTGGTTGTCGTACAAACCTCTATGACTCACAAGTGATGATGAGTTCACTCAAAGAGTATGAGATTACCCAAAATGAAGCCGAAGCGGATGTCATTGTCATCAACTCCTGTACTGTCACCAATGGTGCAGATACGCATGTTCGATCTTACATCTCTCAGCTTGAGAAACAAGCAGGTGAGAAAAAGCTTTTTTTAACAGGGTGCGGAGCACATACAAAAGGGGAGTCTCTTTTGCGTGAGGGTCGGGTGCATGGTGTCTTTGGACAGAGTGAAAAAGAGAAAATCGATATATTGTTAAAAAAAAAGCAGCCTTTTTATGAGAAGGGTGATTTGAATCATATAGATGAGATGGTTGTTGATGAGTTTGTCGGTAAAAGCCGTGCTTTTATAAAGATTCAAGAGGGGTGCAACTTCCGATGTTCTTACTGTATCATTCCATATGTTCGTGGTGATGCTCGTAGTATGGATGAGAACAGGATTTTAGAGCAGGTTTCCCGCTTGGCACTCAATGGCTTTGGTGAATTTATTTTAACGGGAACGAATGTCGGCTCATATGGGCAAGATACAAAGAGCTCATTGGCACAGCTTATGAAAAAAATGTCACAGATTCGTGGTGTGAGACGCATAAGGCTTGGCAGTGTTGAACCGATTCAGATCACAGATGAATTTAAAGAGATACTTGATGAGCCATGGATGGAAAAGCATATGCACATAGCACTGCAACATACTTCGCCTAAGATGCTTAAATTGATGAATCGTCGTAATGTTTACAAACAGGACAGAGAGCTTTTTGAGTTTTTGGCTGAGAAGGGCTATGCGATAGGGACAGATTTCATTACCGGTTTTCCTGGTGAGAGTGAAGAGTTGTGGCATGAAGCGATGCAAAATGCAGAGGCTCTGCCACTGACACATCTGCATGCGTTTACCTATTCCAAGCGTGATGGTACGCCTGCTGCTACAATGAAACCGGAAGTAAACGGCAAAGTTGCAAAAGAGCGTCTGCATGAGATAGAGTCGCTTGTTAATGAAAAGAATTATGCATTTAGAAAAGCTTTTACTGGAGAATTGGATGTTCTTGTTGAGTCCTATAAAAACGGGCTCTATCATGGACTTGATCAGCATTTTAACAAAATAGTGGTAAAATCAGAGGAAGACCTTTTGGGAAATTGGATTACAGTTTCTGATTATGAAGTTTTGAGGGAGCATAATTATGCCAACATCTAAGACCAATAGAATTGCACTTATTGTTTCTGCTTTTGTCATCATTGCACTTGTTCTTTTTGCTCTGCTGCGTGATAATGCCGATGCAATAACACTGAGTCAGGCAAATTCCCTTTTACAAAGTAAGCAAGTAAAAAAAGTTATAGTTACAAAGGAGTATGTCTACCTTAAAACTGCCAATGGCTATTATAAGATCGCATCTTCACAGGTGACACCTCGAATGTTTGTTGATTATAAGGTCGAAGTCGGCAGTGAATCGAATATTATTATCTATATTCTCTTTTTAGTACTTTTTTTGGGACTTGGCTCGCTCTTAGTAAAGTTTTTACAAAATAGAGGAATACTCAGAGGTTTCGAGTTTAAAAACTCTGAAAAATCAGCAGATGCAACACAATCTTCTTTAGTCTTAAACGGTCCAATCGAAGCAATTAAAAGTGATGTGAGTTTTGATGATATCGGTGGTATTTCTGATGTAAAAATAGAACTTGAAGAGATTATCGATTTTATGAAGAATCCAAAGCGTTATAAGAACTTTGGTGCGCGAATGCCACGAGGTGTGTTGCTTGTCGGCCCTCCCGGAGTTGGGAAGACTATGATTGCAAAGGCTGTTGCTAATGCTGCGGATGTGCCGTTTTACTACCAAAGCGGTGCTTCTTTTGTGCAGATATATGTTGGAATGGGTGCAAAACGGGTGCATGAGCTTTTTGCTGCGGCAAAGAAAAATGCTCCGGCAATTATTTTCATAGATGAGATAGATGCAGTAGGAAAAAAGCGTGATGGACAGCGAAATGATGAGCGTGAAGCGACACTCAATCAACTCCTTACCGAGATGGATGGTTTTGAGGGTTCAAGCGGCGTTATCGTTATAGCTGCGACAAATAAAATAGATGTTTTAGACTCTGCGCTGTTGCGTGCAGGAAGATTTGACAGACGGGTTTTTGTTGAACTGCCGACAAAAAGGGAAAGAGAAGCGATTTTGTTAAAATATTTACAAAAAGTACCGCATGAACTCGATGTGAAAGTTATTGCAAGTATGACAATCGGATTTAATGGAGCTGCACTTGCTGCACTTGTCAATGAAGCAGCACTCTTAGCACTGCGCCAAAATGATTTTCATGTGACGATAGAGCACTTCTTTCAAGTCAAAGATAAAGTAATGTTTGGTAAGAAAAAATTGCAAATGTTGAATGAAAAACAAAAAGCGTATCGAATTACTTATCAGGCGGGTAAAGTTGTGGTAGCTACCTATTTTGATCTGCCTTTTGAGAAGTTGATGCTCTCTAATGAAAAACTGACACCTGCAACGGATGAGCCTTTCATTAAAGAGGAATTAGAAGCGCGTGTGAAGATGCTTATTGCAGGCAGTGTTGCGTGCGATATGAAATTTAGCGAGCATGCAAGCAGTGCAAAATCAGACTTGGATGAGGCAAAAGAGATAACGTTTAAAATGTGTCAAGAGTATGGCATGGGATCAGCAATCATTCCTAAGGAAAAGGAAGAGGAATTTATGCTCAAGCGTTTGTATGAAGAGACGAAGTTACTTTTGGAATCATTGGATGCGGTCGTTGCCAATGTGGAGAGTGTATTGCAAGAGCGTGAAAGTATTACAAAAGAAGAGGTAAAAAAGTATATCAATGAAATTTTTTAGCGGATTCTCTCTTAAAGATGATAAACACTTTTTTGCACCTTATATAAAAGAGAGTGACTATACGGTTTGTGGTTTTTCTTATGGTGCCATAAAAGCTTTTGAGGCCGCAAAAAAGGAGCTGCAAGAGGGTAAGCGGATCGATACGCTGCAGCTTTTTTCTCCTGCATTTTTTCAGAGTAAAGACGAGAAGTTCAAGCGGCTGCAGCTTATGGCATATAGAAAAAATGAGGATGTCTATCTTTCTCAGTTTCTCAATGCCTGCTTTTTGCCCTATGAAAGGCAAGATGTCTCACACAGTATCACAGTTCTAGAAGAGCTTGAGGAGTTGCTTCATTATGAGTGGAACAAGCAGGATTTAGCTGCATTAAGTGCGCAGGGTGTTGTGATAGAGGTCTATCTCGGAGGAGAAGATCAGATAGTAGATGCAGATGCGGCAAAAGCATTTTTGATGGATGTAGCAACGGTGACTTATATAAAAGAGGCAAATCACTTTTTGCAGCTCTCTTGATGGGTGGACCGTCTTTTTAGTTATAAAATTCCGAGAGCAAATCCTCCCTGCGGTCTGAGCCTCTACATTTTATAACTAAAAAGACTATTGTTAAGAGAGCTTTTTGCATTATGAAAGTAAAAAAGTACATTAAATTAAAAAAAGGAATAGACTATGAGCGAAATAAAAATAGGTGTAATAACAGCAAGTGATAGAGCCAGTAAAGGTATTTATGAAGATATCAGCGGTGTAGCAATTCAAGATACTATGAAAGATTATCTCAAAAGTGAATTTGAGATAGTTTACAGATGTATTCCTGATGAGCAGGATGTTTTGGAAGCTACAATGAAAGAACTTTGTGATGAAGCAGGGTGCTGTTTGGTGGTCACTACCGGTGGAACAGGGCCTGCACTGCGTGATGTAACACCAGAGGCTACTGAGAATGTATGTGATAAGATGATGCCGGGGTTTGGTGAATTGATGCGTCAGGTAAGCCTGCAATATGTGCCAACAGCAATTCTCTCTCGACAAACGGCGGGCATAAGAGGAAAATCGCTTATAATCAATCTTCCTGGAAAACCAAAGTCTATTCGTGAGTGTCTTGATGCGGTTTTTCCTGCGGTACCGTACTGCATTGATCTTATTGAAGGACCTTATATTGAGACGAATGAAGAGGTCATTAAGGCATTTCGTCCAAAGGCAAAGTAGAATTTTACTTTTGAGTGATTTCCTCTTTTGCTCTTTGGAAAAGGACTCTGTAGGTGGCACGATTAAAGAGATACTTTTTGGCATGAAAGAGTGTGTCAAACATGATTTTCCATAGGGTTGTAAAATTCTCTTCATCTCTTACATCGCAAAGTTTCTCCAGCATCTCTTGTTCAAGTATTGCAAGTATCTTTGCATGTTTTATATACTCATACAATATAGAAGAGGGGATGCCAACTTCTAAGAAGTGTTCTACAAGGGTTATGATGGCTACATCTTTGTTGGTAAAGTCGTCTTGATTGACCGGCAGTACAATCTCGTCATCTACGAGCCGTTGCAGCAGTTCTGTATCAATTGTAAAATGCTCAATGAACTCTTCTTTTGTATAGTGTTTGAGCCCTGAATCGTCACTGAGTGTTTTCATAAGTGGTGCAAGCATTGTGTAAGAACCTGCAAAGGAGCTGTTTTTCTTCTTGAGAGCCTCTTTTATCTCCTCAATGGAACTTCCCATGCTCTCTTGCATATATTTAATGTATTTTACTAACTCTATATGCTCATCACTGTATTTATGCACATTCGCTTTAATCTTTTTGGCTTCAGGTAATAAGCCCTCTTTGATATAGTAGAGTATTGTTGATTTTGGTACATTTGTTTTTGCTACAACTTCTGAAATCTTATACTCCATAGATAGCCTTCTTTAATTTCATTTTAATAATTATAGCATATAATACAAAACGTAAAGTATCGCTTTACACTTTTTATACTAGTTAGAAAAGATAATGGAGCAAAGTTTTGGTAAAATAAGGCTTCATGATTTTTTATAGAATATACATTAGAACAAGGATTAAAAATGGCATATATAGATTTACCGGAATTTGAAGAGATGAGTCCAGAGATTCAAGAGAGAGCTCGTCCTATTTTAGAAAAAACCGGCTCGCTAGGGGAGATATTTGGAAGATGGACTCTACTGAAGTAAGACACAAGAGAAGGGTAATAATTTGAATGCCTATACTATCTATAGTAGGAATGGGCATGATTCCATTAGTGATAAATGTGATAAATATTTTGCTGTATGTGTAAGGACGAGTAAGTAGGAGGTAGCATTTTACAATGCTATGCGAATTCCTACAGGACAGTGGTCTGAACCTTCAATATAGTCTAAAATGAAAGCATCTTCCAAAGACTCCGCCAAATCCTCAGAGATAAAGAAATAATCGATTCTCCAGCCAATATTCTTCACTCGTGCATTTGCACGGTAAGACCACCAAGAGTATCTATCTGCTTCATCACCATTGACATAGCGAAAGGTATCGATGTATCCATGCGCTAAAAATTTATCTATCCACTCTCTCTCAATTGGAAGAAAACCGGATGTTTTGGCATTTGCCTTGGGATTTTTAAGGTCTATTTCACGGTGTGCAGTGTTGACATCTCCACAGACAATGATACTTTTGCCGTCCTCACGCAATGCTTCACAGTGAGAGAGAAAATCATCGTAAAATTTCATCTTATGTTCAAGTCGCTCTTCATCTTTTTGGCCATTTGGAAAATAGACATTAAAAAGAACGACATCACCATAATGGCTCTCTATGATTCTGCCTTCATTGGTGTGGTCAATATCAGGACATGTTGTGTGGAAATCACTTTTTATGGCACTAAATGTAGCCGTACCACTATAGCCTTTTTTCTCGGCTGGATTTACAATGATTTCTACAAACTCTTTGTCAAAAAGATTATCCGGTATTTGCTCTTTTTGTGCTTTTATCTCTTGCAGACAAAGAATATCGGTATCTCTTTCATCGATCCATCTAAGGGCTTCTTTGTTGGCAACTGCACGAATACCGTTGACATTCCATGAAATGATTTCTATTGCGTCTGACATTTGTAAAGTCCTGAAATTATGATATAGAAGAAGTTTATTCCATCTTAAAAAGATGGAATAAAAGAGGTGTTATTAAATGAAATCAACTTTTGCCAAGTGGTGATTGAGTCCAAGCTCAGCCGGAGTACAGCCAAGAGCTAAACCTACCATTTGCTGCATATGCAGTACAGGAAGTTCTACTTCACGACCGATTGCTTCAGATGCGTGAGCCGTTTGTGTATCAAGTTTAAGATGACAGAGTGGACATGGTGTTACCATCCAGTCTGCGTTGCCATCCATTGCCCCTGCGATTGCGTTTCCTGTTAAAACAGCAGCAGTATGCGGCGCTTGCAGTTCTACATGGAAACCACAGCATTTAGTTTTCTCTTCATAGTCAACATTTTGACCGCCACACGCGATGATAAGATCATCGAGTGAAGTAGGGCGATATGCAGATTCTGGAGATTTGTGTGTCTCATTTTGTAGTTCTGAAGGGCGGATATTGTGACAACCATAAAAAGGAGCAATGTTGAATTGGCTCAGTGGTGTTACAACCATCTCTTTTATCTTGTCAAGACCGATATCATCGATTATGGCATATAAAAAGTGTGTTATATCAGATGTTCCTTTATACTCAAGACCTACTTCTGCGAGCTTTTCATTCACTCTCGCTTTAAGATCTGCATCATTATCTAGTCTATGTTTTGTCATAGCAGTGTTAAGCTGACATGTATTACAGATAGTTACCATTGTGAGTCCATGTTTTTCTGCATATGCGATATTTCTTGCATTGAGCACAAGAGATAAAAAGTCATCATAATCTTGGAGATGAGAAGCACCACAGCATGAAGCTTCTGTCAGTTCAACAAGCTCAATACCGAGTTTCTCTGCAACTGCCATTGTTGACATCATTTGCTCTGGAGTACTCTGTTTTGCTGTACATCCTGTAAAAAGTGCGTATTTTAATTTTTCCATTATTTAACTCCTAGAACTTTGCAGTAGATGAAGATTCAACAAGTTTTTTGATCTCATCCATGTTATCTGATGTTGGGATATTCCATGGCATTGCGATTTTGCCTTTTTTAAGCATTTTGAGCGCAACAGGAACATGTTTGACAATTGCCGGACCTTCAGAGTAGAGTACCAATCCACCTTCATCAAGTACACCACGTTTTTCAATTGATTTTTTAAATCCGACCGCGTGACGGACTGCAACATTATTTTCTGCAATTCCTTCTTGGAATGCCATTTGATGCAGTTTTGTGATTTTTCCAATTGGATTGATCTCTTTTGGACATACTTCTGCACATTCAAAACATTTTACACAATCCCAAACACCTTGCCTCATCTCGTTAACAGTTGCAAGTCTCTCTTGAGAATCATCACGAACATCAGCAGAAAATCTGTATGCTGCTGCAAATGCTGCAGGGCCAAAGAACTCTTCATTTATTTCAACTACAGGACATGCATAGTGACATGCACCACATTGAATACAGAGGTCCGCATCATCAAGTGCATCTGCTTCTTGAGGTGATACAAGGTTCTCACTTTCAGGTGTTTCATCAATATCGGCAACAAGGTATGGGCTGACAGCTTCATGTTTCTCCCAGAAATCACCTTTATCGATGATCATATCTTTAACTGCACGCTTGATGCTGAGTGGCTCAATAGTAAGTTCATTGCCAAAAAGTTCAACCATGTCGTTCATGCTCTCTTTACAGGCAAGTGTCGAGCGACCGTTTACTTTAATGGCACATGCTCCACAAATACCATGACGGCATGATCGTCTGTATGAAAAACTTCCATCATGATCCCATTTGATTCTGTTTAATATATCAAGTACAACTTCTTCTGAAGTGACTTCCATATTGTAATCTTCATAGTATGGAAGATAGTCTTCATCAGCATTAAAGCGAAATACTTTAAAGTTTACTTGCTGTGTAGTTATTTTATGTTCTGTACTCATAAGTTATCCTTAGTAATTTCTTGCTTTGAGCTCATGTTTGCCAAGTACAACATCCATGTAGTCAAGTTTGATATCGCCGTTTTCATCCATATATGCCATAGTGTGTTTCAACCAGTTCTCATCATCACGCTCTTGGTGATCTTCTCTGTAGTGTGCACCACGGCTCTCTTTTCTAGGGAGTGCTGATTCAACGATGAAGAGTGAATAGTCAAGCATATGTCCAAGTTCAAGGGCTTCTTGCAGTTCTGTATTAAATACTTTGGATTTATCTTTGATACGGATGTTTTTAAAGCGCTCACGCAACTCTTTTACTGTTTTAATTGCTTCTGCAATAGTCTCTTCAGTTCTAAATGCTCCGGCATTCGCTGTCATACATTGTTGTAGCTCTTCACGGATTTGCGGTACTGTTTCATCTCCGTTGTTGTTTAGTATTGTTTCTATCTCTTGCAGTGCAGTTTGTGCATCTTCTGCTGTTGCAGGACGAAGTTCAATACCATCGATCTCTTCAACCATTGTTTTTCCAACATAGCGACCAAAAAGAAGTGCTTCAAGTACAGAGTTCGCACCAAGACGGTTTGCGCCATGAACAGATACACAAGAACACTCACCTGCAGCATAGAAGCCTTCAATAAGTTCATCATTGTTTTTGCGAACATTTCCGGCAATGTTAACAGGAATACCACCCATAGAGTAGTGTGCAGTTGCAGAGATAAGAATAGGCTCTTTTATCATATCAAGCCCGAGGAAAGTCATTGCAAGTTCACGTAACTCAGGAAGTCTTTCCATGATAAGATCTTTTCCTAAGTGTGTTACATCAAGATAAACGGCATCTTTTCTTGGTCCTACACCGCGTCCTTCACGAATTTCATTTAAGATTGCACGCGATACAACGTCACGAGATGCGAGTTCAAGTGCATTTGGAGCATATTTTTCCATAAAACGCTCACCTTTAGAGTTGTAAAGACGACCACCTTCACCACGTGCAGCTTCTGAGATTAAAACACCGTTTCCAGAGAGTCCTGACGGGTGAAACTGTACAAATTCCATATCTTCTAATGGAATACCGTGGCGTGCAACGATTGAGAGTCCATCACCTGTATTTGCGTGAGCATTTGAGTTGATTTTATAACATCTTGCATAGCCACCGGTAGCGAACATGACAGATTTTGCATTGAAAATAGCCATTTGCATATCACGAATATTAAAAGCTACGACACCAGAAACCTTACCATCTTTATAGATGATGTCTGCAGCATACCATTCGTCCCAAAATTTTACACCAACGCGGTCTGCTTGCTCATAAATAGTTTGTAAAAGAGTTAATCCTGTTCTGTCTTTCGCATAGCATGCACGAGGAGAAGATTGTCCACCAAAAGGTCGCTGTGCTATCTTGCCATCAGCAGTTCTACTAAATGCGGCACCCATTCTCTCCGCCCAGCGAATCGTTTCAGGTGCATTTTTACACATAAATTCAACTGCATCCTGATCTGCTAAGTAATCAGAACCTTTTACTGTATCGAACTCGTGAAGTTCTATATTGTCTTCATCACTAAATGCTGCATTTACACCACCTTGGGCAGCCCCCGAGTGACTTCTTAGTGGATGTAGTTTTGTAATAACAGCAACTTTTTTTCCTGCATTTTGTAACTTTCTTGCTGCTGCACATCCTGCAAGACCTGCACCAACAACAATTGCATCGTAAGTATAAATAGGAATACTCATTAACTTTCCTTCAATAAAGAACTAAAATAATGCTGATTATATCGCAGCCAGCCTTAGCGCAGGTTAAATGTAGCGTTTGTTTTGAGGAAGTTTGTGATTGTTACTATTTGAGACACATATAAAGGAAAATGATATTACATATCCTTTTGTGCAAGATCTCTTGTTTGCATAATTTTATTTGTGCCGAGTGATTGTGCATAAAGAAGAATCTCTTTTGCCTGTTTTATCGCTTCTTCCAAAGAGGTATTGTTTGGTTTGATAATAAACCCGCCACTGACAGTTATTTGTGTAGCACCTTTGTGTGGAATGTTGAACTTAAGCTCTGCGATACTTTCACGAATGAGTTCTATATCTTTATAAGCCTGTTCTTTTGAAGGACGAGAGAGAATAATGGTAAATTGATTGTAATCCGTTCGAGCGATAATATCAAGCGGCTGTTGGTGCAGGGAGATAGTGTAGGCTATCTTCTTAAGTATTGCTTGCGTGACATCCTGTGGAAATGCTCGGTTGGATTTTGAAAAATTATCTATTTCTAAAACAGCTACAGATGTAAAGTTACTGCCTTGCGTTCTTTTTTTAAGAGAATAATCATTGATCATTCCTTTATAATTATTGATCTCTGTTACAGGGTCCAACATATCAGGATTATTGTCATTGGTACTTTGTTTTCTGTTTACACGCAATGCTATGGCATCAGCCTCTTGAGAGTATATATTGTGATTTTTTCTCTGTTTGTCTATCTGCAGTAGAAATTCAATATCTTTATAGATAGCATGGAGTGCTTTACGATAGTAAATAGTTGCAAGTAAAATAAGAACGAAGATGACTATAACGGCATATTTGATATATTTGAATTTTTCTTCATTGTAATGAATGTTTTTTAGCAGTATTGTATCTATCTGTTTGTTTATCTTCTCAAAAGCAATATCGAGATTTTTTTTTCGCTTTTACTTCAAGAACTTTGTTTTTTGTATCGACATAGTACTCTTGTGCGGCTTTATTGAACTTGTCTGTAAGAGCAGAGAGCTTATCTAAATCAGCAAGATACTCTTTTTCATTATGCACAAGATATTTATCCATATATGCATATTTATACATCGTACGCAGTTTGTCAATCTCTTGATGCAGACGAGTACTTTTTCCATTGAAAAGAATCAAGGCAAGTTCTAAATCTTTTTTGTCGAGTTTTGTTAAAGATGCAATAATCTTTTTTTGATTGACAAGATTATCAACTTTGTCAAACGAAAGTGTATGCTCAAATATTGATAAGAGTCCAAGCGTCGCAGCGACAAGAACAAAGAGTAAATATGTGTTTAAGTTCTGAAATATTTTCTTTATAGAGTGTTTCATGTAATTAATTTTCCTAAAAATGTTATAATTGCTTACTATTCTATATCGGTTGCGATTAAGATTTGCTTAAGTAGAAAGAGGAATTTTGAATTTAGAAAATTATTTTATATCACTTTTTAACAATAGTCACATTGGTGACGATGCAGCCGTTATAGGTGATTTTGTCTATTCCAAAGATGCTTTTTTTGAAGATGTGCATTTTAAAAAAGAGTGGATGAGTTACTATCAAATAGCCCAAAAAGCAATGCTGGTCAACATTTCCGATGCTATTGCCATGAATGCAAAACCCTGCTATGCACTGCTGAGTGTTGCAATGCCAAAAAGTATGGATAAAAAAGCGATGCAGGAGTTGGCTGAAGGCTTCAAAGATGTTGCAAAATGTTATAATATAGAAATTATTGGCGGCGATACGATTAGTAACACAAAGCTCGATATAACTGTTACTATAATCTCAAAAAGTAAAAAGCCATTGTTTCGCAAGGGTATTCGAGATACTTATCTTTTAGCCTATACGGGTGAGCTTGGCAGAAGTGCCAAAGATTTGAAAAAGCTTTTTCGTGGTGGTAAGATTAACAAAAAGTCAAAGTTTGTAAATATTGTGTTGCGTGAGGCCTTTATGCAAAGATCAGCACGCTATTTGAAAGCGGGTATGGATATATCCGATGGACTTTTCAGTGATTTACAAAAGATACTTAAGGTCAATAACTGCGGCATCTCTTTTGATACAAAAATCAAAAAAGACAAAGGTTGCAGTGGGGAAGAGTATGAGATGCTTGTTGCATTTGACAAGCGTGATATAAAAGCTATACAAAGAAGAGCAAAACAGAGCAAAACAAAGCTTACTGTTTTTGGGGCTGCTTCATGCAACAGATACATAAATAGATGCAAAGCGCATCATTTTTAAACAATTAGGAAAAATATATGGATAGATTTTATTCGCTTGGACATGCAAGCATTGATTTTCACTTCAAACAGACACCGCGAGATTTTGTCGTTGAAGAGATTCCACTCTATGAATTTAGTGGAGAGGGAGAGCATCTTGTTCTATTTGTACGCAAGAAAAATCTCTCTACAACAGAGATGATAGGGCAGATTGCAAGATATCTGGGGATTAAGAACAAAGAGATAGGATATGCGGGGCTCAAAGACAAGCATGCTATGACAAAGCAGTATATTTCACTGCATAGAAAGTATGAAGAAGCAATGGAGAACTTTAATTTTGACGGGATTAAAGTCATCTCAAAAACCTACCATAACAATAAAATTAGAATAGGGCACCTTAAGGGAAACCGTTTCTATATCAAGCTAAAAAAGGTCAATCCTACCGCAGCTGCAAAAATTGATGAAGCACTCAAAAATATTGGTAAGCAGGGGATGCCGAACTTTTTTGGGTACCAGCGTTTTGGGAATGACGAAGACAACCACATCCTCGGAGAAAAATTGGCAAAAGGGGAGGCGCGTGAGCGAAACCCGCGTGTCAAAAAACTGCTTATCAATGCCTATCAGTCACATCTGTTCAATCTCTGGCTCTCACGCAGACTTGAAATAAACTCTCTTGTGAGTAGTTTTGAAGCGAGTGAATTGGAATCATTGCTCAATATGCCAAATGATGAAGTAAAAAAGATGAAAGCACAGTCACATCTTTTTAAACTTATCAGTGGAGATGTTATGGAACACTATCCTTATGGAAGACTTTTTGATTATGAAGGTGCAGAGGATGATTTAAAGCGTTTTAATGAACGTGATGTAAGTGTTACAGGCCTGCTTCCCGGAAAAAAAGCTCGGCTTGCTACTATGGAAGCCAGAGTTATTGAAAAAGAGTATGACGATGCAATCAATGCAGATGGTGCAAGGCGCTATGCGTGGGTCTATCCAACAGAGATAGAGGGGCGTTTTAACCCAATAGAGGCACAGTATGAACTAAACTTCACTTTGCCAAAAGGCTCATACGCAACGGTGCTTATCGAAGAGATAGCAAAAAGAAAAATTAACTAAGGATTGAAAATAACAATGCAAAAAAGACATATTACATCGGCAATATCACAAATATTTGGAAAATTCGCATCCAAAGAATTTCCAAAATGGTTTCAAAATATAGTCAATCAAAGCTATGTGAGTCTAATGGGACTGGATATGCGTGAATTTCATGCACCAAACAGTTACAAAACGCTCAATGCACTTTTTACAAGGCATCTAAGAGAACCGCGTCACTTCTCTCTTGCGGCGGCGGATTTTATCTCTCCTTGTGATGCTTTGATTTCAGAGTGCGGCACAATTAAAGAGGGCTATGCTCTGCAGATAAAAGGAATGCGTTATAAAACGGATGAACTCTTGGGAGCGAACTTCACGCAGCAGGAAAAAGAGGCTATGTATGATGGAGATTTTATTAATTTTTATCTCTCTCCAAAAGATTATCATCGCTACCATGTTCCAATAAATATGAAAGTTTTAAAAGCTGTGCATATTCCTGGAAAATTCTATCCTGTGAATTTTCCATCACTCAAAAAGCGTCTTAATCTCTTTATAGAGAATGAGCGAGTTGTACTGCAGTGTGAAACGATGCAAGGCAAACAATTCTACATGGTCTTAGTCAGTGCACTTAATGTCGGTGTCATGCAAGTAAGTTTTGCACCGCAAATACAGACAAACGCAGATGTTATCGGCGAGAAAGTCTATGAGTTTACAGACCTCTATCTTGATAAAGGGGATGATTTCGGATGTTTTGAAATGGGTTCGACGATTGTCATTTTATCGGAGAAAGAGATGTTTGAAAGTCTGTTAATAGAAGCAGGAGAGAAAGTGAGATTTGGAGATACAATCGCTAAACTAAAGTTATAACTTTTAATTTAGCGATTAGTTGTCCGTTTTCTTCAAGGATATCTAGTTTGGTATCGATAGGATGCTTTTGATCTTTTAATATGCTCTGTAGTTGATGAAGAATGTAAGCAAATTTTTGAAACATTGGAATGATGATGTAATCTATATGGTCTTTAGTTACGATCTGAGCGAGTTTATTTAAGGCGCAGGCATAAACGGCTTCATTAGATGCAAATCTAACGAGGTAGTCATGCATTATCTTTAGAATTGTTCTTATAAGCGATTTTTGCATCAGGCTCAAGGTTTGGATTTGTTTCGATAGTCTCTATTTTTTCTTCTATCTCCGCTGCAACCTGTGCTTCTTTCTCTTTTAAAAGGGTCTCTAAGTCTGGACAATAAGAGTGTAGAGCATCTAATATCTCTCTATTGCTTAAATTCTTTGGGTTTGCTTCAAATGTGTACTGCTTGTTTTCAAAATATTCATGATCTAGTGCTTTAAGCAATTCGACAAGAGCAGGAAAATAATTATATTTGTCATCATGATTTTTATCAAAATCTATGCCAGTTTCAGAAATAATTGGTTTTGGACCTACATGCTCAAGTGTTTTCATAAATTACTCTTTTACAATGGAAATTTAGACATTAAATCTAAAGTGCATTATATCACCATCTTGAACAATATAATCTTTCCCCTCTAAACGCATTTTACCTGCCTCTTTTGCTCCGGCTTCACCATTGTATTTGATAAAATCTTCATAGCTTATCACTTCTGCACGGATAAAACCTTTTTCAAAATCATTGTGAATTGCAGCGGCAGCGCGTGGTGCAGTCGAGTTTTTACGAATTGTCCAACTTCTTACTTCTTTGACACCGGCTGTGAAATAGCTCATAAGACCGAGTTTGTCAAAACCTTTATGGATGATCTGCTCTAACCCTGACTCTGCAACACCGAGTTCATCAAGGAACTCTTTTGCTTCATCTTCTTCTAGCCCTATAAGTTCTTCTTCAACTTTTGCACAGAGTTTAATGAGTTCGCAATTATTCTTTTGGGCATGCTCACGCAAAGCTTTTACATATTCGTTGTCCTCTAAAAGACCATCTTCATCTGTATTCGCGCCGTACATGATCTCTTTGTCTGTTAAAAATCTTACTTCACGGGCAAGTTGTTTGTACTCGTCCGAGTCAGCTTTTTCAAAGTTACGTGCAAGGTTTCCTTCGCCTAAGAACTCTAAAAGTTCCTCAGCAACTTCTAAAATACCTTTTGCACTTTTGTCCGCTTTAGCCTGTTTTTTAAGTCGTTCAATTCTATTTGCAAGTACTTCAATATCTGCCAAAATAAGTTCACCCTCGATGATCTCTACATCACGAAGTGGGTCGATGCTTCCTTCGTTATGGACAATGTTCTCATCTTCAAAACAACGGACTATCTGTAAGATAACCTCCGTTTCACGAATATTTGAGAGAAATTTGTTTCCAAGACCTTCGCCTTGTGAAGCACCTTTTACGAGACCTGCGATATCAACGAAGTCTAAAGTTGAGTACTGGATTCGCTCAGGATTGACGATTTTTGCAAGCTCATGGAGCCTTTTGTCTGGAACAGGAACAACTGCCTTGTTTGGCTCAATTGTACAAAATGGGTAGTTGGCTGCCTCTGCGTTTTGTGCCTTTGTGAGTGCATTGAAAGTTGTTGATTTACCTACGTTTGGAAGTCCGACTAAGCCTATTGCTAATCCCATTTCATACCTTTAAATAATTTTTTTGCAATTATATCTAAGTAAAATTAAAATTAAGGTTGATGCAATATCTTGAAAACAAGAAGGATAGCTATGAGCGTACTTTTAGAATTTGCGATGTTTCCAACAAGTGACAATTGCCGTGAGGGTGCATCTGTCTCAAAACAGGTGGCAAAAATCATAGATGCTGTAGATAAAAGTGGAGTAAAATACCAACTTACACCGATGGGAACAATAGTAGAGACTGATACAATGCAAGAAGCTCTCGATGTTATCGCTCTCGCGTATGAGCAGGTAAAAGAGTGTGAACGGGTTTACTCTTCATTGAAGTTTGATATTCGGCACAATTCACAAGAGAGACTATCAAATAAAATCAAGTCTGTAGAAAAGGAGCTTAAAAGAACTGTTAATAAATAACTTTTTTAGTTTTGTCATATTTCCCTACTGTTTATGATATGAATGTAGCATTACGCTTAGATTAGCTAATCACATTTATATGATAAAGGAAAAACTATGAAGTATGGTGGAATAATCACTGCACTGCTGTTTGCATTTTTTGTGACAGGTTGTGTTACCAAAGGAACGTATGAGGCTACTGTTGCGGAGCTTGACAAAACAAAAAGTTCGCTCAGTGATGCGCAAAACAGAATAGGTCTGCAAAATGCACAGATAGATGCCCAAAAAAAAGAACTGCAAAAAAATCGTCAAGAGATTGCAAAAACCAAAAAAGAGCTTGCTGCGCGCTCAATGCAAAGAAAAATGCATTGGAAACAGAGTATAGCAATACACAGGCACTCTTAAACGCTTCACAAAGTAAACTTGCTACAATGAGTCAGATAGAGGCAGAGACAAAAAAACGTAATGAGATATATGCTCGTTTTGTCAATCAACTGCAAAAGATGATCGATGCGGGACAACTGAGTGTCAGTATTGAAAAAGGGCGTATCGTAATTAATCTGCCTGATAACGTTCTTTTTAAGACAGGCCATGTTAACGTCAATGCAGAAGGTCAAAAAGTACTAAAACAGATCGCAGCTGTTCTCAAAGAGTTCAAAGATCGTCGATTCCAAGTGGAAGGACATACGGATAACGTTCCTATTAAAAGTGCGCGTTATCCGAGCAACTGGGAACTCTCAACTGCTCGTGCTTTAAATGTTGTGCATTTAATGGTTCAAGAGGGAGTTCAGCCGCAAAATATTTCTGCAGCCGGATACGGAGAATTTCAGCCACGTGCTGACAATGATACTCCAGAGGGTAGAAAATTAAACCGTCGCATTGAAATTATCATGCTTCCAAATTTAGAGATACTTTCCAATGAGTTGTCAAAACTCATTAAATAGTCGATATCATCCCGCATTAGGGATGATATCTGCTCTTACTCTTTTTACCGCTTCTACCATATTTGTAAGACTCGGTTTTACCTCTTCCCACTTACGTGTTTTGAGTCCACAGTCCGGATTTATCCAAAGCTGTTCTTTAGGCAGCACTTCTAAAAGAGAGTAAATCTGTTTGACAATCTCTTCAACTGATGGAATTCTTGGGCTGTGAATATCATAAACTCCCGGGCCTACCTCTTGTTTATAGCCGACTTGCGCAAAGATTTTTAAAAGTTCATTGCCGCTTCTTGCAGTTTCAATGGAAATAACATCCGCATCCATTGCCTCTATGGTTGCAATGATGTCATTAAACTCGCTGTAACACATATGTGTATGAATCTGTGTCTCTTTTCTTGCAGAACTTACTGAGAGCTTGAAATCTCTTACTGCAAAATCTTCATACGCCTGTACCTTTGCTTTGCGCAGAGGATACCCCTCTTTAAACGCAGCCTCATCGACTTGTATCATTTTTATGCCTGCGTTTTGTAAGTCATTAACTTCATCACAGATTGCCAGTGCTATCTGTTCACTTACATCTCCGCGATCCATATCATCACGTACAAAAGACCAGTTGAGAATCGTGACAGGACCGGTAAGCATTCCTTTCATTATTTTTTCTGTTTTACTCTGTGCGTAAGTAATCCAATCTACGGTCATCGGTTTTGGACGGCTGATATCTCCATAGATAAACGGCGGTTTTACACAGCGGCTTCCATAGCTTTGCACCCAGCCGTTTTGGCTAAAACCATAGCCTTGGAGTTGCTCCCCAAAATATTCGACCATATCGTTACGTTCAGGCTCGCCATGCACAAGTACTTCAATGCCACACTCCTCTTGAAACGCAACACAATTGTCGATGTAGTTTTTCATCTCTTGCGTATAGGCATCTTGCGTGAGATTGCCATTTTTAAGCTCACGTCTTGCGTGTCTTACTTCAGGAGTCTGCGGGAACGAACCTATGGTAGTTGTTGTAAGCTCTTTGTAACCTAAAAGCTCTTTTTGAATTTTTATGCGCTCTTCATAAGCTCCTTCACGTGCATATTTTATGATGCTGCTGGTGCGCTCTTGTACTTTTTTATCATGAATCAATGTAGAACTTTTTCTGCTCTTATTTGCTTCAATATTGGCAGATAAAAGTGCCTTTTCTTTTGCATCTAAACTTGCTTCACCTTCAAAAAAGATTTTTGAGATCAGTGCTATTTCATCAAGTTTTTCTACGGCATAGCTGAGCCAGTTTTTTATCTCTTTATTCATCTTCTCTTCATATTGGAGTACAAAAGGAACATGCAGAAGTGAAGAGGATGAAGAGAGTAAAACATTCTCCTTATTCACGCTTTGTGTAATGATATTAAGGAGTGAGAGGGTTGCGTTTATATCATTTTTCCAGATGTTTCTTCCGTCAACCACACCAGCGATGAGTACTTTGTCTGACGCAGCTATATCAGCAAGGCTTTCAAGGTTCTCTTCGCCATGAATAAAGTCAAGTCCAAGCGCCCAAACAGGAGTGTTGAGAAGAATTTTCGTAGCCTCTATGGAGTGTTCAAAATAGCTTATAACCGCTATTTTAATATTAGATGATATGAGAGCTAATTTATCATAGGTTGGCTTGATAAGACTTAGTACTTTTGGCTCTAAATCTTTTACAAATATCGGTTCATCAATTTGGACTGTAATTGTGTCATCCAGCTCTGCTATCTCACGCAATAACTCTTCATAAACAGGCAAAATTTTTGCGTACAATTCAAATGTATCACCTCTGTCCACTCTTTTTGAGAGTGCAAGAAATGTTATAGGTCCGATGATATTTATCTTCGTTTTAATGCCGTGTTGTTTTGCCTTTTTATACTCATTAATAATCTTTGCTGCGTTTAGTTTGTAGCTCTCTTCAAAAGAGAGCTCTGGAACGATGTAGTGGTAGTTTGTATTGAACCATTTTGTCATCTCCATAGCCACTGCATTTTGATTGCCGCGTGCCATTGCAAAGTAGAGCTCTTCACCGTTGAGATCTTGAAATCTTTTTGGAATGGCTCCAAGTGTAACAGCCATATCGAGCATATTATCATAGAGAGAGAAATCATTTGAGCTGATATACTCTATGCCTGCATCTTTTTGATAACTCCAGTGTCTCTTTTTAAGTTCACTTGCTACTTTTTGTACCTCACTAAAATCACTTTTTTTTGCCCAATAGCTCTCAAGTGCAAACTTTAGTTCTCTTTTTTCTCCAATTCTTGGAAATCCTATTACATAGTTTTTTGACATTACAATATCCTTTGTTTTTCGTCAGTTATGACGATAAATTTGTGTTTTATTTTTATATGATTGTTTTATTGATTACAGGGATATTGAAAGAGGAGGGTGTACACCGCTACGACGAAATGCGAAACATACTGTGTAGAATGGGCATCTCGGAATGTAGTGGTTGAGTAAAACCATTAGTTTAGATTTTAGAGTAAAGAAGAGATGACAATGGCATGGTTTTGAGCTTGTAAGCAGTGCAAGCGCTGTTGCAGCAAAAAGTTCTTTTAAAGCCATGTCTCTCTCCTTTTTAAAATTTTCGTAATTATATCACAATTATTTGAGTGATTGTAAAAACTGCGTCATAAAACGCACACCGGCACCTGTTGCACCATGTACATTCACATCCCATGGGCTTTCAGTATAAGCACTGCCGGC
Organism: Campylobacterota bacterium; assembly: GCA_013607665.1. GTDB lineage: Bacteria > Campylobacterota > Campylobacteria > Campylobacterales > Sulfurimonadaceae > Sulfurimonas. The sequence goes on along the minus strand of VCAX01000001.1, from coordinate 36,610 downwards.
GATGTCAAAGTGCAGCCATTTTTCTTTATTTTCATCTTTTATGAAGTTGTCTAAGAAAAGTCCTGCAGTAATCGCTCCGCCGTAAGGTTTGTTGGAGATATTGCAGATATCTGCTATTTCACTTTTAAGCTGTTTTTTAAGGTGCTTGTTAAATGGGAGGCTTGCGGTAAGCTCTCCTGCTTTACTTGCTGCTTTTGATATATCATGGCGGAGTCTATTTGAATGTCCCATCACACCTGTTGTATATTGACCGAGTGCAACCATACAAGCACCTGTAAGCGTTGCAAAGTCAAAAAGATAGTCTGGATTTTTTACTTTATCCTGTGCATAGTCAAGGACATCTGCAAGGACCAAACGACCCTCTGCATCTGTGTTGCGTACTTCGATAGTGTCGCCTTTGCGAGATACGAGAACATCATCAGGTTTATACGCATCTCCACCTATCATATTTTCCACGGCACCGACAAATGCATGCACCTCTACATCAAGTTTTAGCTCACTCACGGCTTTGATAATGCCAAGTACCGCGCAGGCTCCGGCTTTATCCATTTTCATTGTCACCATTGAAGTGGCAGGTTTGAGGCTGAGTCCACCACTGTCATAGGTAAGTCCTTTGCCAACAAGTGCGACACGTTTTTTTGCATTTTTTGGTTTGTATGCCAGATGAATGAGCTTAGAGCCATGGCGTGAAGCACGACCGACTGCAAGCATCGCTTCACAGCGCTCTTTTTTCAGAGCTTTCTCGTTAAGAACATTACACTTTAAGTTATTGTTACGTGCGAGTTTCTTTGCAAGTTTTGCCAGAGTTTCAGGGTGCATATCATCAGGGGCAGTGTTGACGATATCACGTGTATAGCAAGTTGCTTCAGAAACAACCACTGCCTCTTCAAAGGCTTGCGTGAGCGCTTTAACATCTTCACATGTCAGGTACAATTTTTTTACTTTAGAGCTTTTTGGCTTTGATTTATAGTTATTAAACTCATAGCCACCGAGAATAAAGCCTTCTATGACAGGTCGAATACTTTTTTCGTTTACTTCAATTGAGAGTGATTTGTAAGCAAGACCTTTTACAGCTTTTGCAATGGCAGCAGCAGCAGTTTTTAGGTTTTGGGTGTCATGATTTTCTATACCGCAAAATAGCAGTGATTTTCCATGCATCCCATAAATTGTGTCTTGTTCAGCGCTAAACCCTGCTTTTTGGAGTGTCTTTTTAAATTTTGCTTTTTTCAAACGCTCTGGCGTGATGAACTTTACCGTTAGGTTCTCTTTTACATCAAATTTTTTTGTATCTATAAGTTCTATTTTCATTCTTTTGTTCCAATTCGTAATTTTTCTTTTATAATAGTAGCAAAATATTAGAAACGATAGCTCTTTTAATTAGAAAAAAAATATTTTATGATAGAATCTTTTCTATTATAAAAAAACAGATTTTAATAATTGAACTCAATGAACAAAATTTTAATGTTTTAGATGCTGTTCTTGCAAAAGCAGGTTATACATCTACAGCTATATTAGATGCTGATTTTTTTAAAAATTTCGAACTCAAACCGGATGATTTTGATCTAATCATCGTTAATTCCCATGTGCAGTATGTCACTATTGCTGATATTGTCACTATGGCAAAGTTTGATACTGCATTAAATCTTCCTGTCATTTGTATTGATAGTGCCAAAGAACACAGTAAAGCATCCCTTGATGCTTGTTTTGCTGCAGGTGCAGCGGATTATATTAAAAAGCCTTTTGATTCCAAAGAGATTATTGCCCGTGTAAATTATCACTATGAGCAGCTTTCTAAATTGCGTGAGTATAAACTCAGAGTAGACAAACTTGCAAATCTTGCAACGATTGATCAACTCTCAAAATCGACTTCAAAAATGCATATGCAGGCAATTCTTAGGCATCAAATCAATTACTTTAACAGATATAAAACAGATACAACGCTTATATACTTAAGCTTATTAAATATCAATAAACTCATCGGAACCTTTGGGCTTGAAAAAGGGGAAAAAGTCATTTCTCAATTTGCAAAAGTATTGAAAGCTTCCATCCGTGAATCTGATGTACTTGCCCGTTGGGCAGGATCGGATTTTATAATTTTGCTGACAAATACAAGTGTCTCTGCATCAGAGTTCATCGCGAAAAAACTCAAAACAGAACTCTCAAATGTTGAAGTTATGAAAGGAATAAAACCTGATCTTGCTTTTGGAATCACATCATTTACGGAAGATGACGATGTAAAAGAGGTGATAGAGAGAGCAAAATATGCGCTCTCAGAAGCAAAGAAGCAGACTTATGGAAAAATCCATATAGCTACTTAGTCGAAGTGCAGCAGGTCTTTCGCCTGTATCATATCTTTATCTCCACGACCGGAGAGATTGACTATGATAAGTTTGTCTTTGATGTTTGGCAATTTTTTAAGATATGCCACTGCGTGAGATGATTCAAAGGCAGGAATAATTCCCTCTTTTTGGCTTAACCACACAAAAGCATCGAGAGCTTCTTTATCTGTGATGTAATCATAAGTCACATTTCCCATATCATTATGAAAAGCATGTTCAGGGCCGATTCCAGGATAATCAAGACCGGCGCTGATAGAGTGCGCTTCGAGTATCTGTCCATCTTCATCTTGCAGTAGGTACGACATCTGTCCATGCAGTACTCCAGGACGTCCTTTTTTCAAAGAACATCCGTTTTTATCATCTATGCCGAGTCCACCGGCCTCTATCCCGATACACTCTACCGATTCATCCTCTAAAAAGTGCTGAAACATTCCAATAGCGTTAGATCCGCCGCCGATACAGGCTATTACATGATCCGGCAAGCGGTTTTCTTTTTCAAGTATCTGTTGTCTAGCTTCCCAACCGATGATTGCTTGAAAATCCCGTACCATCATAGGGTAGGGGTGTGGTCCTGCAACAGTTCCGATAATGTAAAAGGTATCACGCGCATTGGTAACCCAGTGGCGAATTGCATCGTTCATTGCATCTTTGAGTGTGCGACTGCCGCTCTCTACAGAGTTTACCTTTGCACCAAGCAGTTTCATTCTAAAGACATTGAGCTCTTGACGCTCCACATCTTTAGCACCCATAAATATCTCACACTCCAGTCCTAAAAGTGCAGCAATTGTAGCAGTTGCCACACCATGCTGTCCTGCACCGGTTTCTGCTATGACCTTTTTGTATCCAAGGCGTTTTGCCATAAGACCTTGAGCGATGACATTATTGACTTTATGTGCCCCTGTATGGTTGAGATCTTCACGTTTTAAGTAGATCTTTGCACCGAGTTCTTCAGAGATATTGTGTGCATAGTACAGTGGAGAAGGGCGACCTACATAATCTTTGAGATAGTAATCGACCTCTCTCCAGAAATCTTCGTTAAAACGGATAAGTTCGTACTCCTCACGCAGTTTAAGCAGTGCAGGCATAAGTGTTTCAGGGACATAGCGTCCGCCGAAGATTCCAAAGTGTCCGTTTTCATCCGGATCGAATTTTGAAGCAGTTGGTATATACATTAATGAACCTCTATAAGTGAATAAACTTCTGTTTTTTCTTTTAATTTTTCAATGCCCTCAAGAAAGCTGAGTCCTATAACGAAGCAGCACTCTACACATTTTGCACCGGTTTGATTGACAAGCGTTGCTGCAGCATTTGCAGTCCCGCCTGTGGCAATTAAATCATCAATGACCAGAACGCGAGCTCCTTTTTTCTTACCAAAGGCATCTATGTGTACTTCTATCTCGTCCACGCCGTATTCAAGAGCATATTTTTCACTAATGGTCGTGTAGGGAAGTTTTCCTTTTTTTCGGATGGGCACAAAACCAAGATGAAGCATCTGTGCAAGTGCAGCACCAAAGATGAAACCACGTGCATCAATGCCTGCGATATAATCCAAATCATACTCTTTATAGCGTTCATAAAGATGATTCATGAGTACGCCGTAGGCCTCTTTGTTGTTTAAAAGCGTTGTAATGTCTTTAAAGACAATGCCCTCTTTAGGGAAGTCTTTGATGTCTCGTATGGAGCTCTCAATTATTTGTCTTTCTGTTTCACTGAGTGTTACCATTTTTCTTCTTCCTTAGAGCAGGGCATCAATACGACTCTCAAGCGCTTTTATTTTAGCATTGAGACGATCGACTTCCTGTCTGTGTTTTGAGTTTCTCTGTTTGAGCACTTTTAACTCATTTCTCAGTTTTGTGAGCTCTTCTGTTAAGATATCAACATTTCCAAGTACACGCTGCAGTTGGATCTGGTACTTACGAATGAGGATTTCCGCTTCTTGCAATGTCAGTTTCATAAGATCATTACTGCGCTGCTCTTTATTTGTGATGCTCTTAAAGTAGAACATCTTTACAAAAAGATAGATTGAGACAATGGAAAGGATTGTTAAAAGTGACCATTCCCAAAACATACTTAAACTGTCTCTATCTTTGCAACTCTCTGAATGTGACGACCACCTTCAAAACCATTTGCAAGCCATGCATCAATGATGGATTCCGCTACACCTTTTCCTACAATGCGCTCTCCAAAACATAAGATGTTCGCATCGTTGTGCTCACGGGCTACCATTGCTGTGTAGGCATCATGACAAAGTGCTGCACGGATACCTGCGTGACGGTTCGCTGCCATGCTCATACCGATTCCACTGCCGCAGATTAAAATCCCTTGTGACTCTTTATCTGCTAGTACTGCAGTTGCCACTTTATGTGCATAGTCAGGGTAGTCAACTCTATCCTTTGTATAAGGGCCAAAATCTTCTACCTCATGACCTTTTTCACGCAACAGTGCAACAGTCCAGTCTTTCAGCTCGATTCCCGCATGATCCGTCCCAATATAAAATTTCATCTTTGCTCCTTAGGATAATAATAAATTAATAATAAACTGCACAGGCATAAACAGTAAATATTGATTCAATGGTGTCATTAAAATAATCAGTACGATAATCATACCATATCTATCATATTTATAGTAGAACTCTGCAACTGATTTAATCTTGTATTTTAACGCAAGATGCATTAAAAAGTGCCCACCGTCAAATTGCGGGATAGGCAGCAGGTTAAATACACCAAGCACTATGTTGATAATGAGGAGTTGATAAACAAAGATATAAAAAAAGACGTAAAACATTGAATCAGCAGTAGTTGGGCCACTCATAGCAGTTAGTCCAATGGCAGCAAACGCACCCAATGTAAAGTTATAGACTATTCCTGCTAAATCAACCTGTATCGCGGCATTATATCCGCCACGACTGATGACCTTGTACATGTCGATAGGTACCGGCTTTGCCCAACCAAACAAGATACCGCCGGATGTACCTAAAAGCAGAGGAATGAAATAGAGTGCAGCAGGAACGATGATGGTACCCACAAGATCAATATGTACAAGTGGATTGATCGTGAGTCTGCTGGCATTTTTCGCCGTATCATCACCATACATATGTGCAACCCATCCATGCATGATCTCATGCCCGATAATGGCAATGGCAAGCGCTAAAACCGCAGCGATGATTTTAATAATATCAAGTAATTCCATAATACTCTTTGTCTTCTTTTTCGCGTTCTTGAATCGCTTTTTTCAGATAAGGCTCTTGCTCTAAATCAGCAGGAGTCTTTCCAACTCTATCCCAGCGAATTTTATAGTTTTTATCTATTGAGAAGTAGATGAACCAAGGTGTGCCTTCTATGTTTTCATATGGTACAGAACCCCAAAAACGGCTGTCATTGGAGTGGTCACGATTATCACCCATCATAAAGTAATGATCTTTTTCTACTTTGATAGGGTTCATATAAAAAATTGGCATCGGGTAGTGCCCGTCATTGATGATTTTTGGATCATGATGAATTCCCGGATGTTTTTTCATATAAGGGTTTTTTACCCAGAGTTTTCCTGCAAAGAGTACTATTTCATAATCTTTGTAGTGTTCTTTTATCCATGCATCACCTTCACGGAAGTGGATGAAAAGATTTTTCTCTGCTACAAAGAGTTCATCATCAGGCAGAGCGACACAGCGTTTGACAAAGTGCTGTTTTATATTAGCAGGATAGCGAAAAATGATAATATCACCGCGCTTTGGAGTATCACCATCAACAATTTTGAGCTCTTTGCTCCACGGAATAATTGGAATCTCCAAAAATGGAATATAGGGCATAGGGATTCCGTAAGCAAATTTCTTTGCAAAGAGGTGGTCGCCAATGAGGAGTGAGTCTTTCATGCTGCCACTAGGAATTCGAAACGCCTGCGCGACAAAAAAGATGATGAAAAGGACAATGACAATGGTCCCTGTCCATGAGTTCGACCATTTGTAAGCTTTATGTAAAAAGTTTTTCATTACGCCTCTTCTTTGTCGGCACTCTGTTTTGCAGCTTTGAGGGTATTACTTAAAAGCATTGCGATTGTCATTGGCCCTACACCGCCTGGAACAGGAGTAATGTAAGAGCACTTTGATGCGACATTTTCGAAATCGACATCACCAACAAGTTTGCCGTTCTCTGCTCTGTTAATCCCGATATCGATGATAATGGCATCCTCTTTAACCATATCTTCTTTGATGAGATTGATAACACCGACACCGACAAGAATGATGTCTGCTTGGAGTGTGTGTTTTTTAAGGTCATCCGTAAAGATATGGCAGATCTCGACAGTTGCATCTGCATTTAAAAGTAGTGATGCCATTGGTTTTCCTACAATGTTGGAAGCACCGACTACACAGCAGTTTTTCCCCTTTACATCGATGTTGTACTCAGCTAAAAGCTCCATCACACCAAGGGGAGTACATGGCACAAAACCATCAAGGTTTGTAACGAGACGTCCAACATTGTATGGATGGAAACCATCAACATCCTTAGCAGGGTCAACGAGTTCTAAAATCTTTGTTGTATCGATTTGCGGAGGCAGTGGAAGTTGTACCAAAATCCCGTCTATATTAGGATTTTGATTCATCATTTTGATGGTGTTTTCAATGGCCTCTTGGGAGATATCTTCAGGCATCTCATGTGTTACAGAGTAAAAACCGACACGGTCACAGGCTTTTTTCTTCATATTTACATAAGCGGCACTTGCAGGATCTTGTCCAACTAAAATTACTGCTAGACCAGGTGTTCTTCCTCTGTTTTCTTTTAATTTAACAACTTCAGAAGCGACATTTTTTTCAATTTTTTGAGCAAGAGCTTTACCATCAAGAATCTGCATTTAAACCCCATAAATAATTTTTTTGATATTATACTCTTTTAAAATAATAATAGGCTAATACTTATCTATGAAATATATACTTTTTTTACTCATGCCAATGACAATTTTTGCAAGCACCTCTTTTATTACGCAAAAAGAGTATGCTGCACAACTTTATGAGAATCCACGCGGTATAGCATGTGCCAAGTGCCATGGAAAGAAGGGCGAAGGAAAAGTAATCGCCAACTATGTGCATAAGAAAAAAAAGCGTAGTTTTATAGGCCCTCCCATTAACAATATTGCTTATGGAGAGTTTTTCAAAGCACTCAATAGCAGAAAAAAAGGGATGCCGCGCTACTATTTGACAAATAAAGAGATAGAGGCACTCTATTTCTATCTGCATCAAAATGACAAAAAAAAGGCAAAGAATGTTAAGTGAGATTGAAGCGGCTTATAATGCCGGAGATTTAAGCGCGCTAGATGCCTTGGCAAAACCTGCTTTTCGCCAGCTTAACAAGAAAAAAAATTTCCGCTCTGTTTTAATGCTCTCGGCAAATAACATCAAACATCTTAGTAAAATAGAGTCCCTTGAAGCAGACTGCATTATGTTAAACCTTGAAGATGGCGTAGCAAAAGAGCAAAAGCCTTATGCACTCGTTTTGGCTGCAATATTTCTTAGCAGATTGCAAAAATGTGAGAAAAAACTTGTAGTGCGTGTCAATGCGCTTAATGAAGGAGGCTATGAAGAGATAACCTACTTAAACCAATTTATGCCTGATGCTATTCGTGTGCCAAAGATTAAGAATGAAAAAGAGGTACGAGATATTTTACATCTTTTAAATGATGATATTGAGCTGCATCTCTCCATTGAAACAGCCGAGGCATGGCATAATCTTGGCTCTTTGGGAGTCAATAAACGGGTCACTACTTTTTATCTTGGCATTTTGGATCTCTTTGCTGATATGGGACTGCCGCAAAGCCTCATTCAGCTTGATAATCCGACCATGCACTATATGCTTTCACACTTTTTAATTACAACACGCTCTATGCACATTAAACCTGTCTCTTTTGTCTTTCAGGAGTATAAAGATACTCAAACCTTTACAAAATGGCTGGAGTTGGAGCATAGTATGGGCTATGATGCAAAAGGGTGTATCTCTCCCACGCAGGTATCACTGGTAAATAAAATATTTACAAATAAAGAAGAAGAGATAAAAAGAGCCAAAATCATTGTGAAGCTTTTTGAGATGCATAGAGAGGAAGGAATCACCGGTTTTACAGATGAAGAGTACGGCTTTATAGATGAGCCTATCTATAAAGGCGCACTAAAACTGCTAGAGGAGTAGTTTGCTACATGCCTGTAGCATGGTACATTCTGGCCAGTGCATCATAGTATTTGTAATAATCGATGATAAGCCCTGATTTTGCATCGATGTAGTTTTGACGTGCCTGTTGGAGCTCAATGTAGTCTGAGAGACCGTTTTCATATCTTTTTTGTGCCTGTGTGAATTTCTCCATAGAAGCTTGCAGGAGTGCCTGTGCAAGTTCTACGGTGTCTTTTGATTCGTTAAGATTAATGTAGGCATCTGTGACATCTTTTTTGATCTGGAGTTTTAAAAATTAAGTCGATTTTCGCTTCTTTAATTTTCGCTTCATCTCCCATTATCGCTGCGTGAAGTGATGCCAGTTTTGCCTGATACTGTTCCAGCGTTGCTCTAGGAGCGAGTCCTTCTTTTACCAGTGGTGTGTAACGTGCCACATCAGCTTTTGTAAGTGCCAAAGCTGCTTCGTCTTGTGCTTTTTTGGCTTTTGCGGCATTCAAAGCCGCTATATATTCATCCTGTTGTATCTTAAAGAGCTTTTGTCCTTTTTGTACATACTGCCCATCTTTAAAATATACTTTTTCCAAAATTTCCGAAACACGAGCACGTACTTCTTGGTGTGAACTTGCCCGTGTCTTTCCTGTGAAAGTTCCCCAAATAGGTACTTTTTTCTCTTGGACTGTAATAGTGTTTACTGGAATTGGTGCTTGTTTTTTTTGTTGCGGCGCTTTTTCCTCTCCGCAGGCACTCAGCATAAAGATAAGAGCCAAAGGAAGAAGAGAAAAAGAGATTCTATTAGTAATCATTATATATAAACCTTGCATATTGAATAGATGAATTCGGGTAACTTAAATACTCTCTTTTTGTTATAAAATCAGTATCTCGCAAGATTGTAAAATACATTGTAGCGAATAAGTATCGTCTCTTTTGGTCTTGGGTAGCGGCTGTATGCATACTCGATAGTCTCTTTTGTCGTGTCATCAAGAATATAATAACCACTTTTTGAGAGAAATTTAAAATCTGTCATATCGCCGTTTGGATGGAGTTTAAACTCAATAACATTGTGTCTGTTGACATTGAGATCTCTTGGAATGTTAACACTTGCAACTCGGGTAAGAGTACGTTGTGTGATACGGCGCATAATCTCTTGATTATCCAGAATATACTGCTGCTGACCAGGGGTGAGTTTTCCAAACTCTTCCCCGTAGAGTTCTTTGATATCTTGCGAAATATTGCTGCCGTTTTGTCTGCTTTTTTGCTTTATTTTTGTCTCTTTGTCTGCAACGTCTTCGTAGAGCCAAGCAAGTGCTTTTTGTTGTTTTGGCTCTTTTTTTATCTCTTTTGTCGTGTTGGTCTCTTTTTTTGCAGCATGTAGCGGAATAAAAGGTTTTCTCGGAGGAATTGGTGCTGTTTTTGGTTTTACCGGTGCTTTTTTGGCTACTTTTTTTGGCTTGTTTAGTTTTGGTGTACGAAAGGGTTTGACTATCTTTTTAAGTTGTGATCCTTTTGGCATTGGCGGAGCTATTTTTGGTTCTGGGATTTTTTTCTTTGTAAGCCCTGACTTTTTATGTTTTTTAGGCAGTTCTTTGAGTGATATTTTGATCTTTCTTTCAGGTTTTTTAAGACTTTTGTTGCTATCTGTTGCTGCGAAGTGAAGGAGAATCCACAACAGTAAAAAAAGTAAAATATGTATGAGAAGAGCAACAAAAAGGGCAAAAGTAGATCTATTCAAACATCATCCAATAATATATATTTTTTTCACGATTATAACAAATCAATATTAACGTAACGTTGGATATAATTAGAAAAATATTACTACACAAGGTTTTTTATGAATAGAGAAGCGTCAAAAAAGGCATTTGAAGAAGCGCAGCAGTTGATTCCAGGTGGTGTTGATTCACCGGTTCGTGCATTTAAAAGCGTAGGAGGGGTTCCTGTTTTTATCACAGAAGGAGAAGGTGGATACCTTAAAGATATCGACGGCAATAAATATGTGGATTATGTACAGTCCTGGGGACCGCTTCTCTTTGGACATCGTGATGAGACGATTGAAGCAGCGGTTATTGATGCTGTAAAACATGGTCTTAGTTTCGGTGCGCCGACTTTGGCAGAGAGTGAACTTGCCAAGCTTGTGATAGAGTTTTTTGACTCTATTAAGAAGGTGCGTTTTGTAAGTAGTGGAACAGAGGCTGTTATGTCTGCTATTCGTTTGGCGCGTGGTTTTACAGGTCGTGATGATATTGTGAAATTTACAGGCTGCTATCATGGACATTCTGATGCGCTTCTTGTAGAAGCAGGAAGTGGTGCGGCTACTTTTGGCAACCCTTCAAGCCCTGGAGTACCGGCTGACTTTACAAAACATACGCTTTTAGGAGAGTACAACAACATTGAGAGTGTCAAAAAATGTTTTGCAGATTCTAAGAATATCGCCTGTGTTATTATTGAGCCGATTGCAGGAAATATGGGACTTGTTCCAGCTGATAAAGAGTTTTTGCATGAGCTGCGTGAGTTGTGTGATGCAAACGGTGCACTTTTAATTTTTGATGAAGTTATGAGTGGTTTTCGTGGTTCACTGCATGGTGCAGAGAGTATTACCGGTGTGAAACCTGACCTTGTGACACTTGGAAAAGTAATCGGCGGCGGTATGCCGGTAGGTGCTTTTGGCGGCCGACGTGAGATTATGGAGAAACTCTCTCCTGAGGGTCCTGTCTATCAGGCTGGAACACTCTCTGGAAACCCTGTAGCTATGGCAGCAGGACACGCAGCGCTTACCAAGCTTAAGCAAAATGCAAAAATCATAGATGTTTTAAATAAGCGTGCTGTGCGTTTAGTTGAGGGAATGCAAGCTGCTGCAAAAGAGCAGGGTATTGCTATGCAGATCGATACACGCGGCTCTATGTTTGGTTTTTTCTTCTCCAAAAAAGAGGTCAAAAACTTTAGTGATGCTGCAGCATCTGATGCTGCAATGTTTGCAAAATTTCACGCAGGTATGCTTGATGAAGGTTTTTATTTCGCCTGCTCACTCTATGAGACAGGTTTTATCTCCACGGCAACGACTGATATGATGGTAGAAGATACGATTGAAGCAAGTAAAAGAGTCTTTAAAGCGATTACAAATGCCAAATAGTGAAAACGAAGAGAGAAAACCACGTGTCAAGCCAATCATAGAAGCGGCAGACAGCCTCTCTCTTGGCATCTCTATCGTCGTTGCCATTGCTATTGGTATTGGACTTGGGTGGCTTTTGAAAAATCTCACAGGTGCTGCGTGGAGTTTTTGGATTGGTGTTGTCATTGGAATCGCTGCTGCGATACTCAATGTTTACAAAGCCTACTCAAAACAGTACAAAGAGTTTGAAGAACTTGCAAAAGAACCGCGTTATGTTATCAAGAAAAAGATAGATGACGATGAGTATGATGAAGATGAGGATTATGGTGAAAAGAGCTATTAGCATATTTTTAGCGGCACAACTCCTTATCTTTATCAGCTATTTTATTTCGGTAAAAATATTTGCCAATGTCGAGACGGCTTTTATCTCTGCATTTTTGATCATACTTGGTGCTTCGTATGCTTACAAAAAGATGATAATGGCGAAAGTTGCAGCAGGTGAGTATGTGGAAGATAGAGACCTTTTGGAGAAGATTGAAGACCCGCATGGACTTTATGAGGGTGAGATAAATGATGCACCGACAGAAGAACTTAATCTTAAAGAGATCGTCAAAGAGGAAAAAGCCAAAGTCAAACCCCTTAATGTGAAAAATATAAAGCACGGTATCAAAGGCAGTCTCTCCCTTTTTAGATTGTTGCCGTATCTTGTTTTGATTTTAGGTTTTATCGCTTTAAAAAATAATAATATTTTAGAATTATGGTACTATCTGCCTTCTCTCTTTTTCGGCATTATCGTAGGTGCTTTTGTTTCGCGTGAGATTTTAGCATAGTAGATTAAGAGGTGATCATTGGGAGGTTTATTGTAACCTTTTTATTGCTGATATCTATATAGAAATTATTGCTTTTAGCAAGTATATCGAGTTCCTCTTTTTTTGTTTCATCAATTTTTTCCCCTTGAATGGAGATAGAGAAAATACTGTATTTCTTCTCTTCAAACTTGATGTGTTCTCCAATTCTGAAAAAGACCCGTGTTAAAATAGAATCACTTACTTTGAAGTATTCATAGATCTTGTTTAAGAGCTTTATGAGCTTGTTTGAGTCGATGATAACATCAGGTATGGTTGGATCGTAATCTCTTTTAAAAAGTGTCTCTGAATTAATGGAATTGGTTGCAATGCAAAGATCTATGATAGTAAAGATATTTGTCAGTTCCCCATTTGGTTTTGTGGTGTTAAGCTTATAAGAGGGGGATTGGTAGAGTTTGATACCTATTTGCTCTTCATCTTCATACCCAACCGTGAGGCCAAAAAATTTGTAACGGCCATACTCAAGTTCGATAAAGGTCGTTTTAAAACCAAAATTAATACTTGCATAGGTCTTTGCAAGCTCAAAAAGCTCACCGGCAGTCGTTGCACCTAAAAGAAACTGTGCCTCAGCATTGAGTGAGACGATCTTTCCTTGTGCATTAAAGAGTATGAAGGGATTGTAATCATACTCCAACCACTGCTGTTCTAGCGTCATATTCGTTCTACTCTTCTATGTAGTTTTTGAGTCTACGACCGACTTTAGGGTGTTTGAGCTTTTTAATAGCAGAGGATTCAATTTGACGAACTCTTTCACGTGTCACGCTAAGCTCTTTTCCGATCTCTTCAAGCGTTCTGTCACTCTCATCATCCATAATTCCAAAACGGAGCTTAATAACGGCCTTTTCTCTTTCATTGAGCTGTTCAAGAACCTGTTCGATCTGAATACGAAGGTCATCTTTAAGAATCGCATCTGATGGAGAGAGTGACTGTTTGTCTTCAATGAAGTCCCCAAAACGACCATCCTCTTCACTCCCTATAGGTGCTTCAAGCGAGATAGGCTCTTTTGTAATCTTGATGACATTTTTGACTTTTTCAACAGAGAGGCCGACCTCTTGTGCGATTGTATCGACATCCGGCTCTTTTCCATGCTCTTGGAGGTGTTTGCGCATGATCTTATTAATGCGGTTGATCGTCTCGATCATATGGATAGGAATACGGATCGTTCTTGCCTGGTCTGCAATGGCGCGTGATATAGCCTGACGAATCCACCATGTTGCATATGTTGAAAATTTGTACCCTTTTTGATATTCAAACTTGTCAACGGCTTTCATAAGACCGATATTTCCTTCTTGAATAAGGTCAAGAAATGGAAGTCCACGGTTTGTATAGCGTTTTGCAATGGAAACAACCAAACGAAGATTTGATTTTGCCATTTTTGTTTTTGAAATCTCAGAGATGTTCTTACCACGCTTGATCTGCTCTAAAATATCTGCAAGTTTTTCAGGTTCCATGTCAAAAGAGTTTTTTGATGCCTCTTTAGTCTGAACAAGTTTTTTGATCTCCATATAGGTAGAGACCATTGTCGCTTCTGGAACCATATTGGTGATATCTTCTTTTGTAAGGTCTTGAATCTTTTCAACAAGTACTTTATGATTTGCTTTGAGTGTTGCATTGAACAGTGGAAGCTTGTACTCAAGACGCTTGAGCTCTTTGTCGTAGCCTTCATCAGATTTGAGTGCCGTCTCCATTGCTTTTACAAGTTCGTTGATAAGCTTTGAAGTCGGACCGAGATCGAGAAGTTTCTCTTTAAGAACGGCTTTTTTCCAAGTAAGCAGAAGATAGTAGTGTACTATCTCTTCTGTAAGCTCTTCGCTGTCAAGATTTTCAGATGCTTTCTCAAGTGTCTTCATCCAATCTTTTTTCGCTTTTTCAAGTGCTTTGAAGCTTGTCGTTACTTTCTCAACTCTGCTTTTGTCTTTTGCAGAGAGTGTTTTACTTTCACTATCAGCATCATCATCTCCGTCATCGTCATCTTTTTCATCTTCAAAAGATTTAAAAAGCTCTTTGACGCGTCTTTCACGGTTGATGAGCGGCTCTTTGTAGTCTAAAATAAAGTCAATAAGATAAGGAACAGAACAGATAGCGTCAATGATGATGCTTTCACCCGCCTTAATCTTTTTAGATATTTCTATCTCTTCTTCTTTTGTTAAAAGTGGAATTTGCCCCATCTCACGCAAGTACATACGTACAGGAGAATCAGAGCGTGACCACTCAAGAAGTTCATGCTCTTTTAAGATATCAAACTTATCTGTTTCATTGTCTTCAAGCATCTTTCTTTGTGCATCACGACGTGCTTCTGCTTCTTGGTCGTTAAGTTTCTTTGCGTGTTCGCTTGCGGTATAAAGGCATTTATTGTGCTTTTTTGCAAGTTTTAAAATATTTTTGGCTTGTGCAGCGGTTGGCTGTTTTTCAAAAAGGTCAATTATTGATTCATAAGTGATACAATCTTTTGATTTGTGCTCTTGAAAAAAAGTCTCTAAGGCTTTGTTGAGTTCTTTTGCTGTCATATGGGAGGTTGCTCCGTTGCTTTATTAAGGTTTTTAAAAGGTGGATTATACCGAAATATTCTTAAAGGGGTCTTGTTTTAAAGTTGGAACATCCTTTGCTTTTAATCTAAAAATAATGCAAAACAGGGGTACTTGATGCAAACAGGCTATTATAGTTCTGCTGCTGGAATGGTAACACAGTTCAACCGACTTGATACTATTGCAAACAACCTAGCAAATGTCAATACAAACGGCTATAAAGAGGATAACCTCATTGTAGGTGATTTTATGCGGCTCTATCAAGAGAAAAGAGATGCACTGCCAAATGAGAACAACACAAAAGAGGCTGCTAAGTTCATCAACAGAACAATGGCAAAAGTTCCTCAGATAGTAGATGATTATACAGATTTTTCTGTAGGCAACCTGCAAAAGACAGACAACCAACTCGATATCGCACTCTCACGCGACAATCTTTTCTTTGCTGTAAAGACACCGCAGGGTATTCGCTTAACGCGGGATGGTTCTTTCTCTCTTGATGATGAAGGAAAACTCGTTACCAAGCAGGGGTACGAAGTGCTAGGTGATGATTATTTCAACTCAAAAGATGGCATTAGCCTTGCGACCACGGACAGTACAATAGCTATTGACAAGAACGGACAGGTTTTGACAAATGTTCCGGGTTCAGTGAAGCTCACGCAAAACAAAAAGCTCATGATTGCAAGTGTCGACAACTTACGATATTTGCAAAAAGAGGGTGACAACCTTTACAAACTTGATGATATGAAACGCTTAAAAATAAATGAAGAGAGTGGTGCAGTTGAGCAGGGCTTTGTTGAGAAAAGCAATGTTAATGCCGTGAAGATGATGACACAGCTCATTGAGACGAACAGGCTTGTCGGGATGTATCAAAAAGCGATGGATACACAAATGAACGATATGAACAGAGATGCAATTGAAAAAATTGCACGAAAAGCTTAGATAGGAGAATAGAACAATGATGCAATCACTTTATACTGCTTCGACAGGAATGCTCGGAATGCAGACACAAATAGACACAACAGCAAATAATATTGCCAACGTCAATACAATAGGCTTTAAGAAAGGGCGCGCAGAGTTTGCAGATCTTATGTATCATGTCATGGAGTATGCAGGAACATCTACAAGTGACACTACGAAGTCACCTACAGGTATAGAAGTGGGACTTGGAGTACGCTCTACGGCAATTAATAAAATTTTTTCAGAAGGAAGTTTGAAACAGACGGATAATCAACTCGATATTGCCATTACAGGACGTGGCTTTTTTAAACTTGAACTGCCTGACGGAACTGAGGTCTATACGAAAAACGGTGCTTTTAAATTAGACCAAGATGGTGCTATCGTTAACAGCGACGGGTACTATCTCATCCCTCAAATAGTTGTGCCGCCTGATGCTACAAGTATAAGTATCGGTACAGATGGAACAGTTACAGTTGTGCAGCCGGGGCAAATACAGGCGACACAGATCGGTCAAATTCAAACGACAAACTTTATCAATCCTGCAGGTCTGCACTCTATGGGAGACAATCTTTATCTTGAGACAGATGCATCAGGACAGCCTGTAGAGGGAATTCCTGGAGTAGATGGTTTGGGTACTATTCGACAAGGATTTGTAGAGCTTAGTAATGTGGAACTTGTAGTAGAACTTACAGACCTCATTACAGGACAGCGTGCCTATGATGCCAACTCAAAGATTATCACAACAAGTGATGAAATGCTCCAAACTACAAATAATCTTAAGCGATAATTTCGTTTAGTCAATGTCTCTGAAAACAAGTTTGTTATCAATGATTTCAAACTTGACATCAGGATCTTTGCCAATGCCTTCTTTTTTGTTTATAATATGGTTTTTATAGTAAAAATAGTTTTTATTTTTATCGTATTTTTCTGAACGCAAAAGAAATTTTACTTTGTTGTCTTTCATCTTTACAATGTGTTTTACAACCGGTTTTCCATATTTGAGGACAACAGCAAATTCACAGGCATCAAGGTAGGAGTAGTGTTCTGCTTTCATCAGATATTTGGCAAGTTTTTTGACAGATAGATCGAGTGGATAGTTTTTATGAGAAACACAACGAACAAAACTTTCCCCTTTTTTGTTGTACCAACCGTTCTTCTCTTTGTTGATATAGACATATTGTGCAAACTGTATATGTTTTTTGTCTGTAGAAGATGACCAGTAGATGCTTCCAGAATAGTCGAGTCTGGCAGTATAGTCTCTCAGTGACGCTAACTCTTGTGCATCTGGAAGCAAAAAGTCATCGATGACAATATTTTTAGTGATAGCAATACGTAGATTTGCACAGTAATCTACAGCCTTTTCCCAATTTCTAAAAAACTTAACTTTATGAACCTTTCAACAGCGATCATCGCAGGTATTATCGCTATCTTTTTTTATTGTTCTATATCAGTATATAGACGGTGCTAAGATTGTTAAATATCAAAACAGAATTTTTGCCAAAGTCCTCGCTCAAAATGTCGCACCGGCCTTTCTTTTTAAAGATACACAAAATATTGAAGAGTCTCTCTCTTCTTTAAAGTATGAAAAGAATATTCTTGAAGCGTATGCCCTGGATACAAATGGAAAAATATTAGGTGTCTATGTAAAAAAACAGCCTTACAAAAAAAATCAAGAACTTGAAAAATTGGATCTCAAAGAGACACAGTTTTGGAAAGGATTGCAGCTCTACACTGTTATACCTGTTAGAGCAGAAAGCAAGAGTATCGGTTATCTTATTATTGTCTACTCTATGAAAGAGTTCATACTGCATCTGCTTGTGCAAAGTTTTTTATTACATTGATTGTTATTCTCTCTATTGTGCTCACATCAAAATATTATAAGATTTTAAGTCGTAAGATATTGCTGCCTATTTCTGAATTAAATAAAAGTACTGCCAATATTATTATGACAAAAACGCTCAATACTCATGTCAAGGTTCATAACAATGATGAGATAAGGGAGTTGGCAAAGAACTTCAACACTATGATCTCTGAATTGGAAAAATATCATGATGAGCTGGGTAAGCAAAAGGATTTACTCGCTTATAAAGCAAACCACGATGAACTTACAGACTTGCCAAATAGAGCGCTCTTTAATGACAGACTTGCAGTAGCGATGAAAAAGGCAGATAGAAATAAAAGTGCCTTAGGTGTTTTCTTCTTGGATATAGACTATTTTAAACAGATAAACGATCAGTATGGCCATGATGTTGGAGATGCAATACTCAAACGTTTCGCACAACGACTGCGTGAGTGTCTACGTGGAGCAGATACACTTGCAAGAATTGGCGGCGATGAGTTTATGATAATTTTAGAAGAGAACAAAGAGTTAACGACATCAAAAACAGTAGCACAGAAAATTATAGATGCGATGCAGCAGCCAATTGAGATTGGAGAATCAAAACTTATGATAAGTACCAGCATTGGTATTGCAATCTATCCAAATGATGCAGAAAATGCAGAGGATCTGATAAAAAAAGCTGATATGGCAATGTATGCAGCAAAAGAAGCAGGGCGAAGTCAATTCCAGTTTTATAATGAGAACTAGGAGGCTTGAAGATATCCTTTATAAAACTTCAATCACTTTTTGGATATAATCGCAAAATTATTTACTAAAACAGTAGGATTTTATATGCAAAAAGCAAACATAAACGGTAAAGTTTGGAGATTTGGAAAAGATATCGACACAGACTTAATCATAGCAGCGCGTTATTTGAACACTTCAGTACCTGAAGAGTTGGCAAAACATGTTATGGAAGATGCCGATCCAGAGTTTGTTAAGAAAATGACTCCGGGTGATATTATAGTCGCTGATGAAAATTTTGGTTGCGGAAGCTCTCGAGAGCATGCACCTATTGCACTTAAAGCTGCCGGTGTCGCTGCAATCGTTGCACCGACATTTGCAAGAATTTTTTATAGAAACGCTTTTAATATGGGACTGCCTATCTTTGAACTCAAAGAGGCAAATAAGATAAGCCAAGGCGATGAGATCAGTATCGATATGAATGCCGGTACTATTACAAATAAGACAACAGGTAAAACATATAGCTTTACACCAATTCCTGAATTTATGCAGGAACTAATAGATGCAGGTGGTTTAATGAACTTTGCACAGAATGAAATAGAAGGTAAAAAATAGATGAAATCATATAAAATAGCACTTATTAAAGGTGATGGAATTGGTCCAGAGATTGTTGATGAAGCAGTGAAAGTTTTAGATGCCGTAGCATCATACAGTGGTTTTCATTTTAACTATGAAGAGCTGCTTATGGGTGGTTGCGCGTATGATATTACAGGTGATCCGCTTCCACAAGAGACCATTTCAGGCTCACTTAACTCAGATGCTGTCCTTTTTGGTGCAATCGGCGGTGAGAAATGGGATAATCTTCCACGTGAAAAACGTCCGGAGAGTGGACTGTTGCGTTTTAGAAAAGAGCTTGGTGTTTATGCGAATTTGCGTCCTGCAGTTGTCTATGATGAACTTGCAAACGCATCTTCACTCAAACCGGAAATTGTTCGTGGTGTTGATCTGATGGTTGTACGTGAACTTATCGGTGGTATCTATTTTGGAGAGCCAAAGGGACGCACAGAGGATAAAGGCTGGAATACTATGGTCTATACTCGTGATGAGATCGTTCGCATCGCACATCAAGCCTTTAAAATCGCGATGACACGCAACAAGCGTGTATGCTCTATCGATAAAGCAAATGTTCTTGATGTTTCACAGCTCTGGCGTGAGACTGTCGAAGAGGTTGCAAAAGAGTATCCTGAAGTGGAACTTTCACATATGTATGTGGACAATGCCGCAATGCAGCTTATTCGTGATCCTAAACAGTTCGATGTAATGCTTACTGGAAATATTTTTGGAGATATTCTCTCAGATGAGGCTTCTATGCTCTCTGGTTCTATTGGTCTTTTACCATCGGCTTCTGTCGGTGCGAAGATTGGTGTTTATGAACCTATTCATGGCTCTGCACCGGACATCGCAGGACAGGGAATTGCAAATCCGATTGCTACTATCTCTTCAGCTTCTATGATGCTGCATTATGCACTTGGTGAAAACAAAGCAGCAGATAAAATAGATGCAGCGATAAAACGTGCACTCGCTGAAGGATACAGAACGCAAGACCTTGCACAGTTCGATGCAAAAGAGATCTGTTCTACTAGTGAGATGGGTTCTATCATCGCAAACTACATCGAGAAGTAGAGTACAAAAGATGCAGACATTGACTTTGGCGAACATCTATGAACTGCAAGGTTTAAAAGAAGAGGCGTTGGAGATATATAAAGAGATCTTAAAAAAAGATCCTAATAACTCCGATGCGAAAATCGCTATAAGAAGATTGTCCGGCATGCGTAAAAAATTCTTAGGGGTCAATACCCAAATGAAAGAGTTCTTCTTGAAGATGGATACAGATGTAGAGTTTAAAGAGTTTGAAAGGTGGTTATTAAAAGCATGGAATTAAAAGATGTAATACTCTCAACATTGGCTGAGATGGAAGATGATACCACAGAGACCCAAGAACTTTCTAAAAAAGAAGAACAAACTTCCCCTGTTGCAAGACAAGAAGAGTCTCTCATAAAAACTCCTGCAGAAGAAGCTTCCTCAAATATAGAGAGTGAGTTGATGTATCTCAACTCCATTAGAGAAAGACTGCTTGTGCTTTTTGAAGGTTTTCAAGCACCGAACAATGTCAATATTGAAGCAAAAATAGATATGACACTTAACTTTTTAGAATATACACTTGCAACAATCGATGCAAGAGTTGAAAAACTGCAAAAAGGAAATATGAAGTGAGCCAATACCGTGTACTGATCGATGCAAATGATGAAAAGGGTCTCGTTCATAAAGTCTCAAGCATTTTTTATAACTATGACCTCAATATTCTCTCTAACAGTGAATTTGTTGATAAAGAGAGCAATAAGTTCTTTATGCGTTCCGTCGTTGATGGTAATGTTGATAAAAATGAATTGACAGATGCTATCACAAAGGTACTTCCAAAAAGTTCAAGTGTCAAGGTTATTGAACCGAAAAAGAAAAATATCATCATTATGGCAACAAAAGAGATGCATGCACTTGGTGATATCTTGATTCGCCATGAAGCAGGGGAGCTTGAAGCAAATATACTGGCTGTGATATCAAACTATGATGAGCTTGAATCGCTTGTCTCTAAGTTTCATATTCCCTACATTACGATCTCGCATGAGGGATTAGAACGTTCAGAACATGAAAACAGGATTATTGAGGCAATTAACAGTTTTAAAGATATTGATTACATTGTCCTTGCAAAATATATGCGCATATTGACACCGCGTTTTGTAGAGGCGTTTGAAGATAAGATTATTAATATTCACCACTCCTTTTTACCGGCATTTATCGGAGCGAATCCTTATAAGCAAGCATATGACAGAGGTGTGAAGATCATTGGTGCTACAGCACACTTTGTCAACAACAATCTAGATGAAGGGCCTATCATCGCGCAAGAGGTCATCCATGTAAACCATGCATACAGCTGGAAAGATATGCAACGCTCAGGAAAAGATGTGGAAAAAGTTGTCCTCTCCCGCGCACTCAAACTTGCACTTGAAGATAGAATCTTTGTCTATGCAAACAGAACGGTCATCTTCTAATGGCTTTTAATCTTGTTTTAGTCCATCCACAAATACCAAATAACACAGGAGCGATTGGTCGTCTTTGTGTTAATGCAGGAGCATCACTGCATCTTATCAAGCCTATCGGATTTGACATTGATGAAAAAGCGGTGCGTCGTGCAGGTTTGGATTATTGGGATAAGCTTGATTTGCATGTATGGGAGAGTCTTGATGATTTTTTTGCAAATAATGTTATTACAGACAATGCCTATTTCGCAACAACAAAGACAGAGAGACCTTACTTTCAAGCATCTTTTAAAGAGGGTGATTTTATCTTTTTTGGCAGTGAAACGGCAGGCATCCCTGAAAATATTTTAGAGAAGTACCAATCACAAACGATTACGATTCCAATGACAAAAGAGGGTAGAAGTCTTAACCTTGCCATCTCTACAGGCATCGTGCTCTATGATGCTATTCGCCAAAACTACGCTACATTTGATAAGGCTTAAAAGATGAATTCCTTTGTTGATATGCTCATGCTTGTTTTCTTTGTTTTATTTATGATTTTTGTATTTGGCGGTTACCATAAAACAAAATCACAGCAAAGAGAAGAAGAGCAACAAAAAGAAGAAAAATTTCAAGATAAAAAAGAGTCTTAGAAGAGTTTCTCGGCCCAAATCTCCATTTTACTCTCAAATCTTTCAAAAAGTGTTTCCGCATTTTTAATTAGAAGTGACATAGTGTCTCCTTTTTTCTTTATCTTGAGCAAATTCTACATAAAAATAGGATTTATTTAAAAAAATATGACAATTTGCAAAATATTTATTGATTTTCTTTGCAAAATTGACTATACTGTGAAATATTTATCATTAAAGGGGTCAAAATGAATAGTTTTACTGATGTAGTTGAAGAGATAAAAAGTATAATATCTCCAGAATTTGCACCAAAAAAGGTTTTTGATAAAGATGTTGCAGAGGTACTCGGAATTACGCAGATGAACTTTGCGACAATGAAAAAACGAAATAAAATTCCTTTTGCAGAACTGCTTGATTTCTGTGCAAAACGAAGTATTTCAATCAACTGGCTGTTGTATGGACAATCACCAGAGAGCCTTGTTGAAGCTACAAACAATTATATGATAAAATATTTTACAGATATCAATGCAAGTGCCGGTGGTGGTGCGGATAGTGATGTAGAAGAGATAGAAGAGCTCGAAATTCCACAGCAGTTCGTTTTTATGCTTGGAGGTGAGAGAGAATTGAAAAATATTGAAGCGATTAGTGTCTCAGGTGACTCTATGGAGCCTACTTTTAGTTATAATGACATTGTATTTATAAACAGAGCGAAAACTGATCTCAATCGTGGCGGTATTTTTACAATTAGAACAGGGGCAGGACTCTTCATTAAGCGCGTGCAGCAGCGTATGGATGGTATGATTGATGTGATATCAGATAACTCTGTCTATCCGACACAGGTGCTTGATCCGAATGAAGTTGAAGTGATAGGTCGTGTTGTAAGCAGATTTGGTGATGTTGATTAAGGGAGTGTTGTGCGGTATATTTTATATGTTTTTATAGCAGTGTTTTTGAGTGCCTGTGCACAAAAACCGATTCCAAAAATACAAGAGACTCCATCAGATCTACTTGAAGTGAATCAAAGTGTTACAGCTTATCTTGATACAATAAATGAACGAAATATCTCCTCTTTGGAAGCATTTGAAAAACACTATTTTAATCTATGGAATATAAAAAAGATAGATATCTCTAAAAAAGAAGCGATGTGGGCGTATCGTTCTTTTAGGGTAGGCAATAGCTATGGAGAGAATCTACAGCCTTTGAAGCAATCTTTTTTTGATGATATTTATGCTCGCTCGAACTTTGCAGCCTATAGTTCACTCAATAAACCCGCCATTACCTTAAAAGCGTTGAATATCCGTGCTTTTCCAACTGACAAGCCACTGTTGATGGATCCAAAAAAAGCGGGAGAGGGCTTTCCTTTTGACTATATGCAAAACTCTTTGATTGCTCCAAATAAGCCTATTTTGGTTTCGCACTATTCTCGAGATAAAGAGTGGGTGTTTATTGAAGCGAGTTTTGCTTATGGTTGGGTCAAAGCAAGAGATATAGCATTTATACCAAAAGCATATGCAAAACTCTATCAGGAGGCTGAGAAAGAGTTTGTCATTAAAGAATCCCATCCTATTTATGATGCACAAGGGAACTTCCTGTTTCGTTCACGCATAGGTATGCTTTTACCGGAGATAAAGGAAAACAATGCAAGCTATACAGTTTTAAGTATTGGAAATTATAAAAATAATGAAGCTTTTTATATTAGATCAACAATTCCAAAATCAGTACTTCATAAAGGTATTTTAGAATTTAATGTAAAGAATATTGCAATGATATTTCAGGAAGTCTCTGCTGTAAAATATGGCTGGGGAGGCATGTATCAACAACGTGATTGCTCATCTATCTTACGTGATTTCTTCGCTCCCTTTGGTCTTTGGCTTCCAAGAAACTCATACGAACAGAGTAAACTTGGAAAAGTAATATCATTAGAAGGTTTGAGCGATACACAAAAACTGCAACTCATTAAAGAAAAAGCGGTTCCTTTTGAAACTTTACTCTATAAAAAAGGGCATATTTTACTTTTTGTAGGAGTAAAAAACGGTGAGCCTATCGTCTTTCATGCAACTTGGGGGATTAAAACTAAAAAAGATGAAAAAGAGGGACGTTTTATAATAGGAAAACCAATTTTTAGCACTTTGGAGCTTGGAAGCAATTTAAAAGATTATGATAAAAATGCTTCCATACTCACGCAGTTAAAAAGCATGAATATTCTCACGCAGTGAGATTTTATGCTTTGATGTCTAAAAGTGAACCGAACATTTCATCTTGTGTTTTGATAGCCGCAACATTTGCTTCTGCTACGCCACCAATGACAATTTGATCGGGAATCTCTTTTGCAAGGTCTGTCTGACTCTTTGGCGAACCTGTGTCATCAGCTAAGCGTGTTTGCGCTCGTACTGATGTTTTTTCATCTACCATGCGGGTATCAGTCGGAATGAAGCCATCTGTATTGACATTGGCGATATTGTTCGCGTTGGCATTCATAAAGAGTTGATTTGCTTGCAGTGATGATACATTCGTTGAGATACTCATACTGAACTCCTCATATATTTACAATTATAGCATAAATCCTAATGCATTGTTGTTTGCGATGCTTGTTGCGACTGCATTTGATTGGTGTTCTTATTCATATTTGACATACCGGCGTTCATATTATTATTTACATTGTTTCTTGTGGCTGTTACTTGTGCATCAGTTAACGTCATTGCATAATGTGTCAGTTTTTGTGTTGCTGCAAGGTTTTGTGATTGGATCTCTTGTGTTTTTATAATTCTATCTGCCATTATACCGATCTCTTTTGCCATAAGTAAAATTCTATCGGCCATGACGCCAATGTCATCAGAGAGTCTTAATATGGTTTTTGAAGTCTCTTTGAGTGTATTGTTATAACTTTCATTTGCATTGTCAGCATGATGGGAAGCAAGGTATGCTACTGTCTTAGCAAGTTGTACATTTTGAATACTGAGCTTATCAAGTTCATCAAGTGCTTTGTTTGCATCATCTTTTGAAGTGAAATTATTTATATTATTCTCTTTTAAAAAGAGAGATACTTCTGCTTCATATTTATTGAGTTTGCTATTATACTCTTGTAAAGCTTTGTCACTTTGTGCCAAGTCACTCATCTTTGTTTTTGAGTAATTATGAATATCATATATATCTTCAACAGCTGTGTTCAAGAACTGTGTATATGTCGACTCTGCAGCAAATAATAGAGTAGAAGCCATTAGAGATATTCCCAATAGTGTTTTTTTCATTTAGGTTCCTTTGGTTTATGATGTTGCAAGTGTATAGAAAAAAAGTTAGTAGAGTGTTAGCACCCTCTTGAAAGGGTGCTTGAGAGGTATTTAGTGAAGGTCGGCGTTGAGTTTTACTTCTCTAGTTGAACGAGATGCTGTGATTTCACCTGTAAGAGAATTTTGTCTAAAGTGAAGACCATTAAGGAAAGCGAGCTGTTTTCCTTTGAAAATTTCACCGGAAATTTTTCCTTTGAGTGCAGGGTTTGCTTCTACGATTTTTTCAAGTTCAGCAGGGTAGATGCCGATTTTTGTTCCCTCGAGTATAGCAAGACCTGCATCGATGATACAACCGTCACCTAAAGGAATACCACAAACAGAGTTTGCTCCTAAAAGACAGTTTTTGCCGATGCTGATAGGGTTGCCGTCAGTTCCTGAGAGTACACCAAGGATGGAAGCACCCCCACCGACATCAGAACCATCACCAACGATAGCAGAAGATGAGATACGACCCTCAACCATAGATACACCGGTAGTTCCTGCATTGAAGTTAATGTATGATGCACCCGGCATTACAGTTGTACCTGCAGCAAGCTGTGCACCGAAGCGTACTTTAGAAGTATCTAAGATGCGTGTGTTATCTGCTGGAATGATGTGTTGTAAGAAACGTGGAAATTTATCTACAAAATCGATGTGCGGGTATTCGCCACTAAGCTTTAACTCGATCTCGAACTCACGCAGGTAATCCAGCTCGATTGGTTGCCCGTTTGACCATGCAACATTTGGAAGTGCGCCAAATGCACCGTCAAGACAGATCTCACGCAGTCCGACTTTTGCTTGAGAGATTGCATAGAGTTTGAGATATGTTGCCTCTACGGATTTTAATGGTGCATCGTCAAAGATAAAACATACTTTAAATTCACCCTCTAGGCTACCATTGTTTACGATTTGAGAGTAAAGAGCCGATACAACCTGAATGTTTTTGTGTGCATCACCATGCGCTTCATCAGAGTATGGAGTAAAAGCATTGAGGCATGATTTTAAAAATTCTAGGTTAATGTTACATACGACTTCATTTTGTGAAAAATCTACTTCAACGCCTTGTTCTGCAAGTGCTTTTATGAAGATAGCCGCACTGCCAAAGTTCTCATCCCAGTTGATGAGCGGGTATGTCGCTTGCAGTGCTTTGTCAACATTGAGCTGTCCTAGATCAACACGGCAGATACCAAATGCCAAAGGGTTCCTATAGTTTGGTGTTGTTGTTTTTATGTCCTCGATAAGTGCTTTAAAAGCATCAGTTGTTTGAATGATTTCCATTGAATTCTCGCTTAATTAATTTGTTAGTCGAATTATACATAAAAACAACTAATAAAATTTTTACTATACTGTCATTATGAATAAATGGCTGGAACTTTTAAAGAGTGATGATTATCTCGGAATTAAAAAATATATAAAGAGTGGTGCAGACCTGCAAGATACAAATGAAGCAGGAGAGAGTGTACTTGCGTGTGCTTTGCGTGCGGGATGTTCGATGGATACGCTTATGCTGCTTATTGAAAATGGTGCAGATATTTTTGATTTTGATGATGAGGGTGTGAGTATCTTCGATATGGCCATTACCTATGACAATATTCACATGGTCTCACACTTGTTAGAACAAGGCATAGATGTCAATAAAACAACACGAAAAAGTGATTTTACAGCATTAATGGCTGCGGCATGCTATGGAAGAGTGGAAATTGCCAAAATGCTTCTTGAAAAGGGTGCCGATCAGTATGCCAGAGATACAAAAGGTTTTACAGCTATTGATTTTGCAAGAAAAATGAATAAAAAGTCGGTTTTAGAGCTTCTGGACTATGATCCCCAAGCTCCACAAAACACAAATTATGCAAGATAGTAGCAGGTAAAATGAGAGTTATTCGAAAAATTTTGCCTGTTTTGAATTATCAAGCGGTTTTCTCTTCTCTTTGACTAGCCATTCCTGTAGCAGTGATTCTATGACTTTTGAGAGACTCATTTTGTAGCGGTCACGCGAGTATTTCATAGCTTCTTCCCACGTTTGTCTGTCAATAAGAAGGCTTCTTGTTATTTCGTCTTTTGGTTTCACATATTTCCTTTCTTATGATGCCTGTAGAAGCTCGATGAAACTTCTATAGCTGTCCACTATTTTTTGATTTTTTTGACTTTTCATGTAAAATTCTATGGCTTTTTTACCAAGTCGCGGAATTTCGTTTTTTACTGCCCATGAACTGACAGTTCCCTCTGGTACTTCTAAAATCTCGGCAAGTTGTTTTTGCGTGATGTTCAGCTCTTTGCAGATATCTTTGACAATATTTGCTTTTTGTTTCTTTCTCTTTTTGACAGTGTTGTTGGCTGCTTTTACTTTGACTTTTGTCTCTTGCTCTTGTGGTTTTGGAAGTTCACAGTTGGACTCTATCCACTCCAGAACATCCGATGCGCTTAAAACCCAGTCTCTGGCATGCAAACCTCTTACTACATCATGTGTGAACTGCTCGACATATTTTTCAGCGAGTTCTTGTGAACTGAGTTGAAATAGCATAGAAAATGCGAGCTGGTGCGCACCGCGTGAGCTGTTTCTCCAGTCAAAACCGCTTTTAGAAGTGGGGTAGATATCTGCTCTTGTTGGAAGTTCTAATTCTCCGTAGGTGACAAATTTATTGCCGAGGAGCGTCCTGTGTCCTTTAAAGACATGATTGTTCATAACAATTGCCATTGTTTTCTCTCTTATATTTTAAAAGTGTAATGCTGCTCGTTCTCATGCTTATTTTCATCTTTTTTCTCTAAAAAGACGATACGGTAAACAACATATATGAAAGCAAAAAGCAATAAAAGTACCAATAACCAAACCAACATGATAGAATTCCTTGATTTATACTATTTATATATCGGCAAAATCTTGTATTAGCTTAATTTATAATGGATATTGCGTTGTTTGAGTTCTTCTTTGAAAAGTGAGAAATAGTGTTCTATCTCCTCTTGATTTGTTCCACTTAAAGAGAGTTCCACTTTTGGTTTTCCATCTACAAACATCGGCAGTGATGAAAGTTCAATGTCAGGTGGAAGCTGTTGCATAAGTGATATGAGAGACTCTTCACTTGTCTCAGCCAGCAGAGTCAAGCGGTGTTTTTTTTCTGCGTGAGAGAAATATTTTTTGATGGCTTCTTGTATCATTGGATGTGCCATTGAAGGAAATCCGGGAACAAAAAAGTATTTTTGATCGAGTGAAAAGCCAGACATGTTGTTAACGGGATTAAAAAGCAGTTCGGCATTCGGGGGCAGGTCTGCCATGTGGATTCTATGCGGGTAGGCTGCTTCTTGAAATCTTTCAATAATGTCTGCTTTGAATTTTTTATGCGTTTGCAGCGGTGCACTTCTAAAAACTTTGGAAGCAATTGCACGCGTGAGATCATCAGGAGTCGAGCCTATGCCGCCAAAGGAGAACATTACTGCCTCTTTGTCCTCTTTTATCATTGTGTAGGTGCGTTCAATAAGTGCTACATCATCTTTGATGACAAAAGAAGCAAAAAGTTCATGTCCATATTTTGCAAGTTCATCACGTACGAAAACAAAATGCTTGTCCTCACGTCTGCCATTTAATATTTCTGTGCCAATAATTACTAAATAAAATTTCATAAACAAATTATAGTATAATTGAACCCTCTGAATAAACATCAAGATTATTCATTTGCACAGATTTGGTAAAATAAAAGATATATACAGAGCAGGGAGTGAGATTATGCAACTAAGTTTTTTCGATTATGCGATGGAGTATCAAGGAGGCAAACGCAGCACTCAATTTTTAAATGAGATGAAACCACTGATTCCCTACGATACGATAGAAGCAATACTGATCGAAAAAGGGATATATAAACCTAACAAAGGCAAACAAGGCAGACCATCCATTCCTGCATCAGTATTGTTAGGGGCACTTTTCTTACAAAGTTGGTATGGTTTATCAGATCCAATGACAGAGGAGCTGATTCATGATCGTATCTCGTTTCGTAAATTTTTGGATATTAAAGATGATGACACCATCCCTGATGAAGCAACAATCTGTAAATTTCGAAATGCCCTTATCCGTGAAAACCTCATGGAAGAGATTTTCAATCAGGTAAAAATACAGATGATAGAGAAGAACCTTATACTAAACGAAGGGACACTGGTAGATGCTACACTCATCCATGCATCAGAGCCAAAGAGAAAAAAAGGTAATAACGGCAAAGTGATCTGCGATGAGGCGTACGACAAGGATGCAACTTATACTTCCAAACGTGGCGTAAAGCATCATGGCTATAAAATGCACATTGCTACTGATAGAGCCGGAGTGATTAAAAATATTCGAACTACCACCGCAAAAGTACATGATTCACAAATGATAGATACGTTAACACAAGATGAGAATAAAGCTATATTTGCCGATAGTGGCTATATGTCCCAAACAAGAAAACGCACCCTAAGAGCCAAAGGTGTATTTGTTGGTATTATTGAAAGAAGAGTCAGAGGACAATCCAAACTCAGAGCTAAACAATCAAGAAATAATCAACGTTTCTCAAAGATAAGAAGCATTGTTGAAATGCCGTTTGCATTTATCAAACGATTGATGCATTACACGGAGTCCAAATATATAGGACTGCATAAAAATATACAGCATCACTACCTTTTAGCTACCGCTTACAATCTACGAAGAATGCCCAATCTGATGCAAAGGTATGCCTAAAAAGGAAAAAGGATACAAAAAGAGGAAAAAATACAAGAAAATTGATAAATCAATTTAAGTAAAATTCAAAGATTTTAGACTTAAACACTAAAAAAGACTTAACTTTCAAAACAGGATCACAAAAGTGGCTTTGTTCAGAGGGTTCAATTCTAAAAAATAAATAAAGGTTTAGATATATGTCACACATGAAAAAATTAGAAGAGTTAATAGCAAATGGCGTTATTCCAGATATCAATGATCGACTAGATGAAATTTTTGAAGAGATTGCGGGCAATAAAGAGGCCAGTGAAGAGGCAAAAGAGGAGATCGAAGAGCTGCGTGAGTTCAAAGCGGACTTTGAAGATGTTTTAGCGGACATTAAAGAGGGTGAAATGGACGAAGAGGAAGCAAAAGAGCTTATTGAAGACATTGAAATGGCACAACGCGGCAGTGATGATGAAGATTTTGGATTTGTAGAAGAAGAGTAGGCTAATTTAAAGTCACTTTTACTATAATTTCACCAATAATTTCTTTAGAGAAAAATACGACACAGGACAAAATAGATGAGAATAATTCTTTTAGGTGCTCCGGGTGCAGGAAAAGGCACACAAGCGCAATTTTTGACAAAAAAATACAACATCCCTCAAATCTCTACAGGTGATATGCTGCGTGCAGCCATTAAAGCCGGAACAGAGATGGGAAAACTGGCCAAAGAAGCAATGGATGCAGGAAAGCTGGTAACTGATGATATCATCATCGGACTTGTAAAAGATCGCATTAAAGAAGATGACTGTAAGAACGGTTTTTTACTTGATGGTTTTCCTCGTACACTTGCACAGGCAGATGCTGTGACAAATGCCGGAATCGAGATCGATGCAGTCATTGAGATAGATGTGCCTGATGAAGAGATAGTAAAACGTATGAGTGGGCGTCGTGCACACTTGGCAAGTGGAAGAACATACCACATCATCTACAACCCGCCAAAAGTGGAAGGCAAAGATGACATCACTGGTGAAGATCTTGTACAGCGTGACGATGACAAAGAAGAAGTTGTTCTTGACAGACTTAAAGTTTACCATGAACAGACTGAACCTTTAATAGGCTACTACAAAGCGCAAGCTGCTAAAAATCCTAAACTTAAATACATTACAGTAGATGGAACAGCAGACATCAAAGATGTTGAAAAAGCTATTGTTTCAGAGTTAGGAGAGTAATCTACTCTCCCTTTGGGCGATAGACCCGAATATTTTCATACCCTTTTGCATCCCGCAGATACTGCGCGTGAAGCTGACTCATAATCCCCTTATCGCAGTAAAAAAGGTACTCTTTATCTTTTGGCAGTTTTTCAAACTCTTTTTTTAGTTTATGGAATGGAATTTTGAGTGTTTTACACTCAGTTTTTATGCAATCGTCTTCAGGGCGGATGTCTATGACAGTGAAGTCGCCGCTGCTTAGATCATCTACTACTTCAATTGGCGCGAGATTACTGATATCATCGACGATTTCATCGATGCTGAGATGCTGTGCATCTGCTACGGCTTTGTCAAGTACGGTATAGTCGAATTTCTGTGCGACTTTTTCCATTCTCTTAAATGAGCCGTGTGTAATAGGGTTTTGAGAGATGACACCGCAATATTCCGGCATATTTTCTGCAAAATGGCGTGTGCCTATCTCATTTGCAATGCTAATGATCTCCGGCTTATTGACTGTTGCAAGCGGACGCAATACGAGTTTGTTGGTTACCTGATCGATAAGGGCAAGATTGCGCAGTGTTTGACTTGAAACCTGTGCGACACTCTCTCCGGTAACAAGCGCGTCTATCTCCATAGCATCAGCGACCTTCTCGGAAGCTATGAGCATAAGACGTTTGAGTGTCACACCCATATAAGTCGGCGGTGTTGAGCGAAATATCTCTTCGATGACATCATCAAAAGGTACGGAAATAAATTTTACTTTGTGTGAAGAACCAAATTTACTCCAGAGATAAAGCGCTACCTGTTTTACACCTATCTCGTGTGCCATACCGCCGAGATTAAAGAAGATAAAATGCGTTTTTATGCCGCGTTTCATAGTCAAGTACGAAGCAACAGTTGAGTCAAAACCACCGGACATCAAAGAGAGAATATCTCCCTGTGTGCCAATTGGAAAACCGCTGAGACCTTTGTATTTTGCAGTAATGACATTGAGTTGATCTTCAATGAGCTCCATCTGCACGACGATATCAGGGTCTTTTAGCTGTACGCCTTTAGCCTCTGAGTTTGCAAGGAGGTGTCCACCGACTGTTTTTTCAATGTCAATGGATTTAAAAGGGTGTTTTCCGGAACGTTTGACACGCACGACAAAAGTTTTTTCTTTAAGCGAATCAGCAACAAGTTCGCGGACCTTTACCTTGATTTTATCGATGGTGTCCATATTGTCAAACTGCAATACTTCAAGAATCATCTCTATTCCCGGAGTATTGAGCAGCTTTTCTCTTACTTCAGGAAGAAATTCCTGTGGAGTAAAGACTTCAAGCTTATCAGAGAACTTGGCAACGTCGATAGATTCGTCGATGCGTTTTAAAATGGTTAAAAGGTTGTTGTAAAGCTGCCCTGTCATTTGACGTTTGGCAGAAGAGCCTTTGATCATAATCTCAGGGAACAGCTTGAGGATAAATTTTTGTTTTTGCAATATGCTGCCTTCGGTTTAGAGTCTGGAGTTTATAAAACTTTCCATTTCTTGAACTATTTTATCGATGGAGTCTTCGCCGGAGATAACCTTGAGTCTGCTCATACTGGAGTAGAAGTTGCGAATCTCTTCAAGAGGCTCTCTATAGACTTTCATACGATTATTGAAGACTTTTTCATCATCATCCGCACCACGGGCACGACCAAGAACTCTTCTTCTAGCTGTCTCTTCACTCACTCTGACTTCTATGACTGAGACAAGCAGTACGTCATCGGTTTTTTGAAGATATTTGTCTAGTTCTATCATCTGCTCTATACTGCGAGGATAGCCGTCTATGATGACGACATCCGTAGGTGCTGATTTGATAGCGTTAACGATTGTCTCGATGACGATCTCAATAGGAACAATGAGGCCTTGAGAGATGTATTTGTCTATGATTTTTCCACGTTCACTACCACTTGTCACTTCTGCGCGAAGCATATCACCTGTTGAGTAGTGGGTGATGTTGTCGTTATGTTTGGCTATGAGTTCTGCATCGGTAGTTTTACCGGAGCCGGGAGCTCCGATGATCAAGAAAAGTTTTTTCATGATTTAGGCTTTTGTCTGCTCACGCAGTCTAATGTGAAGGTCACGCAGCTGTTGATTGTCAACCGGGCTTGGTGCGTGCGTAAGTACACAAGAGGCTTTTTGTGTTTTAGGGAATGCTATAACATCACGGATGGAAGATGTTTTAGAGATAAGCATCATAAGTCTGTCAAAACCGATAGCAAAACCACCGTGTGGAGGAGCACCAAATTTAAGTGCATCTAGTAAGAAACCAAATTTCTCTTGTGCTTCTTCCTCTTCGATACAAAGGAGTTTAAATACACTCTCTTGAATATCCTCTTTGTGGATACGAATAGATCCACCACCAAGCTCAACACCGTTAAGAACGATATCGTAAGCGATAGACTCTATCTCTTCTACATCATCTTTATCAAGGCTTTTTGGCATAGTAAATGGATGGTGAAGTGCTTTTACACGACCATCTTCAACTTCAAACATTGGAAAATCCACGACCCATACGAACTCATATGCATCTTCAGGGATGAGATTCATCTTCTCATGCTCTGCGATGAAGTTTCTAAAGCGTCCCATGTAGTCCCAGACAACTTTTTTCTCACCGGCACCAAAGAAGACAACATCGCCCACTTGAAGCTCAGTTCTCTCGATGATAAGTTGTAAATCTTCTTCAGAGAAGAATTTAGTAAGTGGACCTTTAAGACCATCTTCTTTGAGTTGGAAATAACCAAGTCCATGCGCACCGAACTTACGAACAAAATCCTCAAAGCCTTTCATCTCACGTTTAGAGAAAACAAGGTCAGCACCAGGAACACGAAGCGCTTTGATACGGTTGATGTGTGGATTTTTTGCAATATTTGTAAAGATCTCATTGTCACAACGCTCGAAAATATCGATAACATCGACCATTTCAAGTCCGTAGCGCATATCTGGTTTGTCAGAACCGTATTTTTCCATAGCTTCTTTATATGTAATGCGGTTAAATGGTGCTTTTACTTCAACATCACATGCTTTGAACATTGCAGTAAGCAAGTCTTCTGCAACTTTAATGACATCTTCTTGGTCACAGAAACTCATCTCGACATCTATCTGTGTGAACTCCGGTTGTCTGTCTGCACGCAGGTCTTCATCACGGAAACATTTTGCGATCTGGAAGTATCTGTCAAAACCACCAACCATTAAAAGCTGTTTGAAAAGCTGTGGTGATTGTGGAAGTGCATAGAACTCGCCGTTATGCACACGAGACGGTACAAGATAATCACGCGCACCCTCTGGAGTAGACTTTGTTAAGATCGGCGTTTCAACTTCTAAGAAACCATTTGCATCCAAAATATTTCTTGCTGCGATTGCTGCTTTTGAACGTAGACGGAATGCTCCATACATAGATGGGTCACGAAGCTCTAAGTAGCGATACTTGAGTGTTGTCTCTTCTCCGACTTTTTTGTCGCCTATGACAAAAGGAAGCGGCGCTGATTTGTTCTCGATGATGAGTTCTTGCACTACGATTTCAATAGCACCTGTTTTAAGACGTGGATTTGTCAATCCTTCACCACGAAGGCGTACTTTCCCTTTTGCTATTAAAACAAATTCATCTCTTACTCTGTCAGCAACTTTGTGTGCTTCAGGAGAATCTTTCGGATCACAAGTAAGCTGAATGAGTCCAGTTTTGTCACGTAAATCTATGAAGATGATCCCACCATGGTCGCGATAGCTGTTCGCCCAACCTGTTAGTGTGACCTCTTCGCCAACATTTTTTTCACTTAAATCTGTACAGTAATGACTTCTCAAGGTTAAAGTCCTATTTAGAAAATTTTTGCGATTATATCTAAAAACTCCTTATCTGTTGTATAATTAAAAAAAACATTTCATCAAGTGAGCTAAATTGCAGGCAGAAAAAATAAAAAAAGTGGGCGTTGTTCTACGTCCTTCATCACCGGAACTCAAGCAAAATTATTTTGAACTTGAAAAGATCTTCAACAAGCATGGTATCGAAGTGACTATCGAGAGTATCAGCGGTGCGATGATAGGCATCATGGGAATGGAGTTTGATAACTTGTGCCAAAATTGTGATGTACTTGTTACGCTTGGTGGTGACGGAACACTCATCTCTGCTGTGCGACGCTCATTTAAACACGATGTACCTGTTTTTGGAATCTATGCGGGTAACCTTGGCTTTTTAGCCGACATTAACATAGAAGAACTCGATGCTTTTGTTGCGCGTCTTGTAAAAGGGGAATACAGAGTTGATAAGCGCTCCATTTTAGAAGCAAAATTTCAAGAAAATGAAAATGAGATGACTATCTATGCTTTTAACGACATAGTCGTGACACGTCCATCGGTTTCAAATATGATTCATATCGAAACACTGGTTGATTCCAAAGCATTCAACACCTACTACGGTGACGGCGTCATTGTCTCGACTCCTACGGGTTCTACGGCATATAATCTCTCAGCAGGCGGACCGGTACTTTTTCCTTTAACAAATGTTTTTGCACTCACGCCAATCTGCCCGCACTCTCTCACGCAGCGTCCTGTTGTGCTTCCTGGAAAATTTTCCATTGAAATGAAAACACCGCAGGACAGAGCCTTGGTAATCATAGACGGACAAGATAAGCACGAGCTTGAAGCAGGGGAGAGTATTCATATTCAGCTTGCACGAAAAACCGTGAAGCTTATCCACAGAGAAGAGTTTAACTACTTTGATGTCCTCAAAGAAAAACTCAACTGGGGTGATTAGGAAATGTTAATATGAGAAGAGCTGTCTGAGTTTTTCTTGATTATCTTTTTGATCTGTTCAACAGAGTAGACCTTTTGTGCCTGGTTCTCCCCGAGTAGGTCAAAACGTATTTGAATCGTGAGCTTTCCAAGTGCCTCTGAGAGTCTTTCGGTGTCATTTGTCAAAGTGCCGTCTTGCGAGATGTTTGAAATGACATTTAAAAAGTTTGTATATTCGTTCAAAACACCCGGAGAAGCAAAAATAGCGAGTCTGTGCGTTACAAACTGTAGTTTTGTGATGTCTGATTCATTTATGATATTTTGACTCGCCATATCTTCCATCAAATCCAATAATCTTTCGTATGTCTGCGCTTTGAGATCTAAGAACTTAATGTTCTGCTCTTTTTCTATCTCGACGGCTGTTTGTTTATTTAGTAGTAAGGCGGTAATAAAGACCGTGGCAATAGTGCCTAGAATGATAAGGACAATCTCCTGCGTGAAAGGGGTGGAATCTGTCA
>VCAX01000019.1 GCA_013607665.1 Campylobacterota bacterium | reverse complement strand
TGATACAATTACTCTTGAAATCAGGAGTTCTCATGTTTATAGCTTCGTATGCAACTTATGTACCAACTCTCTCAGCTACAAGAACAACTCCAGTAAACGAAAAGAATTCTTCTACAAAAGAGAATGCAGCTGCACCTGAAAAAACAGTACAAAAAAAACAAAACAATATAACAAACTCTTCAGCGCTGCTTTCAAGATATACACTTTTAAAACAAACAAAAGAAAACAAGGATACAACTCTTTTTTCAAACCTCAAAATACATCAGGATGCAAAAGAAGCATATACACAGACACTGCAACCCTTTTCTTTTATGAAAAAACCAAAAAGCGCACAACAAAAACCACTTTCTTTGCAGGATATACATCTTCCAAAAGAGGCTCGTAGTGCAAAAGAGCAGATCTTAAGAAAAGAGATGGTCAATACCTACATTGCAAATGACAACTACTATCGCGTGACAGCAGCCTAGGATTCTACCCACGCCTCCGTTTTGATAACACGCTCATCATCAAAAATTTTTAATTTATATGCATCCAGACATTTGCCTTTGTCTATCTGCATAATTGCAATCTGCAAAATCTTTTTACATTTTTTAGGAATATCAAAATGTCCTTTCATACCTGTTAAAAATTGCTGCAGTGGTACTTTTTTATCCATACCTATAACATTGTCACGGCATCCTGTGAGGCCTATGTCTGTCAAATATGCCGTACCATTTACAATCTGAAAGTCATCACTAGAGACATGCGTATGTGTTCCGATGATTCCACTCACCGCTCCCTCTAGCAGCATCAACATCGCCCTTTTCTCACTTGTAGCCTCTGCATGAAAATCGATAAATATATTCTCTACACCTTCTGCATGAAGCACTGCTACCTGCTCTTTTGCAGCACGAAAAGCATTGTCACAGTAAGGCATTCCATAGTGTCCCATGAGATTTAGCACAGCGAGTCTCTCACCTGCAACATCATAGATGCGACACCCCTTTCCGGCAACCTCTTGCGGGTAGTTATACGGACGCAGTATCTCATGCGAATCAAACAGTGCCACAACATCCTTTTTATCCCAAGAGTGATTGCCGCCTGTCATCACATCCACACCATAGCTAAAGAGCTCATTACAGTTTTTCGTTGTCAGACCAAAACCGTGTGAAGCATTTTCATAGTTTGCTATCACAAAATCGATATTCTCTTCTTCTTTTAATTTTGGCAGATAATTCTTGAGCATATCTCGCCCCGGTCGACCTACTATATCGCCTATAAATGCTATTTTCACTTAAAGTACCTTTGGTTTTGAATTTCTCAAATAAGAAAGCGTCGCTTTGATGATATCATCATCATCTTTGCTCTGCGATTTTATCGTCTCTTTGGAATCATTGAAGTAGGTAAACGTAATGTTTTGCCCATAGTTTCCGATCGATTTTATTTTCATTGCAAGTGCTAAGAGTTTAATGACCATCAACTCTATAAACTGCTTTGTACTTGTATCAAGCTCACCAAAACGATCAATCATCTCCTCTTCTATTTCATATATCTCTACAACACTCTCACACTGAGAAAGACGTCTGTAGATATCAAGGCGCAGTCTGTCCTCTTGTACCACCTCATCAGAGATATAAGCCGAAATAGTCAGTTTAATATCAACCTTGACACGCTCACTCTCTTTTGTATTGCTCAACTCTTTGATGGCATCTTCAAGCATTCGCAGATAGAGTGAGTAGCCTATGTTTTTAATATGCCCGCTCTGTGCATCACCGACCAAATTACCGCCGCCGCGAATCTCTAAATCATGGTGTGCAAGCACCGATCCTGAGCCCAAAAAGGAGTTGGACTCAAGCGCTAAGAGACGTTTCTTTGCCTCATCGGTAAGCACTTCTTTGTTTTGTACTATGAAGTAGGCAAATCCCTCTACATGTCCACGTCCCACACGCCCACGTAACTGGTGCAGATCGGCGATCCCAAATCTGTCGGCACCATCAACGATGATGGTGTTAACTCGCGGCATATGAATACCACTCTCGATGATAGATGTCGCAATCATCATATCATACTCGCCCGCTTCAAACTTGAGCAGCTCTTTTTCCGTCTCTACAGCAGAGATTTTGGAATGCAACATCAAAATTCTCAGATCCGGCAAGAGTGCTTTGAGCTCACCCATCTTAATAGGCATATGATCAATGGAGTTGTGCACGTAAAAGACCTGTCCACCGCGACGCAGTTCACGTAGTATGACCTCTTTGATGAGCTTCTCATCATACTCTTTGACAAAAGTACGCACTCCTTGGCGCTCACTCGGTGGCGTGAGCAGCTGCGACATAGTTTTGATGGAGCTGAGTGCTTGATTGAGTGAACGTGGAATAGGTGTTGCACTCATTGAGAGTAGATGCACATTATGGTAAAGCTCTTTTATCTTCTCTTTTTGTTTAACCCCAAACTTATGCTCTTCATCGATGATAACAACACCGAGTTTTTTAAATTCAAGTCCAAAGAGAGTGTGTGTTCCCACAACACAATCAATCTCACCTGAAGCCAAGCCCTTTACAATGGCATTTTTCTCTTTTGTGCTGACAAACCTGTCAAGTTTTACGTAGCGGATGCCAAGCTCGCTAAATCGTTCGTCCAGACTTCTAAAATGCTGTGCAGAGAGCAGTGTTGTCGGGACGATAAAAGCGGACTGATAGCCTGACTTATATGCTGCGTAGATAGTATTGAGTGCTATCTCTGTCTTTCCAAAACCAACATCACCACTGAGCAGTCTGTCCATTATATGCCCTGAACTCATCTGCGTAAGGATCTCATCAACGGCTTGGAGTTGATCTTCGGTATAGTCAAAGCCTGAGAGTGCTTGAAACTCTTGGAGCTCTTTTTTTTCTAAGCTAATTTTCGGTGCTTTAATAAGTGCGCGTGCAGCAGCCGTGTTTACAATCTGGCCGGCAATCTCTAAAAGACGCTTACGTACTTTTGCCTTGAGCCTGCCAAAGCTTCCTTTGCCAAGTCTGTCAAGAACGGGAACAGATCCTCCACCTGCGATGTATCGGTCAATATAGTCAAGATTCTCAACGGGAAGCAAAATTTTGTCATCTCCGACATATTTAATGACAATGAAATCTTTCACACCCCCTAAAATCTCTGTTTGCTCGATCTTCTCGAATATTCCGACACCGTAATCTTCATGAACAACATAATCTCCGGCTTTGAGATCATCGAGTAAAATAGAGCTCTTTCGTCTACGGCGTTTTTTCTCTGGTTTATTGAGTGAGATTACAAGTTCATCATCGCTAATGATGTTTAAGATATAAGGTGCTTCGACAAGCGTAATTCCTGTCGTATCATAGATTCCAGCCTGTTTTATCGTCGCCTTGTTCGCTGCAACGATCGTTATCTTTTTATCTTTATGGACTTTAAGCAGCTGCGCGGCATCGGCTACGACCAACTCTTTAACACTGTCACTCTCTTCTAAAATGTCAAGCGCAAACTGCTCACGTGAGATCTGTGGATTGTTAATAGCATAGGCATCGATAAGTGCATTTTCCAAGTTGCGTGAGAGCATCGCTTTTTTATCTGCTAAAAAATTCTCCGCCATCTCTTCCAAATGCCAAAAACCGAGTGAAGCTATGTCGCGTGAGAGCGCATCGAACGGGCTTTTTTCTATGCGTTCATTGAGCGTAGTAAACCCTGTTTCATCGAGTGCGAAAAAAGCACTTGTTATTGTAATGGCATCAAGCTCTTCGCCTAGTGTTCTTTGTGTATCGAGATCAAATGCCTTTATCTGTTCTATCTCTGTATCAAAAAGAGAGATGCGAACAGGATGGGCTGATGAGGGAACAAAGATATCGATGATATCTCCACGATGCGAGATCTCACCTGCAACCTGAACCATATCGACAAAGGTGTACCCCCAAAAGAGCATCTGCTCTTTAAAGGCCTGCAGATCTATCTCAGCACCAAATTCCAAACTTGTAGCCCCAAGCATCTCTGCTTTTGGGAGCGGGAACAGGAGTGATTTCAGCGGTGCTATGACAAGTGGCTTTTTTGTAGCTTGATAGTACTCGCGCAAGGCTTGCAACAATGTATGGAGTTCTTCTTTGTATGTGCGCAGATCATCTCCATATGCTGGACGAAAATCTGGGAAAACGATTGTTTCTTTATGAAAAAAGTGCGCTACATTCTGTAGTTCATGAGCCTCTTTAGCGTCCTCACAAACAAGCAAATCCAGCGCTGCATCAGAGTTTTTAAAATGATTATAAAGGGCGGCTTGCGACATCTATTTCCTGTATTATGCTTGTTTTACTGTAGAAGTTTTATCGCTAATGGCATGATTTGAGCTGTTTTTTACAATGGAGTTACCTTCAAAAACACCTTTAGACTCAATCACAAGTTCAATGGATGTAATTTCACCATTCACATGTCCGGCAGCTTTGATCTCCACTCTATCTGCTTCAACACTGCCTTCAACACACCCTTGCACCACAAGTCTGTTCGTTACAATGTTCCCTTTTACATGCCCGTTCTTACCGACATTAACCTCTTTTGAAGAGCTGATACTGCCTTCGAGTTCTCCGTCAATGTAGAGATTGCAAGAGAGTTCTACTTCTCCTGTGATTTTTGCTCCGGCTGTGATGATGGTTGTATTTGCATCTGTGGAATTACTTTTATTCTCGATGTCGCTGTTATTAAAGATTGCCATGGTACTTTGTGCTCCTTTTGAAAAATTTCATTATAATTTTGCTGTGTCCATTTTATAAAATAGAATGGATTGAGTGCTCTATAGATAAAGCGGATTTCGTAATGCAAATGCGGCCCGTTGCTCAATCCGGAATTGCCCGTATAGCCTATAAGCTCACCTTTTTTTACAAATTTTCCAGATTTTACCACAACTCTGTTTAAATGACCGTAGTAAGATTTAAACCCATAAACATGTTCAAGTATAATAAGGCGTCCAAAGCCACTGCGCTTATGATACCCAGCCCATTCAACAAGACCATCTGCCGTTGCATATACAGGTGTATTTAATTTTGCTTTCATATCCGAACCGCGATGGAACTCTTTTGTTCCAAGTGTCGGGTGTACTCTGTATCCAAACTTACTTGTAATTCCGTGATACTCTATCGGAGAACCACTTGGAAGCAGCTGCAACAGTGTCGCTCTTTGTGCAGAACTCAGTTTTGCAATGCTTACACGCTCTGCCAGAGATTCATCGCCAAGAGGCTTCAGACCAATAAGCGTCTCTATCTCCGTGAGTGAGTCTGAAAGCTGATGCAGCTCTTTTTTCTTCTCCAGCAAAGAAGAACGTGTTTGCTCCATGCTCTCTTCTAGCTCTCTATTCTGTTTTTTCATGGCTTCATAAGCCTGCTCTATGGCATCTCGTTTCTTTTGTACCTCATCAACACTGTAATCAAGGTATAAAATAGTCCCTACAGCAATAAAGGTCAGTACTAAAAGAAAAAGCCCTGCATACAAAAAAGCTTTTTTGACAAATTTGTGCAGATTGAACTGCTTATAGCCGTTATCGTCATGAATCGTTACTGTAAAATGTTTATCCACGATACACCTTCAAAAATGCCTCCACCACACTAAAAGATCCAAATACCAAATACTCTTTTTGGCCTTGTACCTTTGTAAATTTACTATACTTAATATCAAGTGCTTCAAGTGCCTTTTGCAAATAACTGCTCTCCTGCACCCTTGCATTATAGACATCTATCAACTCTACTTCATCTATAATCGGTTTTAAAACAGTAAGTATCTCTTTATAATTTTTATCTTTGTAGCTATTATAGACTAAAGTATATTTTTTATTTTTTAAAC
This sequence comes from Campylobacterota bacterium, assembly GCA_013607665.1. Taxonomy (GTDB): domain Bacteria; phylum Campylobacterota; class Campylobacteria; order Campylobacterales; family Sulfurimonadaceae; genus Sulfurimonas. The sequence goes on along the minus strand of VCAX01000019.1, from coordinate 15,339 downwards.
TCACAAGAATTGACTCTGCAGCGAGCACATTATGCCCGACATCTACTAAAATATTCTCTGCTAAGGGAGTTAAACGCCCAAAAAGTCTGGCATTAAAAAAATCACTCGCCTTATACTCTATGCCAAAATATTTTAATGCACCAATGGCAAGTGAGAGATTCTCCTGCAAATAGGGTGCGAGTTTTTCTGCTTTGGCAATGACTGCTATATTTTGCTCATCTGCTGCATTGATGAGTTCTTCTACTTTGTATACGACAACATCTTTCTCTTTTTGTACCTCACGCAGCACTTCATAGACAAGCCTCTCTTTTTGCTTGGCTATGATAGCTGCCTTTTGTACTGCGGCAAGTTTTGTTTTTGCAATACTGCGAATATCCTCTCCTAAAAAAGCCTCATGATCTTTACCTATCGGAGTAATGAGCGTGAGTGCATTTGCAAATACTGCTGTAGCATCATGCTCACCGCCAAGGCCCGCTTCTAAGACAACAAAGTCGTTTTTTTTACTGTAAAAGAGCATTGCTAGCAGTGTTGTATATTCAAAATAGCTTAGTGCTGTGGCCTCTTCTTGTGTAAGGAATGAAAGGAGCTCTTGATGCGTTGCTTCAAGCAGCTCCATAGAGACATCCTCTCCATTGAACCAGATACGTTCATTAAATGAGACAATATGTGGAGAGCTGTAATGCCCGACATTGTAAGCTCTGTTATGAAGTGCAGTAGCTAAAAAACGCCCCGTTGTCCCTTTTCCGTTTGTACCAATGATATGAATGATTTTAGGAAGTGAGAAATTCTTTTGTATACGGGCATAGATACGCGGCATACGCGTATAGTCTATCTCATCATAATAAAGCGGTTTGGAGTCTAAAAAAGTTTGCAGCACTACTTTTTATACTCGACTCTGTTTCTTCCGTTTTTCTTGGCTATATAGAGGTACTCATCTGCTGAATTAATGGTAGCTTGCAGGGAAATGTGCTTTTTACGCTCACTCACACCTGCACTTGCTGTTACTTTAATTCGATTGCCCTTATACATAAAACGGGATTTCTCTACATGCTTGATAACTTTTTTGGCAAAGGTCACACCACCCTCCGTATCCGTATCGCTTAGCAGTGCTAAAAACTCTTCACCGCCAAAACGTCCAACAATATCAACACTGCGTGCCTCTTTTTTAAGAATCTTGGCAAAAGCGGCAAGAACAGCATCCCCTGCTTCATGACCAAAGGTATCATTGACATTTTTAAAATGATCCAGATCAAACATGACAATAGCATAATTACGCTCATAGCGTTGATATTCTGCCTCTTTAAGCTCTAAAAACTCATCGAGTGCACGCTTATTATAAAGCTTTGTTAAAAAATCCTCTTTGGACTCTTTTTTCGCCTCTTCAAGCTCCGCTTCAAGTTTTTTCACTTTTTTACTCAAAGCTTCTACATCTTCATTATGCCCTTTAAGATCTTTACTCAGCAATTGTGTATTTTCTTCCAAAGCAACAGCGATAGTAAAAAGCTTTTTATGCGCAAGTTTAAAATTACTGCTTGAGGCTTCCGTATAAGACTCTAACTCTTTTTTAATCGCTTGAATCTCTGCATTGGAGTTATCTGAGCTTTCAATCATATCTATAAGGCGTAAAGAGAGTTTGTCAAGTACGCCGTCTATTGACTCGACCATCTCTTTGACACTCTCTTTACCCAGTGCGATACGCAGAGAAATAGCTGCTTTTATCTCTTTTTCGATTGCGTCATCTTCAAGTAGTGCAGGATTTTTACGAATTTTCTCACTTACTTCTGCAATTGTATCATTGACACTTGAAGCGATTGAGGGGACAAAAGAGGCTACAAGTAAACGGGAGACTTTTTGCAGGTCGACCTCTGTATGCTCGGACTTAGGAGTTGTGAGCGTGTGGAGATTTCCAATTGTTTTACGCAGATCAGATGTATCAACATCACCGAGATCTTTTAGTTTTTGCAAAAAAGTATCATCATACGTTGTCAAAAAATTGACCCATCGTTGGCGAAAACCATCTAGCTGCTCAGGTGTCGGAGCATTTTCCAGCATATCCATACTGCTTTGTGCCAGTTCTGGCTTCTTTGTTGTGCAGTACTGTAACGACCTGTAAAATACGTTTACAAAGCAGTGTTTGTGCTTCTAGTGTGTCGGAACATTGTGTAGGATTACTGCGATTGAGTTTGGAGATAAGAAAACGAACAAATTCATGCATTGTCTGAATGCGGTAATTTTTAAGGTCTTTTTGAAAATCTTTAGAGAGCATTGTTTTTAACTTCTCAACATGCCCACAATCTTCAACGCTCATCTTTGCGCGCTTGGCTTCTTTACAAAAAGCCTCTGCATAGAAGTCAGGTGTCAGTAACTTGCCTTCTGCTTTTAATCTTTTTACCGCATTGTTTATAATTGTCTGTATCGTCATTTTATTCTCCTACTCGTGAACCCTCTGCTGAAACCTGCGCTATAAAGGAACTGATCGCTTTTTGTGCACTAAAATTAATGGCATCAAAGCGCTCTTGATCTGTAATCACCGCATTTGGAGCGATTGCAAAATCATAGGTTCCTTTTGCAGTGTATCTTTTTTTCAGATCTTTTGTCTCTCGAATGATTGTCAGCACAATTGTAGCACGATATGCGATAACGTACCCATCTGCGTTATATTGAATAGGTGTATATGTCGGTTCTGTAATACTAAAGCTCAAATAGGTATCTGCTGTTTTTTTGTCAACTAGCGATGCATGAAAGGTTTCTACAATGGCACGATCCACCGCATCTTTAATAAGCACCGTGTTTTCAGGATCTTGCGCGGAGATAACGACATTTGTACTTATCTTTTGCCCAATGACTTTTCGAGAGTATTGTGAGCTTGGTTTGTAACCGCATCCGCTCAACTCAAGGAGTATAACACCTATAAAGAAGAGTTTAAGCGTATGAGACAAACTTTTCATACTCAGCCTTTAATGACCAAATTCACAAGTTTTTTAGGAACAAGGATCTCTTTGACAATCTCTTTTTCCTTAAGCCATTTTGCCACTTCTGCTTTTGCCGCCTCGATGATTTGCTCTTTGGAAGCATCAGCTGCAACCTCTATTTCACCACGTTTTTTTCCATTTACTGAAACGCCCAAAGAGATAGAATCTTCAACAAAAACTTCTTTTATGATCGCTTGCTTGTCAAGATTTTTAAGGTTAAAATATCTGTTGCTTATCTCCCACGCAGTGTGTGGAATGACAGGCTCCATAATGGATGACAATATCCAATACGCTTCACTCCATACATCAGGGTTATTCTGTGCATTGAGTGCATTCATCGCCTCCATAACACCGGCTATCATTGTATTAAAGGTATAGCGCTCGTTATAGACCTCTTCGGCACGCTTGAGTGCTTCATAAACTTTCTTACGAGCGAATTTTTCCTCTTTTGAGAGCGATGCATGGTCAAGCTCAGGCTTAGATTCACACGCAACAATATTACTGCTTCGCTCATAAAAACGCTTGATGAAACGGTATGCTCCCTCAACAGCACTGTCATTCCACTCCAACTCCTGTGTCGGCGGTGCAGCAAAGAGAATGAAAAGTCTTGCCGTATCCGCACCGTATTTCTCGATGATGGCATCAGGATCTACCGTATTGCCTTTTGATTTTGACATCTTCGCACCATCTTTGAGCACCATTCCCTGCGTGAGCAGTCGATCAAACGGCTCATCAAAATCAAGGTAGCCCAAATCACGAAAGACTTTTGTGAAAAAGCGTGCATAAAGCAGATGCAGTACCGCATGTTCAATACCGCCGATGTAATGATCAACACCCATCCAGTACTTGATCTGCTCAGCAGAGAATGCCTCTTTTTCCCAGTTTTGCGGCGATGCGCAAAAACGTAAGAAGTACCAGCTAGACTCAACAAATGTATCCATCGTATCTGTCTCACGCAAGGCATCACCCCCACACTCAGGACATTTACAATGCTTCCATGTCGGATGCTTCTCAAGAGGATTTCCTTCACCCGTTATCTCGATATCTTCAGGCAGCGCGATTGGCAGATTCTCTTTTTTCTCCATCACAAGTCCACACTTGTCACAGTGAACAAAAGGAATCGGTGCACCCCAGTAACGCTGACGGCTCACACCCCAATCTTTAAGTTTATAGTTTGTCGTTTTCTTTCCAAGATTTTTTGCTTCAAACATCTCTATGATTTTTGCCTGTGCCTCTTTGGAGTTCATACCGTTAAACGTATCAGAGTTTATAAGCTTTCCAATCTCTGTAAATGCAGACTTACTAAAGTCATGCTCACCCTCATAAGGTGCAATGACCGGATTTATTTCAAGCTCATATTTTTTGGCAAAGTCATAATCCCGCTCATCATGCGCAGGTACAGCCATAACCGCACCGCTACCATAGTCCATCAAAACAAAGTTTGCTATCCAAACAGGAATGCTTTTGCCTGTTAAAGGATGCACAACACTCAGTCCAAGAGGCAGACCCGACTTCTCTTTTTGTCTCTCAATTGAAGAGGCATTTTTCATCGCATTGATTACTGCAATCTGCTCTATACTTAAAAGATTGTTCTCTATCATATACGTTACAATTTCATGCTCAGGAGCAAGTGCTGTATAGCTCACGCCATAGATCGTATCAGGACGCGTTGTAAAGACATCAAAACGCTCAAATTTGTTACTGAGTTTTGCTTTACTTGTTTCATCAAAGTAAAGATCAAAAGCCAAACCGTTTGATTTGCCAATCCAGTTCTCCTGCATTGTAAGCACCTGTTTTGGCCAACCGCCTTCAAGCTTTTTCAAATCTTCCAAAAGTTCATCAGCATACTTTGTAATTTTGAAGTAGTACTGATTCATATCTTTTTTCACTATCGGCGTATCACAGCGCCAACAGCATCCGTCAATCACCTGTTCATTTGCAAGAACAGTCTGATCGTGCGGACACCAGTTGAGCATCCCTTTTTCACGATACAAAAGCCCTGCATTGTACATATCGATAATAAAGCCCTGTTCAAATTTCGTATAGAGCTCATCTGAAGTTGCAAGTTCACGCTTGCGTGAGAAAGAGAACCCGAGTGAATAGAACTCGTTTTTCATATACTCTATGTTGTCATAGGTCCAAGATTTCGGATGGCTTCCGTTTTTAATGGCTGCATTTTCAGCCGGCATACCGAAACTGTCAAAACCGATAGGGTGCAGGACATTCTTTCCCTGCTGTCTGTGGTAACGGGCAAATGCATCTGAGATCGAATAGTTTCTTACATGCCCCATATGCAGGCGTCCACTTGGAAAAGGAAACATAGAGAGAATATACTTCTTCTCCTGTGTGAAATCCTCACTCGGCTCGAAGCTCTCATGCTCACGCCAGTAGTTTTGCCATTTTTTTTCTATATTTGTTGCGCTATATTCCAATGCTTTTTTTCCTAAATTAAAATCTTTTAATACTCTTCATGTGTTTTACTGCTCTCAATGTAAACAAGCCCCATCGAGAAGACATTTGCAATGAGTGCGCCGATTGCAAGTGCAATCGCCCATGAATCATCATGCACAATCACCAAGAAAACAAATGCAGGGATAAGGTGCAAATCAGCGACCAAAGAGGAAGCTAAGAGTTCTGCTGAGAGCAGATTTCGCACCCCGATTTTCAGTACCGTAGAGATCAAGTTCACACTTGCCGCTACAAACAGTGAAATCGCTGTATTTTCATATAAAAACCCCGCTATGAAAGTTAAACTCATTAAAGAAAAGAAAACATAAACAACCTTACCCCAATCCATTACTTCTCCTTCAATTTATTGCATAAATTCAAGGGAACCTCTTCCCTTTTATTTATCACGCCAAGGGAAGTAATTCCCTTGGCTACGTTATCACTTGGATTCCTTCGGCAGGAAGCCCATTGCACTGGTGCAATCATGTTACATAACCCCAGATTCATATTGTGTGCGCATACGCTCTTTTTCTGCTTCTCTTTTTGCTTTTTCGGCAAGTTTTGTGTGGTATTTTTTCACATCAAAACCAAACCATAACAATATAGGTGAAGCGACAAAAATCGATGAATATGTTCCTATAATTATACCGATTAACATCGTAAATGCAAATGGATGAATAATCTCACCACCAAACATAAAGAGCGTGAAAATCACAAAGAAAGTCGTAAGCGATGTTAATGTCGTTCTTGAGAGTGTTCTTGTGATAGATTCATTAATGATCTCTTTAAGTGAACTGTTTTTCGATCCGACAATACCCTCGCGAATACGGTCAAAGACAATAATGGTATCATTAAGCGAATATCCAAGAAGTGTCAGCAATGCCGCAAGGACATCAAGGTTGACATCGATGCCAAAGAGTGCCACAAAGCCACTCGCGATAGAGACATCATGGACAAGTGCGACGATCGAAGCAACCGCAAAACGCCACTCGAAGCGAAACGCCACATAGATCAAAATACCTGCAATGGCTAAGAACATTGACATCAGCCCCTTCTCACGCAGCTCGTTTCCGACCTTTGGTCCAACCATATCGACACGGCGAATCTCAAAATTACCAGTATCTTGCAGTGCCTGACGTGTTATATCGCCAATATCCTGACTCACACTTCCTGCCGTTGTCTTCATTCGAATTACAATCTCATTAGGTGATCCAAACTCTGTAATGGAAGCGTTATCAAAGAGTTTATTGCCTTTGAGTTTCTCACGTATAGCATCAATAGGTGCTTCTTTATCGTATTTTACCTGAACAATCGTTCCCCCAGCAAAGTCAATACCGTAATTAAAACCTTTTGTTGCCAAAATCGCATAAGAGAGCAGCATCAATGTAATAGATATAGCGATTGCAATTTTTGATTTTCCCATAAAATCAAGGGCTGATTTATATTTAAAAAATTCCATTATTTCCCTCCCTCGATTCCAAACCAAAATTTGTAATCTTTACTTTTTTTGATCTTATCTTCAAGCATATCGTAAATACCATGTGTTCCTAAGATTGCTGTCAGCATAGAAGCTAAGATACCGATACTCATCGTAATTGCAAATCCTTTAATCGCACCCGTTCCATAAACATAGAGCACAATTGCTGCTATCAATGTCGTAATATTGGCATCAAGAATAGCACTCATCGCATTGGCATACCCATCTTCGATTGCTTTGTGCATTGACTTGCCTTCGTGGATAAGTTCGCGTATCCTCTCAGAGATAATTACATTGGCATCAACGGCCATACCGACTGTGAGGACTATACCCGCCATACCAGGCAAGGTCAGTGTTGCACCAAAAAGGCTCATAATAGCCAGCAATAAAAAAAGGTTTGCAATCAATGCAATATTGGCAATAACTCCGGCTATACGATAATAAACAACCATAAAGAGAATGACAAGTGCAAAACCGCCAAAGAGTGCCACCATAGAGGCTTTGATACTGTCAGCACCTAAACTTGGACCAACTGAGCGTTTTTCCATAAGATAAATCGGAGCGAGCAGAGCACCTGCACGCAGAGCAATTGCAAGGTCTTTCGCTTCAAGAACTGTATAATTCCCTGAAATTTGCCCCGCACCGCCACCGATACGCTCGTTAATATTTGGAGCAGAGAAAACCTTTCCATCAAGCACGATAGCAAGACGCTTTCCAACGTTCTTACCGGTAAAATCACCAAAGATATCTGCACCTTCGGCATTGAGTTTAAAATCAATGACAGGACGATTGTTTTGATCAAAACCTACATTTGCACCTGTGAGCATACTGCCGTCTAAAATAGGAATCTCATGCACAAGATACTTTATCTTCGGATTTTTTGCATCGGGTAAGATCACATCGCCATACTCCGCAGCATCCGCATCGCTCATGTTGTAAACACGTGCATTTCTTGCTTCATCAACAGCCATTAACTCTAACTTTGCCGCACGGCTGATAAGCTCACGTGCACGCTGTTCTTCTTGCGGTGTCTTAATTCCGGCAAGTTCTACAAGGATTTTATCTCCTCCCTGACGTGCAACGATCGGCTCAGAGAGTCCGAACTGATCGAGTCTGTTTCTAATTGTCTCAATCGCTTGCGTGATAGCAAGTTTTTTAATCTTTTGTATCTCTTGTGGTGTAAAAGAGAGTGAAATTACAGAACCTTTTTGTTCTACCTTTACACCTTCAATTTTAGATAAAAATGCATCAAAAGATTTTACCTCATCACTGTCAAGTACTTCAAAACGAACACTGCTTTCATCAAAAGTAAGTCCGTCAATGAGGATGTCATTTCTTTCGGCATAGTGCTTAATGCTTGCCGCAATAGACTTGATACGGCTCTTGATTGCTTCATCACTTTTGACACCTAAAAGCATATGCAGACCACCTTGCAAATCAAGTCCCAAGGTTATTTTTTTTCCATCTTGCGTTTGTAGCAGTGAAGGAATGGAAAATACCACCCCAAAAACTATTGCTAATGCAAAAATGATTATTCGGTAATTAAATTTCATCCTCATACTTCTTTGTAATGGAGTCTTTGACAATTTTCACGATAGTATCATCGTTCATTTTGACACTTAAAAATTTCTCTTCAACTTTATGAACAACAACAATAAATCCGCCGCTTGTTACGACCTTATCACTTTTTTTCAGTGATTCAAGCATCTCTTGTTTTGCTTTTGCCTCTTTTTGCTGGGGACGGATAATTACAAAATACATAATTGCAATTAGAAATATAAACGGTAACAACTGAGAAATAATTTCCATGTCTTAGGGTTCCTTATGAGTAAAATTGTGAGGATTATACAAAACTTATGCTAATAAAGTTCTAAATAGTGTAGAATTTCATTATGAATAAACTTACAAAAGATATTTTACTCGGACTCTTAACCGCAATTTTTTTTAGTGCTTTTATCTATTTTGAGCATTTTGGCTTGACCAACAAACTCATTAACACACTCTTTGGCCTCGTAGCACTCAGCATGTTTTTAACGATTCCAAAACGTTCTGTTTTTATTGCAGGTTTTACGATTGGATTGCTGTGGTTTTACTGGATAGGGTACAGTTTCGAGTATCAGGGTGTCGGCTATATGGAGCCTATAGTGACCATTGGTTTTGGTATTGTCTATCTCCTCTTTTTTGCACCCCTTGGCTTTACGAACAATGCCCTTATCCGTGCACTACTGCTCTTTGGTCTGAGTTTTGTACACCCTTTTAACTGGAACTGGATGCAAATAGAACTGCTTTTTGTCAACAGTTACATCGGTGTTTACAAGTATCAACTCGCGCTCACACTTTTAGCCCTCTCTCTGCCTTGGATATTGAAAAAACCATACAAATATGCATCTTTGCTTCTGCTTTTTGGTGCATTCTCCTATGGCTACCCACCGCAGCACGATACACCGCTAAAGATAAAGCTCGTTGCAACCGACATCAAACAAGAGGAAAAATGGACACGCCAAGCCCTCTCTCCTACTGTTTACATGATTTTTAAGGAGATTCAAAAGGCCATCAATGGAGGCTACGATGTCATTGTACTCCCAGAGTCCGTTTTTCCACTTTTTATGAATCAAACGCCTGAGCTTATCAAAAACCTAGAGAAATTTTCTCACAAAATCACAATCGTTGCCGGTAGTTTGCTCAAAGATGATGGAAAGAACTACAATGTCACCTATATGTTTCAAAACGGCAAATACCAGGTAGCAAAAAAACTTGTACTTGTCCCTTTTGGCGAATACATCCCACTGCCGAAATTTGCACAGAAGTTCATCAACGACACTTTTTTCAATGGAGAAAGCGACTTTTCCACAGCCAAAAAACCTACCGATTTCATCATAAAAGGTGTGAAGTTTCGTAATGCCATCTGCTATGAGGCAACAACACCCGAACTCTATCAAGGCGATGTAAAATATATGATTGCCATCAGTAACAATGCCTGGTTCGCCCCCTCAATCGAGCCAACCATTCAAAAACTCTTAATGGAGTATTATGCACGCAAGAATGGAGTGACTATCTATCACGCAGCAAATTACAGAGGAACAGGTATAGTCAAATAATCTTGTTGTAAACTCCTTTGGATATAATAAGAAAAAATATTTTTACTATATCAACAAAACAGGATTATCATCTATGCTAAATTTAAAGAATCCAAACCTTTATAATAACCGTGAGATTTCATGGCTGCAGTTTAATACAAGGGTATTGAAGCAGGCACAGGATGATTCACTCCCACTCTTGGAGCGACTCAAATTTCTCGCTATCTACGGGACCAACCTCGATGAATTTTATATGATCCGCGTCGCAGGACTTAAAAAACTCTTTGCCGCAGGTATCATTGTCTCTGGACCAGATAAGCTCACGCCGCTCCAGCAGCTGCGTGAGATACGCAATTATCTGCATCAAGAACAGCAGGTCGTTGAGCACTGCCGTAGCGAGATTCTCAAAAAGCTCGAACCTGAAGGCATCAGTGTCAAGATATATGAAGAACTGAACAATCAAGAAAAGCATAAAGCAAATCAATACTTCAATGAAAATATCTACCCTGTTATTATCCCTATTGCCGTAGATGCGACCCACCCGTTTCCACACCTCAACAATCTTAGTTTCGGGCTTATAGTCAAACTGCGTGACAATGACAATGAGAACATAGAGCGCTTCGGAATCATTCGTGTTCCACGTGTTCTCAATCGTTTTGTAGAACTTGAAGGCGGTGTTTATGTCCCTATTGAGAGCGTTGTAGAGAAACATGTCGATGAGCTTTTTCCAGGATATTCGCTTATTAAATATGCACCGTTTCGAGTTACCAGAAATGCCGATATCGCCATTGAAGAAGAGGAAGCGGATGACTTTATGGAGATCCTCGAAGAAGGGCTCAAGCTGCGCCGTAAAGGGGAAATGGTACGTCTTGAAGTCGGTTCCAATGCCGATGATGAGATCATCAACTTTATCAACAAGCATACAAATGTCTATAAGGATGATATTTATACTTTCCATACATTTTTAAATCTCTCCTCTTTGTGGCAAATTGTCTCAAACAGAGATTTTGCACATCTGCTGCTGCCACCGTTTAAACCAAAGACGCTGCCACCTTTTGATACAAGTGAAGATATCTTTGCAACTCTAGAGAAGCAGGATGTTCTAATGTACCATCCGTATGAGAGCTTCGAGCCGGTCATCAAGCTCATTCAGACTGCCGCAAAAGACCCTGATGTCGTCTCAATCAAAATGACACTCTACCGTTCAGGAACGAACTCACCAATTGTAAAAGCACTGATGGATGCGAGTGAAAGTGGGAAGCAAGTAACGGTAATGGTCGAGCTCAAAGCACGTTTTGATGAAGAGAATAACCTGCTGTGGGCAAAGGCACTGGAGAAATCAGGTGCACATGTTATCTACGGCATAAAAGGCTTTAAAGTTCACGCAAAGGCAGCGCTTGTCACACGCAGAAAGAACGGCAAGCTCAAACAGTATGCACATCTTGGAACAGGAAACTACAACCCTTCCACTGCAAAAATCTACACAGATATGAGCTATATGACAAGCAAAGATGAAGTCACAAATGACCTTACACGCTTTTTTCACTTCCTGACAGGCTTTAGCAAAAAAGGAAAGCTCAACGAACTCTATATGGCACCTTCGCAGATAAAACCAAAACTGCTCTCTCTGATTCACAACGAGACAAGACAAGGACCAAAAGGGCATATTATTGCCAAAATAAACTCTCTCGTTGATGAAGATGTCATCCGAGCACTTTACAAAGCGAGTCAAGCAGGTGTCAAAGTTGAGCTTATTGTACGTGGTATCTGCTGCTTAAAACCGGGGATAGAAGGTGTCAGTGAAAATATCCGTGTTGTCTCGATTCTTGGAAAATATCTTGAACATGCCCGTGCATTTTACTTTAAAAACGATGCATCACAAGTTTATATCTCAAGTGCCGATTGGATGCCGAGAAATCTTGTACGACGCATAGAGCTCTTAACAGCCGTGAAAGATGAAGCCGCACAGAAAAAAATCATACAAATACTCAAACTCCAGTGTTCCGACAACGTTCTGTCACACGAACTTCAAAATGACGGTACCTATCTAAAACTCAAAGCAGAGGGTCAAAAAGCGATTAACAATCATAAACTTCTAGAAGATTATGTCAATAAAATTGCAAAAGCAACAAAAAAAGAGACCTCAACCTATGTCCAACAGCTTGTTGAGCGTCTCTTTATTGAGAGCTAGGAGTACACTATGCTACATACATTTAAAAACACAATGCCTACAATAAAAGAAGGTACATGGGTGGCTCCCTCAGCAGATGTTATCGGGGATGTCACTATTGGAGAAGAGTGCTCAATGTGGTTTGGCTGTGTCGTTCGCGGAGATGTTCACTTTATCTCCATTGGAGATAGAACCAATATACAAGATCTCTCGATGATCCATGTCACTCACTATAAAAACGACGACAAATCTACAGGAAACCCTACTGTTATCGGTAGTGATGTTACAGTCGGACACCGAGTGATGCTGCATGGCTGTACCATCGAAGATGCCTGTTTAATTGGAATGAGTGCTACTATTTTAGATGGTGCCGTTATTGGCAAAGAGAGTATTGTCGGTGCGGGAGCACTTGTGACAAAAAACAAAAAATTCCCGCCACGCAGTCTCATCGTAGGATCACCCGCGAAAGTTGTACGAGAACTCACGCAAGAAGAAGTAGAAGAACTCTACGCTTCTGCAAAGAGATATGTGGAGTTTAAAAAAGATTATCAACAAGCAGATTATGTTCTATAATCTGCATTGATCTCTACATACTTATAACCAAGATCACAGCCGTATGCTTTAAATGTGCCATCAGCAATGCCCAGATCACATGAAATCGTAAAAGAGTCTTTTTTCATCACTTCAGCTGCCTTTGCTTCCATATCGGCATCAAAAAAGAGCTCTCCTTTTTTATAGACACAAACATCTTCAAAAGAGATTGTCAATCTCTCTTCATAAGCTTCTGCTCCGCTGGCACCAACCGTTGAAGCGATTCTTCCCCAGTTTGGATCTTCTCCATAGAGTGCCGTTTTCACAAGCAGAGAGTTAGAGAGTGCCTTGGCAACTACTTCTGCCTCGGCATTATCTTTTGCACCTGTGACATTGTAGGTTACAAGTTTTTTTGCACCCTCGCCGTCACGCACCATTTCACGTGCCAAAAAATTCATAATTTTATAAAGTGCCTCTTGAAACGCTTCTTTATGATACGCCCCTGACTTTGCATTGCTTAGCAGCATTACCGTATCATTTGTTGAAGTATCACCATCAACACTTGCTGCATTAAAGGTTGTCTGTACTGTTTCATTTAAAAGTGCCTGCATCTCACTCTTAGAGACTTTTGCATCTGTTGTGATGAAACAGAGCATTGTCGCCATGGCAGGGTTAATCATTCCCGCTCCTTTGGCCATCGCACCAATAGAAAAACTACTGCCGTCTTCCAGCTCAACTCTATAGGCTTTCTCTTTGGAAAAACTATCCGTTGTCATAATCGCCTCTGCTGCTGCGTGAGGCTCACGTTTGCTTAGATCAAAAAGTTTTGCGCCGTTAATGATTTTCTCTTTAGGAAGTCTCACACCGATTACACCCGTTGAACTCATAACAGGATTGCTCACGCAAGAGGGCAATGTTGCTAAAATATCATCAATATCGCCAATACCTGCCTTTCCTGTCATTGCATTGGCATTTTTTGAATTAATTAGGATGAAATTCGTTTGAAAATCCCCTTTTGCTTTAAAGTGTTTGATGGGAGCTGCGGCCATTTTATTTGTCGTGAAGACTGAAGCTATCTCACACAGCTCTTCTGAATAGACAAATGCCATATCTTTTGCACCCTCAGCTTTGAGTCCGGCACTGACACCATCAGCGAAAAAACCCTCCGCTGCACAAACATCACTCTCTATCTCTACTAACTTATACAAACTTCAACTCCTTCGGTTTGACTCTTTTCTTTAAGAGATCTCTTGTTATTTTTATCCCTTCTTGTGTTCCAATGACAAGTAATTTCGATTCACTTGTTATGAGCGTGTCACCTTTTGGCATACTCAAAAACTTTCCATCTTTTTTCGTTATTCCCACAACGGAAGTATTGGCAATTTCACGAATATGTGTCTCTTTGAGTTTTTTCAGCACTGCCCACGAGTAGCGCGGTACTTCAATCTCTTGCATATCAAGCGGATTATCACTTTTGTACAAAAACTCCTCTAAAAGATTTTCCATATCAGGACGAGCCGCCATAGCACTTACACGCTGTGCTGTAAGTTTCGTAGGACTAACAACCGTATCGGCACCGAGTTTTTTGAGCTTTTCTACATCACTCATACTCTCTGCGGCAGAGATAACATAGTAAGGACGAGGAAGAAAATGCTCTTTTTCAAAAAGTCGTACCGATGCGATAAGCGCAATATTATCTGCGATAGAGTCAGAGAGTGTAATCAAACCTTTAGCAGAAGCAAGATGCGCTTTTAACATGGCGAGTTCTGCATGCGGCTCTGCTTGTAAATACTGTGGGCACTTGTACTCTTGGGCCCACTCATGTATCTCATCCCTTGGATCTATTACGACAAATGGAATATGATTTTTACGAAGCTGTTTTGTTACTTCTATCGTATAATCATTATGATAACACACAACAAAATGTTTTTTGAGCCTTGCTATTTTATATAACATTCTTCGCTCCTTTAATATGGCAACGATATGCCCTTTATTTATCTCTGCGACCAAAATACCTATGGCACTTGAAAAGACGGCAAACCCCGCAATAATCAGATTTATTGTAAAAATTCTGCCGGTCTCAGAGATCGGTGCAATTTCACCAAAGCCTACGGTTGTAAAAGTAATAGCGGTCTGATAGATTGCATCAATAATTGGAAAGTCATCTATAAGAACATAGCCTATAGTTCCAACAAGCATTACAATTACAGTTAGTATGAGAGGTAAGCGGAAAGCTTTTAAGTGCGGGTAAACTTCCGGAAGAAGTTTTTTATCTGGTTTGGGAGCAATCTCCCAATTGAGGAATTTGCGAATCCTTTCTAAAAGATTCAAATCAATTCCTGATGTTTACGAATTTTTCTTAAGTGTGCGTAATTCTCTTGCAGAAATCTTAATTTTTTTCGTTGTACCATCTTCTAATGTGATACGCACTGTTCTTAGGTTTAATAAAAAACGACGCTTTGTTCTGTTTTTCGCATGAGAAACATTGTTCCCACTCATAGGGCCTTTGCCGCTAATAGCACATCTTCTTGCCATTTGAGTATCCTTGAATGATATTTTAAAGTTGCGAATTGTATCAAATCAAAGCAAAACTTCAACTTAATCCAATTTTTTTATGCATACTTCTAAAAAAATGTTTTATATTTCTTTTATGCAATTATAGCT
>VCAX01000018.1 GCA_013607665.1 Campylobacterota bacterium | reverse complement strand
TAGTGGAATTTATGTGCGAAAGTTGAGATAATTAGTTATATATTTTTTGTAAAGTTTGCCGTAACAAAAATATATGAGTATACACAAGAAAAGATAGCTAAGAATATAGCATTAACAATATTTATTTTGATACCTACTTGGGACATAATACTAGGCTATCCAATATATAAATATCTTTGTTGGACTAAAGCAGGAGTTCATATCTATAAAACGGCTGATAATGTAGAAGAAGGATTCTATATAGGGGAAAAATCAATGCAATATCAACCTTATCAACCCTACAAAGATTATAAATATGTTGATTATAAAGAGAAAGAGAGCGGAAAATATTATAGGAGCTATTGGATTGACAACAATAGCTCCGAAGATTGTGTGCCTTATGGAATATATAAATATGGTCACTATGCCGATGCTTTTCGCCATGGAAAATGCATAGTAAAAAAAGAGATACCTGAGAAAGAGGTGAGTCGATGAGAATACAATTCAAAAAGCACAAAAAAACTAATTATTCCAATTGTAAATATATATGAATACAAGACAGTCGTCAGAGACAGAAATACAAATCAAATTATTGCAGAAAACTTAAGATATGCTTTGGATAATAACTGGTTTTTTGGGTTTATTCGAAACATTACTAGTTCAAAAGGAATGTGGAGCTCATGTGGAAATGATGAAGATTTAGAGATATTACAAAAAACATTAAAAATAAAAAATATAATAAATTTGTATATATCCAGAATAAGTAGTATAATTATATATAAAAAAATATGGAGATAAATATGGTTAAATATGCAAAAGATGAAATGGTCGGTATAACTGAACTAGGAAAATCTCTTGGAAACTATCTTGATAAAGTCACTTCGCATATGTTCAGTAAAATCGCAATAATTCGAAGAAATAAACCTGAAGCTGTCATTATCCCCATAGAGGAGTATGAACTACTGCAAAGTGTCTATGATAGATTGGAACAAAAAGAGATTGAAGCAATTTTAGCAAATATGTCCCATGAGGATAAAGAGGTGGCAAAGACAAAAACTGTAAGTATAGATGTATAGCTATGAAAAAAGATATCAAACTAACCTATCTTAAAAAAGCCGTCAAATTCCTCACAAAACATCCATCTGTAATCACAGAAAATCAAGTAGATTCTTTAGTTATTAAATTTGTCAAGAAAAAAATATACAATCTTGATGTGAATATCGATTATAAACAGATGAGTGGCACTATCTCTAATGTATACAGAATAAGAAAAGGAGATATTCGCATTATCATAACACTAAACGATGATGAAATAATTATTGAAGCAATAGTAACGGATATAGGCTTTAGAGGGGATATTTACAAGAAGTAGTTTTTACTCCAAATGTGACACACGATTTTACTCCTACAGAAAAGATAAAAGCTGCGGAAGATTTGCGGGAGTGCTTTTGTTAAAATAATTCCTCTGCATTTGTCTTTTGAGTGAAATGAATAAAAACAAGATATAATGCATAATATTT
Organism: Campylobacterota bacterium; assembly: GCA_013607665.1. Taxonomy (GTDB): domain Bacteria; phylum Campylobacterota; class Campylobacteria; order Campylobacterales; family Sulfurimonadaceae; genus Sulfurimonas. The sequence goes on along the minus strand of VCAX01000018.1, from coordinate 19,737 downwards.
TTAAAAGGGTTGTGTGATGGGTTTAGGAATATTTAGCATATTTATTGTACCAGTTTTAGCGATTGTAGTTCTTGCTATTTTTTTAGAAAAAAAGTGGAGTATCCCATAAGCATCTACTGGGAAGACAATGTTTACCCCGACATGGAGCAATATTCATTTAGGAAATCATCAAAGAAATTTACATCAACTTTACAGATACTTAAAAAAATATTATACAAACTCTCCTGAAACAATAGAGCTCGTAGAGCATTTCGAAGGGTCAATAAAAACAATTCAAAAAGATGTCATTAATTTTCTTGATACTTATACACAAGAAAACAAACATTTAGATAAAACCTTTAAAGAAAAGTTCTATGCTATTATCGATGAGCTAGCAACAAGAATTAAGACAGAAGAAAACAATCTATATACGCTTTATATAAAATAAATTTTAGATGCCAACTGCTCAGGTAATATTCCGAGTGATTCTTCTACGACTTTTGTATCACCATGTGTAATAAACACATCCTCATATTCAAAACTCTCTAGCTCTACATCTTTTATTTTCTCTTTAGCCAAAAATTCAAGCAATGCCGAACCAACCCCGCCCATTTTTGAAGTGTCTGAAAAAACGAACCATTTTTTGTGTCTCTTTGCCATCTCACGCAGCATCGCTTCATCCAAAGGTTTGACAAAACGCAGATCCAAAATAGTTACCGGTATATCCAAAAGTTTAGCAGTCTCATAAGCACGCCCAACACCATTACCGTAGCCGATAAAAAGTATATCTCCGTCTGCCTCACGCAAGAGTTGTGATTTTGGCAATACAAAAGGGGCAGATTCCGGCAGTGCCTCCGTATCAATAAAGGCACCTCTTGGATAACGCAAAGAACACGGGTGCTCATACTGCGCAGCAAAAGCCATCGCCTGATGAAAGCTCTTCTCATCACGCGGTGCGAAGAGCGTCATATTTGGTATGGCACGTAAAAAGCTTACATCGAAAACGCCCTGATGTGTTTCGCCGTCTTCGCCCACGATTCCCGCACGATCAAGCGCAAAAACAACAGGAAGATCCATTAAACAGGTATCGTGAATCACCTGATCGTATGCACGTTGCAAGAAAGTCGAGTAGATCGTACAAAAAGGTTTGAATCCCTCACGGGCAAGTGCTGCCATAGATGTGACCGCATGCTGCTCAGCAATGGCAACATCCCAAAAACGATTTGGATATTTTTCCATTAATGCAGAAAGTCCCGTACCACTAGGCATCGCTGCTGTTGCGCCGACGATCTTATCATTGTTTTTACACAGGTACAGCAAAGATTCTGTGTATATCTGTGTTGCAGATTTAAGAGAGGACTTTTTGGCACTTGAGCCACTGCTGATGTCAAAAGGACCGACACCATGCCACTTCTCCTCTTTTCCCTCTGCTATCTCATACCCTTTGCCTTTAATCGTCTGGGCATGAATGATGACAGGCTTTTTCATCTTCTTTGCTGTCTCAAAGATCTCAATGAGCTGCGTGAGATTATGCCCGTCAACCGGACCGATGTAGTCAATATCCATCTCTTCAAACATAATTCCGGGAGTGACAAGTTTTAAAGACTCTTCCATACGTTTTGCAATGTAACGTGCACTCTCACCAAAATTATCGACAAAATTTTCAGTTGTTTTTTTAAAACGCTGGTAAAATGGCGACGCCATTGCAGAGGAGAGCATTCTTGAGACCGCACCGATAGGCTTGGCGATACTCATCTCATTATCATTGAGGATGATTATCATCGGGTATTTTCTATCACCCAGTTCATTGAGCGCTTCATAGACCATTCCGGCTGTCATAGAGCCATCCCCTATCATCACAACGGGAATACGCTCATCCTGCTCGCCTTTGAGTGCAATTGCCTTTGCAGCACCGACACCCAAAGAGATGGAAGTAGAAGAGTGTCCCGCGACAAAGTAGTCATCTTCACTCTCACTTGGTTTCGTGTATCCACAGATACCGCCAAACTGTCGCAAGGTATCGAACTCATCCCATCTTCCGGTAAGCAGTTTATGAGCATAGGATTGATGCGATACATCGAAGATAAACGGATCTTTTTTACTGTCAAATACTCTGTGCATCGCGACAATAAGCTCTGTTGCACCAAGCGTTGAGCTTAAATGCCCGCCATTTTTACTCACTACTGCTAAAATTCTCTCTCGTATTTCATCGCAAAGCACTTCTAGCTCTACAATACTTTTATTTTGTAAATTCATTTTATTCACTAAGGGCTGCTTTCTTTACTCTTTCAAATCTTTTCGATATTTGGGCATCAATATTGCCTGCATCACTCAACACAACAACACCGCCCTCGCTAATTGCACTATCTGCGAGTATTGTAATATGCTCTAATACACCAAGGTGTTCAGAAACATAGGCATGATTTTTAGGGTTGACTTTGAGTGTCACTTTTGATGCTCCCTGCAGATCATTGATAAGTTCCTCTGCCAATACTTTGGCAACTTCAGAGGAATTTGTACTCAATTCTATCTTAATAACCTCTTTAGAGATATCAAGTGCGGCAGAAACAAGTTCATTTTTTAAGCTCTCCAAAGAACTTTCAAACTCACTTGCACTCTTTTCAAGCTTGGCTATGGAGTTTGTAAAGAGTTCCATTTTTACATTGAGATCTTTGTCTATCTCTTCTAAAGCCTGTGCTTTTCCTGCTTTCATTCCCTCTGCAAACGCTTCTTCTTTTGCTTTTTGCAGTTCTTCTTTGAACTCTTCTTCCTTAGCCTCAAGTTTCATCTGCAACTTGATAAAGTTCGAAGACATCTCATCTGTTTTTTTCATTAAAGATTCAATCAAAGACTCTTTTGACTTGTTGTCCAAAGCACTTGAGTCAATCTCTGTCGCTGCCTGCACAGGGCTTACTGCTACACTCTCCTCTGTTGAAGATGGCTCACTGCTACCCTCCGCTGCGCCTAAAGCAATGACTTTAAAATTATATTTATCGACATGGTGTTTTTCAATTTTGCTGTTTGGTATTACTGTTGCCATGATCCTACTCTATCATCTCTTCAGATGATCCCATCTGAATTGTTCCAGCTTCAGCCAGCTGGTTTACAACCTCGACAATTTTTCTTTGTGCCGCTTCAACATCTTTCATTTTTACAGCACCAAGGAACTGCATCTCTTCTTCAAATGCTTCACGGGCTCGCTCACTCATTGCAGAGAAGAATTTCTCTTTAAGCTCTTCTGGAGAAGATTTAAGTGCTAACATCAAGTCTGCTTTATCAACTGCTTTGAGCACTTCTGTAATGGCTATTTTATCCAGCGTGACCATATCTTCAAAAGTAAACATCATCTCTTTGATCTGTGTTGCAAGCTCTTCATCTACCTGCTCGATTGTAGCAAGTGTTGCCTTGGAAGATTTCGCACCCAAGCGGTTAAAGATATCTGCCACAGCACGTGTACCACCAACCTCAACTTTGTACGAAGCAAGTGATTCAAGTTTTGACTCAAGAACAGCTGAAACACGCTTGATGACTGATAGAGAGATATCTCCAAGTTTTGCCATACGCATCGCAACTTCACTTCGTAGATCATCCGGAAAGAACTGCAGAGTGTCCGCAGCTTCTGTCGGATCCATATGCGCCAAAATAAGTGCAATGGTCTGTGGATGCTCATTAATAATAAAGTCTGAGAGCTGCTGTGGCTTGATTTTTGAAAGATAGGCAAAGTTTTGTGTATTTTGCATACTTTTTGAGAGTTTATCAAGCACTTTTTTTGCTTCCTCCGTACCAAGTGTTCTATAGAGCAGTTCTCTCGCATACTCCATACCACCGGGAGTAAGATACTGTCCTGACTGGAAAATGGCATGAAATTCTTCAAGAACTGCTGTTGCTATCGCTCTATCTATTGTCGTATTTGTTGCAATGTATTTTGATATCTCTGTAATCGCTTCAACATTCATATTTGAAAAGATCTCTGCCGTTGTATCTTCACCAAGTTGCAGCAGTAAAATGGCAATTTTTTCTGCCATGCTCATTTCATCAAATATGGCCTGTTGTTGCTGTGTCATATTTGCCATATGCTACCCCTTCTCCGGCTTTGGTATTTCAGCTTCTTCATTCAAAAGTGCCTGCAATAGCGAAGCAACCTCTTCTGGTGCATCTTCCGCCATAGTTCTTACTTTTTCTAGTATAACTTCATGTTTAAGCTCATCTTCATTGAGATTACTTGTCATACCGAGCTGTTCTTCAACTTTTTTACGCATCGTTTGAACTTTTTCTATCAGATCTTCACCCTCATCATCTTCAAGTTCCAGTTTTGGTGCTTCGATCTCCTCATCTTCACGAGAGACCTCAAGCATTTTATCGGCAAACGGTGCAATAACTTTCTTGTAAAGAATAAGCAGTAAAATAAGTACAAAAATGTATTTAAACAGATCTGCAAACGGTGCAATATAGGTCTGTGTGAATGTCACAGCTTGACTGACTCTATCTGGCGTAGTTGTGGCAGCTCTCTCGAACTGAAGGTTTTGTACACTTATCTGATCACCGCGTTCTGGATTAATGCCGATAGAGCGACTTGCCAAGGAGTCTAATGCTTTAAGATCTGTTGCATCGAGTGGTACATACTCCAACTCATCTGTCGGATTTCCATCTTTGTCAAGTTTGTGTTTATATTTTCCGTCTACAACGACTGCAGCCGTAATTCTTTTAATGCGCGCAAACTGACTCTTCGTTGTACTGACAGTCTTGCCGACCTCATAGTTCGTTGTTCCTGTATTTTTTGTATATTTTTCCAGAGATTTTTGCGACTTGAGTCCTTTTACAGGACCGATATTGCTCACAGTTCCCGGAACACCACCAACTTGCTCAGGCTGCACACCTTCACGCTTCTCTTCACTGGTCTGTTCACTTCTAACAACATTTTCCGGATCATATGTCTCGGAAGTAGAGCTTTTTTGAGAAAAATCGAACTCTATACTGACCTGCGCAACGACCTTATCATTACCACCGACAAAAGGAGCTATCACATCTACAATTTTATTTTGGAGCTTTTTCTCTTCTTTAAGTTTATAGCGCTGTTGCACAAGAGAGAGTTCACTCATTTGTGAACCCTCTTCATTATCTCCGAGAGTTACGCCATCACTACTGACAAGCATCACATTCTCAGGCTTCAATCGTGGTACTGCAGCAGCGACAAGATTTTTAATACCTCGAATCTGTTTTGAGGAGAGTGCTCTACCTTCCATAAGCTCGACCATAACCGATGCTGTAGGATCTACCTGCTTGGAAACAAAGAGCGTCTCTTTTGGTAAGGCAAGATTTACAGTCGCTCGCTCGACGGGAGAGAGTGCTGTGATAGTACGTGCAAGTTCACCCTCTAAGGCACGCAGATGTTTAATCTTTTGATCAAAATTTGTCGCTCCAAACTCCTGCTTGTCAAAGAGCTCAAAACCTACACCACTATTTTTTGGAATGCCTTGCGCTGCAATGGCGATACGCTCTTTATAGACAACGTCTTTTGGAACTTTTATGACATTATTGGCTGCGATTTCATATTTTATTCCATCTTTGTCAAGCTGTGCAATGACCTTTGCAGCATCACTGTCACTCAGCGTTTCAAAAAGTGTTACATAGGAGCTTTTTGTACTTTTGTTTGCAGTATAGACAACAAGAAAAATAAGAAATGCGACAATACCGACAACTGCTGCTGCGATAATTATCTTTTGTTCTTTACTCAGCTTTGCATACAAAACTGACAACTGCGAAAAAAGCGCCTTAAAATCCATTAATCTCTCATCTTCAAAATTTTACACTAACTCTGCCATAAGTTCAAAAAAACGATCATTTTGTTTTTTTGTTCCAACTGTTACACGAATTGCATTCATCCCATACCCACGTAGATTTCTCACAATCATTCCACGCTGCAGCAAGGCATCGGAAAGTTGTGTCGAATTTATGTTGTCATTAAAGCATAAAGTAACGAAATTTGTATAACTCTCTATTATATCTATTTTTTGCTTGTTTGCAAACTCTTCATAGCGTTTCATCTCTTCAAAATTCAAAGCAATACTTTCATTCACAAATTCTGCATCTTCAAGTGCCACTGAAGCAGCTTCTAATGAGAGTGTTGTAATATTAAAAGGAGGACGCAGCTTATAAAGTTCTTTGATAATTTTTGCATCTGCAAGACCATAGCCGACGCGCATACCTCCAAGCCCATATGCTTTTGAAAAAGTTCCTAGGTAAACAACATTGTCAAACTTCTCTATAACTCTTTTTGGATCTACTTTTTTTGCCGCATCTTTAAACTGAGCATATTCCATATAGGCACCGTCAACAACGACTAAGGTATCACTGTCGATCTTAGCTAAAAATTCTACTATTTCATATGCATCAAGTGCATCACCTGTCGGATTGTTTGGCGTACAAAGAAAAATAATATCAGGATTATGTTCTTTATACAGTGTATAAAATTCATCCAAATCATGTTTTTGTGAAGCTGTTTTGATAACCTCTGCACCAACATGTTTTGCATAGATTTCATACATTGCAAATGTTACGGAGTTTATAAGAATCTTTGTATTTTCTTCTGCCTTTGCATGCATTAAAAACTCAATTACCTGATCACTTCCGCTTCCGATAATAATATTTTCCTCACCAAGTGAAAACCTGCGTGAGAGCAGCTCTTTGAGCTTCATCATAGAATCATCCGGATACATTGCCATCTGCGGAAAAATCTTCTGCACCGCCTGCTGCACTTTAACAGAACACCCATAAGGATTCTCATTCGATGCCAGTTTTATGATATCTTGCGGCTCAATGCCAAACTCACGTACAACAAGCTCTATCGGCTTACCCGCTTCATATGTAGAAATATTCGCTAATTTCTTATTAAACTTCAATCTTCACCCTTTACATAACTTCCAAGCCATGTGACTTCATCTTTGTGTTTTTCAATAACCTTCTGCACTCTCTCTTCATCAATATGCCCATAAAAATCGATATAGAACCAATAACCAAATCCCCCGCTCTCTTTTGAAGGGCGCGATTCGATTTTGGAGAGATTGATCTTTGCCGCATCGAAATCACTTAAAAAATGCACAAGAGAACCTGCTTCATTGGCATCTTTGAGTTTTGCCAAAATGCTGGTTTTATCATCACCGCTGATCGCATTTTTAAAATCACTTAAAATGACAAAACGTGTAGTATTGTCATGTACATCTTCAATATTTTCAAACATAACAGGAATGCCATAGAGCTTTGCTGCAATGTGCGAACAGATTGCGGCGGACTCTTTGTCCTTGCTTGCCAAAATTGCCGCTTTTGCCGTTGATTCTACAGGAATTTGTTCGATATTACTTAAATCGTATTCGTTTAAAAACTCCCTGCACTCCCCAAAACCTTTGTCTTTTGAGTAGATTCGTTTTATATCTTTTAAAGAGTCCGCTTTTGTTGCAAAGGAGATATGAATCGGCATATAAAGCTCTGCGACTATTTTGACGGAAGATTTTGAAAGCAGATCAAGAGTTTCACCGACAACGCCGTCACGCGAGTTTTCTATGGGAACGACACCGAACTTTGCACGTTTTGCTTCAAGCTCTTTAAAGACGGACTCTATGGAGTTGAGTGAGAGGTAGTTGCTCATTGCACCAAAACGGCTCTCTGCTGCTTGATGGGTAAATGTTCCTTCTGGTCCGAGATATGCAATCTTTTCAGGCAGTTCAAGATTACGTGCAACAGCAAATATCTCTAAAAAAATGGCTTCAATGGCACTTTTGTTTAAGAGCCCGCCCTCTTCTTCATTTCGTTTTGTGAGTCGTTCAATAATCGCTTTTTCACGTTCAGGTCTGTAGATTGCACCACCGGTACCCTGTTTGATCTCACCAACACGCTCAACTACTTTCATACGTTTGTTCAGCAGTGTAAGCACCTCATCATCTATGGCATCAATGGCAACTCTGCACTCATCTAATGTATTCATAATCCTTCTCCCTTCAAAGTCTCTAAAACCTCTTGCATATCTGATAAAACTGCATCTGGTCGCAGATGCTCTGCTAAAGAGGGAACAATCTCCTGCGCTGTTTTATACTTGCCGCTTGTAACAAAGAGCGTCTTCATCCCAAGCTCTTTTGCTCCGCCGAGATCCCCTTTGACATCATCACTGATAATTGTAACCTGCTCAAAACTCGCTCTTTTTTCTTGCTGCTGCAGTCGCGTGAGTGCCTCAGAATAAAAAGCGACACTTGGCTTACCGACAACTTCATAAGAGCTACTCGTTGCAAACTCCAGCATCTTTAAAATCGCACCTACACCAGGATAGCGTCTGCCGTTTTTTGCATAGATGGAAGTCTCATGCATACCGACAAGTTTTGCACCTGAGAGCAAGAAGTCAATCATCTGCGCATATTCATCGGCACTGAAATCCTCTTTAATGGCAATAAGCACTGTTTTTGGAGATGTATAGTCAAGTCTGTAGCCCATAGTTTGCAAAGTATGTAAAAACTCCTCTGCTCCATACGCTGCGACAGCCTCTTTACTCACACGAGACTCTAAAAGCATTAAAGGATCTAGGTATCGCTCAAACGGAAATGCAAAACCAATAGATGTCAGATAGTTATAAAAATTGGATGATGCTTTTTTGGTATTGTTTGTAATGACCATATACGGGAGATTCTCACTGTTTAAATAGTCGATAAACTCTCGTGAACCTCTTATAGGCGATTTGTCTGCATCAGAAATAAGTGTACCTTGAACATCTATGAAGTACATTTTAATCCTCTAAAAACTCTCGCTCTAAAGCTATGAGATCTTCAAAATCTTCACGTTTTCTAATGAGTCTTACTTTGGAGCCTTCCACAGCAACTTCTGCACTTCTTCCTCGCGTGTTATAGTTGCTTCCCATACCAAAGCCGTAAGCTCCGGCACTCTTAATCACAAGCAGGTCATTATGCTCTACATGCGGCAGCATATAATCTTTTGCAAAGAAGTCACCGCTTTCACACACAGGACCTACAATATCGACTTTTTGCAACTCTTGGCTATCTGCCTCTGTAAGTGCCTCGATTTTATGGTAAGCATTATAGAGTGATGGACGCAGCAGATCGTTCATCGCCCCATCAACAACGACAAATTTTTTATCGCCGTTTTGTTTTTCATAGAGTACTTTTGTTACAAAATAGCCAGCATTGGCCGTCAAAAAGCGTCCCGGTTCACAAATAATCGTCATATCAAGACCGGTGAGTGTTCCTAGAATCGCCTGTGCATAATCATAAGGCTCAATAGTTGTTTCATCATCGTACTTGATGCCAAGCCCGCCACCTACATCAAAGAACTTCAATTCAATATCGATAGCATCAAGAGAACGCACCAAGTCAGCAACAATCTCTGCAGCTTCACGAATAGGATCAAGCTCTGTTAATTGACTGCCAATATGAAAGTGAATACCGACAGGATCGAGACTTTCAGAGTTGTTGGCTTTGATGTACATTCTTTTTGCGCTCTCAAGATCGACACCAAATTTATTGTCATGCAATCCTGTTGAGATATATGGATGCGTCTTTGGATCAATATTCGGGTTTACACGAATACTGATACGAGCCTTTGCCTCCAGCTCTTTTGCAATAAGCTCTACTCGGCCAAGTTCTGCTTCACTCTCAACGTTAATGTAGAGAATATCTCTCTCAATCGCCTCGCGAATCTCGGCATCACTTTTACCCACACCTGAGAAGATGATTTTATATGCAGGAATTCCTGCTAGAAATGCACGGCGTACTTCACCAATGCTCACGCAGTCCGCACCGCTTCCCATCTTTGCAAAATGTTTGATAACGCTCAAGTTCGAGTTTGCTTTTACAGCATATGCGATAATGGATTTTCTACCGCGAAATGCCTCTTTAAGCTTTGTATATTGTGCTGCCATATAATCAAAGTCATATACATAAAGGGGAGTGCCGTACTCTTTTGCCAATTCTTTAAAATCAATCATAAAAATTCCAAATATTTTTTTGAATGATTTTATCTAAAATGTGCTTATAAGTGTCTGACACTAAAGTGCCTAAGAGGTAGAGAGTCTATGTCTTCTCCACTGCCTAATAGCAATAAGTAAAAGAATGATAATCGGGGCAACAATACCTACTTCACTGGAAATTGTTTTATTATTTGAGAGCTCTATAAACATCATAAGTATTCCCCAAATCAGCAGTGTCGCCAAAATCGCACCAAAACTAAAAAGAGAGACATTTAAAAAGCGCACGCTCATAGGAACGAAGAAAAAGATTATAACAATCAACAGGGGTGCAAAAAAAGGATAAACAAATATCTTATATAAGGCCCCTTTAATCGTTCGTGTATCAATACCCTGACTATCCAACAGGAGAATAGCATCAATAGCGTCCCCAATCGTAAAATTCACTTTTCCTTCATAGACCTGATCGAGCATTTTTGGACGGAAACCCTCAAGAATCTTCAGATTATCTGCTTTTGAAACAAAAATTCCTGATGAGGCCAAAGAGAGATCATCCGGTTTTTCAATCAGATCTCCCTTTTTTATATGCCAAAATCCGTTACGATACTCGGCAGCTTTTGCAGTAACTACCTCTTTGAGTGAGTTGTTTTTCACACTAAAGACACGCACACCGACAGCACGCTCCTGCAGTGGCAGCAGTTTTGAAAAATAGACATATTTTCCTTTATATGCAAAGAAAAGGTCACGTGTCGGATTTAAGTACTGCGCATGTTGACGAATGTTGCGTGAGAACTCCTGTGCTCGTGCAAAACTTGACCATGTATGTAAGGAGATAAACAAAACTATAATCGTCGTTGAAACAATTACAAAGGGCTTGAGTACATCTACCCGCGAATATCCAAGTGAATAAAAAGAGACAAGGGCATTGGAGCGGATTAAAAATATCTTTGTCGATATCATAGCAAATACCAAAGAGAGCGGCAAAAGCAGATCAATAGCGTAAAAGCCGTTATATACGAGATAAATAAGCAGTAAGTTGGCAGATTTTGAGAGCTCAGCAGCATGTTCCATATAATCAAACCCGACAACAAAGAGCATTAAGGCTCCCAAAATAATAGCAAAGTACTTCAAATAATGCAGCGCAATATATCGAAAAGCTAACATTGCATACCTTTTTTGGAATATTTACAGCGCGTTTGTTCTAAAGAGTGCCCAAGCAGATACTCAGTCGCATCTGCCGCATCATTTATAATCTGCTCTAAGCATTTTTCATTCTCTTTGCTAAAAGGGCTTAAAACATACGAAGCCACTTCCCCTTTGTGCTCTGGTTTGCCTATGCCCATGCGAATACGAATATACTCTTTACCTATCATGGCATCGATTGACTTTAGACCGTTATGTCCACCATGTCCACCACCTTTTTTAAAACGCAACGCGCCAAAAGGAAGATCCAAATCATCATGTATTACAACAACATCTTCGATTTTGTAAAAATTTTTTACTTTTACAACAGAATTACCGGAGAGATTCATATAAGTGAGTGGTTTTAATAAAAAATGATTTTTAAGTTTGTAGAGTTCCCCTTCAAAATTTGAAGAGGAGAGTTTTGTAGCATTATGACGTGATATAAGCTCGTCAATCACCATAAAACCAATGTTATGGCGTGTTTTTTCATAGTCTGGTCCCGGATTACCTAGACCGACTATGAGCATAATTATTTAGCTTTAATAACACTCAATACTGCTACACGATCAGCATCTGTAAATGTAATACCGTCAATGTCTGCAATATCACGGATAAGTTTTGCATCACCAACATCCATATCTGTTACATCGATAACGATTGCTTTTGGAAGATCTTCGATTTTTGCTTTTACACGAAGACGTCTTTTGTTGATATTTACAAGTCCTTTGTTTTTAAGACCGATTGCTTCCCCTTGTGCTTCAACAGGAACCATATAGTGTGTAACAACACCTGGTTGTGCTACCATAAGATCAACATGTAAAAGTTTTCCAGTTACTGGATGAGACTCATATGCCTGAACCACAACATTCATTTCTTTGTCTCCAACTTTTACTGGAAACGCTAATGTATCTTTGTTGCGAACAGTACGGATATATTCATTTTCTTTGAATGCAGCATTGATATTCTCAAGCCCTTTTCCGTAAATATTTGCAATTAGATAACCATCACGGCGAAGAGCTTTTGTGCTCTTTTTGCCAATACTCTCTCTAACTATACCTTCTAACATATGAAGTCCTTAATTTTGAAATGGGCGCAATTATAGCTATTTTTGAATTAAACTTTACTTTAAATCAAAAATATCATCATCTGTAGAGATATCTACTTCCGGTGCTTTTGCATCACCTTCATTTGGATTGCTTGTGATTTTTCCTGATGTAAGCCCCGAAATTTTAAGCTCAAGATCCGATGCACTCGTTGCATTTTCAAGTGCTTGCTCTTTAGATATCACTTTTTCAATATAAAGATCATAAATAGCCTGATCGGAACTTTGTGAATGGTAGTGCTCTTTTCCTGCTTCTATAGTATCACGAATCTCATAGTCACGGTTTTCCATAATGAGTTTTTCAATCGTAGGCGTTCGCACCAAAATCTCTAGTGCTGCGCGACGTTTTCCATCTATTGTCGGCACAAGACGCTGAGAGACAACTCCCTGCAGTACTCCAGCGACAGAGAGTCTTACACGGTTTTGTTCCTCTGTAGGGAACTGTGCGATGATACGGTTGATCGTCTCTTTTGCATCAACAGTATGGAGTGTTGAAAATACAAGGTGCCCTGTATCTGCAGCATGAAGTGCCAGATTGATTGTCTCACGGTCACGCATTTCCCCAACAAGAATAATATCGGGGTCTTCACGCAGTGCTGCACGCAGCGCTGTACCAAACGAGAGTGTATCTTGTCCGACAGAACGCTGATTGATAATACAGCCTCTATCTTTATGAACGAACTCAATCGGATCTTCAATTGTGATGATATGTTTTTTTCTTGTAAGATTGATCTCATTGATAAGTGCTGCAAGCGTCGTAGATTTACCAGAACCGGTAACTCCCGTTACAAGCACAAGACCCCGTTCTTTATGTGCAAAACTTCTGACAACTTCAGGAAGATGCAGCTCCTCAAAAGAAGGAATTCTTACAGGGATAACACGAAAGACTGCAGAGACTCCATCCATTTGAAAAAAGATATTGACACGGAAACGATTGTTCTCATCAAAGGGATAGACAAGGTCGAGCTCTTTTTTTTCAACAAATTCCGCAAAACGTCCTTTCAGCAGTTCCTTGGCAAAAGTAAGCGCATCCTCTTTTGAAAAAATACCTCCGGAAAACTGTTTGATCTCCCCATTGATACGTGCACGCATTACAGAATTCGCTTTAATATGGAGATCCGATCCACCTACTTCAATCATCTTTTTAAGATGAACCCGTACCTTTTTTAGTTGTTCAAAGGTTAGTTTACTTACATCTACATCTACGTTCATAATGCCTCCAAAATCTCTTTAAATGCCTCTTTAAATGCCTCTAAACCATCATCTATCTGTTTTTGCAGCACTGCATCTAGATCAATACCGACCTCTTTGAGTTTGTCAAAATGCTCATTTATGATATTTTGTTCAATAGGCAGCGCCTTTTCTTTCTTTGCATCTGCATCAAAAGCTTTAATCGTATCGATTGGCGCCGTATTTACACTGTTGTATGCCAAGAGTTTCTCAACATAGTAGTATGGGGGAAGTGAGTCATCTTTGACTCCGGTACTAGCAAAGAGTGCACGACACCCCGGTACTTGCATCTCCTCAATAGCTGTATATATAGCAGATGAGTTATAAATACCAGTCAGTGCTGGTGCAATGTTATGCTCTACTAAAAATGCATCAAGCGCCCTGTCAACACGAGAGACGAAAATACTGATAACCGTATCCACGCTCTTGCCATATTTTTCACCTCCTTTTTTAAAGGCCTCTGCACATCGAATTGCCTGCTCTTTTTTAAAGATAAGTGTAGCATTGAGAGGAATCCCTTCTGCGCTCAAGGCTTGCATCGCTTCATAACCGGCTTCAGTAGCAGGTACTTTTATCATGACATTTTCTCTTGCAATACGCTCAAAGAGCCGCTTGCCCTCAGCGATCGTCGCAGTTGCATCATCACAAAGATAAGGATCGACCTCTATACTTACATAGCCGTCATCTCCACGCTCAAAAAGTGGTCTTAAAATATCTGCCGCTTTTTGTATGTCATAAATAGCTACAGCTTCATATTTCTCTTTTGCTGACATCCCTTCTAGAGATTTTAACTGATGCAAATAGGCATCAGAGTTTAAAATGGCATTTTTAAATATAGCAGGATTTGAAGTAGCCCCATTGATAATCTTCTTAGCTATCAACGCTTTAAATTCATTATCAAGATACTCTCTTTCAATAAAATCTGCCCACAATGAAAACTTCAAATCCTCACTATACATTTACATCCTTCAATCTTTTTTGACTTATTATAACCCAAATAATCTGAAATTACGGCAGATATATTTTATCTTTGAGCTCTTCATACTCCAACTCGGCCTTGCTGTCAAGTGTTATACCGCCGCCACTCTTGTAGATATAGCCATCTTTTGCGTTTTCAATAAAGCGAATCATCACGCCGCTGTCAAAACTTTCACCGTCAAAAACACCAAAAACACCGGAGAAAAACCCCCGCTCATAGCCTTCTGTTTTAGCTATGATATCTACAGTACTCTTTTTTGGCGCACCGCTTATACTGCCTGCCGGCAAAAGCGAGCGCAAAATATCTCCAAGCTTTTCACGCCATTTCTCCTGTAGTGTTCCGCTGATGTGTGAGCTTACCTGTAACAGCTCTTTATCGCCGGCTTGAATCTTTTGCGTGTAACGAAACTTCTCCACTTTGACATCTTTTGCAACTGCTGAGAGATCATTTCGAAGCAGATCGACGATCATAATATGTTCTGCCATCTCTTTTTCATCAGAGAGAATCTTCTCTTTTGCATCAGCAATGGAGGCATCAATTGTTCCTTTCATCGGAAAGGTATGAATTGTATTGTTTTTGATCTGTACAAACTTCTCAGGCGAAAAGCAGACGAATTCATCACGTACACGAAGTTTATAGTGTGCATTTGCCATATTGTAGATTGCTTTGAGTGAAAGATTCGTCTCAATGGGTGTAGGCTGCGTGAGATTGAGTATGTAGGTATTGCCCGATTTTATCTCTTCTATGACAGCATCAAATCGCTTTTTATACTCTCTGAATGAAGTTGGGTGTTTTTTTAGGAAATGTTTATGTGTTTTATACGCAAAATCTTCGCAGATACAAAACTCTATATCATGGCTTTGCAGTGTATCAAGCGTATAGACTTCTACCCGCTTGGCTTTAAAGTCACTGATGAACAAAAAAGGCTTCCCCTCTTTTGCAAGAGTATTTATTTTAGCAAATGACATCAACTACTTTGATGCTATAAGTTTTTTAAGAATAGCCATGCGCATATTCACCCCGTTGCTAACCTGTTGCAGCACTTTACAACGCTCATCTTGCAGCATTGCATCGGTGATGTCTATATTTCTGTGAACCGGCCCAGGGTGTAAAAGGATAATATCACGATCACCTATCAACTCTTCTGTAATACAAAAGTCACTTGCATAATCTTTGAGTGATGCGTAGCTTTGTGCTGAGTGGCGTTCTGTCTGTGTACGAAGACTCATAATAGCATCGACCTCATCAATGATCTCACGCAGATAATGCGTTGTTTTGAGTGATGTTTTTGGTAAAAAATGCGGCGGTGCGACTAAAATAACCTCCATGCCAAAACGACTGAGGAGTTCGATGTTTGAGTTTGCTACACGCGAGTTTTTAATATCACCGACTATAGCGATCTTTTTCCCGCTGACATCACCAAAGTGATCTCTAAGTGTATAAAGGTCCAAGAGGGCTTGGGATGGGTGTGCATGCGCTCCGTCACCTGCATTTAAAATCGCTGCTTTTGTATGGTTGGAGAGGATTTTTGGCACACCCGCATTTTGATGACGTACAATGATTGCGTGAGGACCCATCGCATCGAGATTCATCGCTGTATCGACCAGTGTTTCACCTTTTTTTGTTGAGCTCTTTGCCACATCAAGATGGACTATCTCCGCACCTAAACGCTTAGCTGCGATCTCAAAAGAACTTTTGGTACGTGTAGAATTCTCAAAAAAGAGAGTAATGATAAGTTTGTCCTGCAGGATTTTCTCAAATCGTCCGTCACTAAAGCTTTTTGCATCAGCCAAAAGTGCTTCGATCTCAGCTTTTGTAAAATCATCTGTTCGTATTAAATGCTGCATACTTACTCTCTCTTTTTTTAATTTACAAATTATACAAGACATCACACAGAGTGTCAATGTCCGAAGCAGATTTAAAAATCTCTTTTGCTGTTGCTCTGAAATAGGGTGCACTCACCTCTTCAAAACTCTTATCATCCGCTTTACAGTTAAAAACAGTCGCATAGTTAATATTTTGTGCTTCCAGTGCCTTTTGAGAAAGCAGAGCATCATTGATACAACCCAGTGAGCAGTGTGTGACAAGAAGGGCTGCGGCATCCACTTTTTGAATCAGATCTATCATCATCACTTCATTATCAAGCGGTACATACAGTCCACCCGCACCTTCAATGAGCAAAACATCACAAAAGGCCTCTTGCTGCATAATGGCATGATCTATCTTTGCATAATCAATCTCCCCAAAATCAGAAGCAATAAGCGGTGCTGCAGGCAGTTCATAAGAGATGGGCACAATATCTTCAACCTCTAGTGACCATGCAAGCGGATTGAGCTCTTTTAAAAGTCGTAAAAGCAGATCTCCATCAGGATAAACCCCATCGCTCACACCGGTCTCCACAGGCTTGATAACACCGACCTTATAGCCCTTTTTCGTAAATGCCTTCATCAGAAGTGCCGTCACATAGGTTTTACCGATATCAGTATTGGTAGCTGTTACAAAAATACGCTTTGCCATCTTTCTCTCTTAAAAATAGTTACAAGATTATAGCGGAAATTTGGAGATATATGATAGTTTGAAAACTATTAGATTTATGCTTAATAGGCATTGGATTTTAAAAATAAAGCACTTACGAAAACTAAAAGAGTGATGTAAATTCAAGGAGTCTAGAGAGGAAGCGTACTTATAGTACGTGACGAACATAACGACGCAGAAGTTGCGTCGCTATTTTAGTTTTCGTCTTGGTTGACGATTTTGTTTGCTGAAATCCACGGCATCATAGCACGAAGTTTCTCACCTGTTTTTGTGATTAACATCTCTTTATCGTTTGCACGCTCAGCATTCATACGAGGGTATCCTGCTTGACCTTCTAGGATGAAGTCTTTTGCAAATCTACCATCTTGGATCTCTTTTAAGATCTCTTTCATTGCAGCTTTAGACTCAGCATTGATAACACGTTTCCCAGAAACATAGTCACCATACTCAGCAGTGTTGGAGATAGAGTATCTCATATCTGCAATACCACCCTCAAACATCAAGTCAACGATAAGTTTCAGTTCATGAAGACACTCAAAGTATGCAAGTTCAGGAGCATAACCAGCTTCTGTTAAAGTCTCAAAACCAGCTTGAACAAGTGCTGCTGTACCACCACAAAGAACAGCTTGCTCACCGAAAAGGTCAGTTTCAGTCTCATCTTTGAATGTTGTCTCGATAATTGCAGTACGTCCGCCACCGATTGCCGATGCATATGAAAGTGCCAACTCTTTTGTAGTTCCTGAAGGGTTTTGACCAACAGCGATTAAATCTGGAATACCGCCACCACGAACAAATTCACTACGTACAGTATGACCTGGAGCTTTTGGAGCGATCATAGTAACATTGATGTCTTTGCGTGGTTGGATACGACCATAATGAATATTAAAACCATGACCAAATGCGATAGTTGCACCCTCTTTAAGATTTGGCTCGATTTCGTTTTTGTAAATTTCTGCTTGATTTTCATCTGGTAAAAGAATCATTACAACATCAGCTTTAGCACTTGCTTCTGCTACAGTATAAACTTCAAAATCTTTTGCTTCAGCTTTTTTCCAAGATGAACCACCCTCTCTTAAACCAACAATAACTTTTACACCACTGTCTCTTAAATTTTCTGCGTGAGCGTGTCCTTGAGAACCAAATCCGATCATCGCAACTGTTTTACTTTTGATTATGTTAATATCACAGTCTTTGTCATAATATACATTTAATGCCATTACATTTTTCCTTGACTTTAAGAGTTTTCTCTTAAAAAATTTGTCGCATTATACTGAAACTTTGGTAAAACTTTTATTAGCTCAAGCTTATAATAAAGATAAAAACTTTCCTCTTAATCTTTTACTCTGTATAATATGAAAAAAATTATTGGAAAAAAGATGAAAAAATTTAACCTGTTTAATGAAATTATCATTACAAACAAAAAAGAGTTGTTAAATGCCGTAAACTCGCAAAAAGAGTTTGGCATAAATATAAAAGGCGAAATAGTTTTCGCTCCTTTTGCCGCCAAAGAGATTCTTATCTATCAAGGCAAGCACACTCCACAAAACAGCTCCGCCTTAATACCGCAAAAAGCACCGACTCTTGGTGATATGCTCGGTGATAAATATCAAGTAGTGGAAGATGATGAGCGTGTTCTTATCAAAGCTTTCTCCAACTGGCAGGAACTTATTAAAGTCAATACGCCTCGTGCTTCATATGATGACACCACAGGGGACGGAGTTGACAAGTTCGCAGATGAAGCGCTTGAAGATATTGGCTGGAATGCAACAGAGTTTAATATCTCCTACCGTGAACTCATCGATGTTTTAGAAGAAAAATGTAGTGGAACACTGCTGTGCATCGAACAAGA
This sequence comes from Campylobacterota bacterium, assembly GCA_013607665.1. Classification (GTDB taxonomy): domain Bacteria; phylum Campylobacterota; class Campylobacteria; order Campylobacterales; family Sulfurimonadaceae; genus Sulfurimonas. The sequence goes on along the minus strand of VCAX01000018.1, from coordinate 917 downwards.
AGAGCCTTCATACCAGTTTAGCGGACTTGGCTTTTTAGCTGATGATAAAGAGGCGCAAGAGATTCTTTTTTCTTATTGCCAACAAAAAATACAAAAAATAATGCAAGAAGATCCACTCTATGCAAAAGAGAAACTCAGCTCCGATGAAGAAGAAGCTGTAGAGTTTTTCAAATGTCTTTAAATAAACAAAAGATTACAATAGAGTATAAATATCGAGGTAGTATTGCACTTCCTGATACACCGCATGCAAAGGATATCTTCTTTCGCGTCAAGCAGGCCTATGCCAACCATGAAAAGATGGGTGTGCATCTGCTTTTCTCACGCAACAAACTCCAACAACTCAAAAAATATCAAAAAGGCTCTGCCGAACAGGAGCTTTTGGAATTGAATTTTTACATAGAGATGGGGGCTATTCTTGGTTTTGCAACAGAGGATGCAAAAAAGCTCAAAGCCTCTATCATCCTTGTCAATGATACGGCACATACAGGCTTCAATATTACAAAAAGACTCAAGCTTATCAACAAAAAAAAGAGATCTCACGCAAAGAAAAGTTATCTTTTTTGGGATATTGAGAACTTCTCAAGCATCGCCTCGATTTTTAATGATGTCATTGAGCCCTATGCTATAGAGGACAAAAATATTTTTATGGCAGCCAATCCCGATTCACTCTACCTCAAACGTGCAGAGTGGGAAGCGAATTTATACGATTATGGAAAGACTCTCAACTCTTTTGAGTTCATGAAATGCGATCATGGAAAAAACGTTGCAGACGATCTGCTGCTAGAACAGATGCAAAAAGTCAAACTTAAAAATGCAAATATTTTTATACTAACCTTTGACAGAGAGCTCAAAGAGCGCTTCACGCAAGAGGTTGACAAGAGTAACAATCTTTTTATTTTAGGAAAATAAATTACTTA